>JBDLJE010000042.1:0-20701 GCA_039714575.1 Campylobacterota bacterium | reverse complement strand
AGAGTTGTTTAATGCAACCGCTGCATTGAAAGTATTTGGAATTGCATTCCAACGCTCAGTAAACGCCAATGGAGTGTCTAGCTCTTGCTTACCGATCTTTGCAATAGTACTCATTCCAAGTGGTGCAACGATATATGCTTCACCAACGAACATGTCGCCGTTTGCTACAGCTGTACGAGTACCACCGACTAGTGTACCTTCTAGACCCATCGTTGAACTTTGGTAAACTGTAGTACCAAAGCTTACGTCACCCTGCTTACCTGTCATACCAAGCTTGAAAACAACTTCAGCAGATGATTGTTCAGTGTTGAACAGTGTATCACTACCATTTTTTCCTAAAGCATTACTTGACTCATACCATAGCTTAGCCTGACCATCAACCTTGATATCTTCTAACGCGAATGCACTTGTAACTAACAATGGTGCAGCCACCATAGACATAATCAATTTTTTCATTTAACTTCCTTTTGTTTTTTGAGGGTTACTTTGACAAACTATCTTAAACCAATTTTAAAATATATATGTCAAAGAGACTCTTCAATTTTGTATCACGTAAATTGTATCTTGAGAAAACTTAGTGTTTCTTGATATCAATCAAAATATTTCTAAAAAATATATGAAAAACATCACAAAAAGTTATACCCAAAATACAAATGTTGGAAAAGTTTAGCATTTAAATATATCATTTTTATCACATTCTTAGGCGGTTTTGTTCTAAGAGGGTACCTTAAAACCCCTATTTTACGTGGCTGGTGTCAAATATTGCAGTTTAACCGTTACTCTCAAACACCATGACCCCTCTTCTCCCCGTCTGGTTTTAAAAAGAAAAAGAGGCTGAATTATGCTGTGTGATTATAGGGTTTTTCCCTCTAACTGACGTGATATGTGTTTCAATAGGTGACATTCAGTATCGTCACAAATAGAGATTTTGCACTTTGTGTACTGTAAAGCCTCTATTGCGGGGGGTTCAATTAGATGGAATAGCTGTTTTTTGTTGCGTATCACTAGAGTTAAGAGGCATAAGTATTGTTAAAAGAGAGATTGAGTTGTAAGACTATAAAATTTTTAAACTATAATCGAAAAGTTTGTATATTGAAAGGGTCAATATTGAATAACGCGGCAGAGAGGCTTATGCCTCTGGTTTAATAAGCGGTTCGCCGTTCTTCTCTTCGATCTCGGCTTTATGGTCGGCCATCTTTTGTCTAATCTCATCCATGACGTATACCGGAACGTTGTCATCTTTGTACCAGTTGACGGCATCGATGTTCCCACCATAGTCGCTGCCGTAATCTTCTACTTTTTCAGCATACTCTTCCATGTCTTTACAGATGGCCACTCTGTCGTCTACCATGTCTTTGAGTTCGATATACCAGTTGTTCTCTTCGTCCATTTTAATGGTCGAAGTAAAGATAACCGCCATTATCTGGCACCCTTGTCAAATGTCTTGGCAAAACCGCCAAGGTCTTTTTTCTTAAGGTCACCGTTATAGATAATGTCACTAGGGTCAAGGTCATCATCATTAAGCATCTTAGGCACAGCGTCCGCACCGTTGATCACTTCCATATGGCTGTCCAGTTCATCTTCACTGTACGCCATCTGCATGTCAGCCGCGATAACGTGCGGGATCGCCTCGATGATATGGAGTTTTTCCAACTCTTCACTCACACCATCACCCTCAATAGTAATAATGATACGCCCTTTTTCATCATGAAAGTGATAATCACACTCCGGCGTATTCTTAAGCGCTTCGACAACCTCATCTATAAATTTGGGAAGTGTTTGAACGACAATACTTGATACATTCATATTTTATCCTTTGTAAATCAGTTTATTTTATAGTGGCAATATTTTAGCATAAAGGTTTTTGGTAGTTTGTTGATGTAAGTCATTTTAGAAAAAAAAGAGAGAAAGGGCAAGAGTATCTATCCACGAATTACGCAGATGTACACTAATTAAAGAGCTAGGTTCGTCATTCCTGTTTTAATTACACTCTTAATTCGCGTAATTCGTGGACCAAAAGGCTCTTTATTCGTAAATGACTTTTCTGACTTTATCGCCGCCTTCAGTCCGCATCTTGTCGTAAAGTCTTTGTGCTTCCAACTTCTCTTCATAAGAGATCGGGGCGCGCAGTGATTTGTACTCAACAAGCTCACCGTCTTTATAAACACCCGAGACGATTGCTTTCACCCAGTAAAAGCCCTTGTCTTTGCGCAGGTTTTTCACCACACCGGTCCACTGTTTTTTGTTCTGCATGGTCTCCCACAGCTCTTTGAACAGTGCGCTGGGCATGTCGGGGTGTCTTACGATGTTATGCGGTTGACCGATGAGCTCGTCCATCTCGTACCCGCTGATCTCGGCAAAGGCCTCATTGGCGTAGGTGATCTTCCCTTCGAGATCTGTTCTGGAGATTATCAACTCATCTTCCGGAACCGCTGTTTCGATTAAAAACTCTGATTGATTAAATTCCATGGTACATCCCTTACTTTATATTGTACAAATTGATGGTTCTGTCGTCGCTGGAGACTAAAAACTCTTTTTCGTTGACAAAGAGAATCTTCGACAAGGTCATCTTATTACCGCCGTAGTGACCGACAGTGCTTTTACTCGATGTCTTGAAAACAGTCACATTGTTCTGTTCGTCACTGGCATAGGCAACCAGCTTGCCGCTTGGAGAGAGCCCTACTCCGTAGATAAGAAAAGGCGCTGTTTTGTAATAAGCAGAGTTAAATGTCATGTTATAGATGACAACACGTCTGTCCTGTCCGGCCGTTGCGATGATGCCGTTTTTGTAGTCCACTTGAAAGACATTGTCGAGGTTCTGACCCTCTAACGTCTTGAGCATCTTGCCGTCTTTGGTGTTGTGGATCTTAAGATCGCCACTCTCATCGGCAATGACGACTTCGCTTTTTTTCTCATTCAGAACAAAGTTTGAAAATTTAGAGAATGAGACCTGCTCACGATAGTTCATCTTTTTGGTAGCAATATCATACGCAATGATCTCATTACTGAGCAGACCGAGAAGCAGCGTCTTGCTGTCTAAAAACACCACCTTGGCGATGTAGAGCTGATCTTTAATAGAGATGACTTCGACTAGCTTGCCATCTTTGTAAGTATGAACTCGTCTAAACCCTTTTTCACCTTGTGACAGGAGCACAACAGCACCATCGAGAACATCTACCGAGTAGACTTTAGAGTCAATAACATCGTCCATAAAGTCCGTGATCTTGCTGACAGTGATCTTCTTAATGATCTTTGTGCTTTTAAGATCGAACACATCAACACTGCTGGCATCTGTCGCACTGTACAGCTTCTGGTCTGCCAGAACCATATCAACGACCGCGCCGCTTGACGTGTACCTCTTCGATGGCTGCTGAAAATCCACTGCAAAGATCGAACTTATTAACACTGTCATTATCAAAAATATTTTCATACTACCACCTTAATATCTATCGCTTCAACCGGACAACGACTGATACAAAAGCCGCAGGCTGTACATTTGTCCGCCTCGATTATGGGCTGAAAGAGTGATTTGAATGCGATGGCATCATCAAGACATGGGTCTTTACACGAAAAGCACATCACTGAACTCCAGCTCATACAGAGTGACTTGTTGATCGTGATCTTGGCATTGATCTCTCTTTTGTTTTCCAGTGTCAGTACATCAAACTCGCAGGCCGTTGCACAGTCGTCACAGTAGGTACAACCGCTTTTGAGAAGGTTCAGGATAGGTGTTTTGTCTTCTGTGATGAGTATGATCTCCTCTTCACAGACAGTTGCACAGACACCTTCACAGTTCTGGCATTCAGTGTGAAAAAGAGAAGCGTCGTTGTTGTATGGTGGTCGCAATATGCTCTCTTGCTGTGCGTTAGGAGTATCTCCCCTAAGTTTAGAAGCAAGAGAACCGAAAAGTTCTCTTCTTTCCACATTAGTACCTTTAAGGTGAGTTAAAAAATAAACATCGCAGTATAAACACTGGATGTTTACTATTTAATTCACACACTCTCATTCCGGATTAGACCCGGAATCTACATCCTTACGGATATAGTGGATCCCGGATCAAGTCCGGGATGACCACTGCATGGATCAATTGCTTAGTGACCGCCATCCAGGCTACCGGCTGCTGATTTAGAAAGATCCAAATCGTCAGCGGTAACAGCTGCTGCACCATGACCGACAGTGTCTAGACCATCCAGGACCACTTCGTCCCAGCTTGACAGACTTGCACCGTCTTTCTTGTTGAATGTCGCTTCAAACGTATTCTCTACTACAAGTGCACCTGTTGACTGTGGCGCATGACATAGAGAACAGTTAAAACGTGATCCTGAAAGAGCATCTATCTTCTTAACTGATGTCTCGTTTTTCATAACATCCGCAGTCTTAGTAAATTGCTTACCATCAAATTTATGCTGTGGACGCATGTCCAGGAAGTGTGACGCAGGGATCGGTGTTGCACCCATCGCTTCAGCGACTTCCGGCATGTGACAACCCGTACATTGATTGCTGCTGACTGTGATCGGCAAGAAGTTAGCTACATCATGCGGGATCATCGGCGGAGCATCCTGGAATGCTCTTTCTATCTTTTGACTCGTACCGGCAGCATCTGTACCGTACTTAGTCTCATCACCTGTTGTAGTATCTTCACTGTACAGGTCTGTTTTTCTAAGTCCTAAAGACTCTTCCGTTACCGTCGGCGCTGGTTTTACCTCTTTGACAGGTGTTGCCTTCGCAGTGTCGGTTTCGCCACATCCAACCATCAGCAGTGCTGCTGCGGCTAGAGCGATCGTTAATTTACCCATTGCTTTCATCGTTATCTCCTGTTTTATCATTATTTACAAGTTTTCGGATTGAAAATCCTAAAGCTTCATCATCACAAACCTCAACACACCGCGCACAGTTGGTACACTCTCCTGAAAGAACAGGAAGAGTCTCCTTACCGACCATGTGCAGTACCTGAGGTTCAGGACAAACTGCTTTACACTTCATACACAGAGTACACGCCTCTTCATCGTGTGTCACTCGTATAAGACTAAATCTACCCAGTAGTGAATAAAATCCGCCTAGCGGGCAGACATGTCCACACCATCCATTTTTCAACACAAAAAGGTCAAAAAGAAAAATTATGAGCATCGCTGCCCAACCAAAACCTAAACCAAAGACAATACCTCTGTGGACCATGGAGATCGGCGAGATAAACTCAAATGCCGTCACTCCCATTGCCGCAGAGATAACCAGACTGAGTCCTAAGACCCAGTAGCGCATGTTGCGTGATGCAGGCTGCTTTGAACCCTGGACACGGTTGATCTCAAGTTTTTCTCTCAGCCAAGCTGCCGCATCCGTTATCATGTTTATAGGACAGACCCAGCTACAAAAAGCGCGTCCCCCTATTAACAGGTAAAAAACAGTTGCAACGGCAACACCGATCAGTAGATCTGTTGCCAAAAGTGCCCCTGCCGCTAGCATCTGCAATGCAGCGTAAGGGTCACTCATCGGTACAACATCAAAGATCAGCGACGAGCTGAGATTACCTTTTAAGACCGTCCATCCCCAAGCGTTGGCGCCAAAATAGAGTACCAAGATACCTATCTGGGTAAATCTTCGCATAATGAGGTAGCGGTAGTTGTTCCATACAGTTTTCATTAGTACAGATCCTCCATTCCCTCATTCAAAGAGTCCATCGCCGACTTCTCACTAAGCTTGGTCTTTGTCGTCTCAGCTTCTGCATCTTTAAGACGCGCTTCATCCGACTTGTCCCAACCTTTAATATAGTGAGAACCCGCCTTACCTGTTGAAACTTCTCTAGGAAGTACAAAGATAGACGCTTTCTCTGTCACACACGCCAACTCGCACATGCCGCAACCCGTACATGCATCTGCATGAACAACCGGTTTCATAAACGCATGTTTACCCGTTCGCTCATTTTTTGCATAGTCAATTGTGATCGCCTCACCCAAGATAGGACAAGCTCGATAACACGCATCACACTGGATACCCCAAAACGCGATACAGCTCTCAGCGTCAATGACGGCAAGACCCATATCTGCAATGTTGATGTCAAGGACGCCATCTGTTGTGACACTCTCTTCATCAAGCGCACCTGTCGGACAGACAGGCACACACGGAATATCCGTACACATATAACATGGTACATCTCTAGGAATAAAATAGGGCGTTCCCAGAGGTTTATTGTCACCCGGTTTAGACAGCAAGAGCGTGTCAAACGGGCAGGCTTCAACACAAAGCCCGCACTTAATACACGTCTTTAGAAAGTCATCCTCTTTCAGAGCCCCCGGCGGACGAAGCAGCAGCGTAGACGCTGTCACTTCATCGACATAAGCACTCCATACAAAACCACCCATTGCTGCTAATCCAGCGCCGCGTGCCATGTTGAGTATAAACTTTCGTCTATCTGTTAATGGTTCTTTTTTCTTTTTATTATCAGGTCTGTTTTCGCTCAAAACGATACTTCCCTTACCTTTTTCTATTTACTTAAAAATTATGCTTTGTAAACTTTTACAGCACATTTTTTGAAGTCAGTCTGTTTTGACATTGGACATGTCGCATCCAGACAGACTTTATTGATGAAGACTTTCTCATCAAACCAAGGAACAAACACCAAACCACGTGCAGGTCGGTTACGTCCACGTGTCTCAACACGTGCTTTTACGCGACCACGACGAGATTCAACCCATGCAAGACCGCCTTGTTTAAGGCCCTTCTCTTTAGCATCTTGCGGGTGCATGTAACATAGTGCTTCTGGAACCGCACGATACAGCTCAGGAACACGCATCGTCATCGTACCAGAGTGCCAGTGCTCAAGCACACGCCCTGTTGATAACCAGATATCGTACTCAGCATCCGGCATTTCCGGTGGATCCATGTACGGACGAGCAAAGATCTTCGCTTTGTTAGCCAAAGACTGTTTTTTACTCTCTTTGTTTTTAGTAGTCAAGCTACCAGACTGTAGTGCTTTCGCAAGTGTTCCGTAGAACGCGAATGGATTACCGCTCTCTTTAGTCGCTTTTGCTGCATATGGATCATACTTGGCATTGAAACGCCACTGCGTCTCTTTACCGTCAACAACCGGCCATTTAAGACCACGGACTTTATGGTAAACATCGAACGGTGCAAGGTCATGCCCGTGTCCACGGCCAAATGCTGCGTACTCTTCGAACAGGTACTTGTGGATATGGAAACCATAACCCTCAAACACTTTACCGTCAGAACCGACAACGTTACGGCTGTCACCTGAACACTCAGAGTTGTCATAACCTTTTTGGATAGGATCGTTTTGATCGAGCTTGTAAGTCTTCGCATCTGCATTAGCAAATAAGATGTCGTACATCGTCGTATCTTCACTGTAACCCATCTTCTTCGCTTCTGCAATAACATTCGGAAGTGCTTTTTTACGTGGACCAGATGGTGCTTGCTCGCCCCAAAGGTCTTTAACCGTAAAGCGCTTAGAGTACTCAACCCACTGCCATGTATCTGACATTGCGTCACCTACAGGAAGAACCTGCTGGCGCCAGTGTTGTGTACGACGCTCAGCATTTCCGTAAGCACCCCACTTCTCATAGATCATCGCTGAAGGAAGGATAAGGTCAGAGACTTTTGCCGAGATACCAGGGTATCCGTCAGAAGTAACGATAAAGTTATCCATCTCGCGTGCTGCTTTGATCCAGTGCGTAGCCGATGCAGAATCCTGGTAAGGATTACAGACATTGACCCATGCAAACTTGACAAGACCATCTTCGATGTCGCGGTGGATCTTCATGATGTGCTGTTTACCGACACCATTGAGAGTACCTGCTGGAATGTTCCATTTTTTCTCAGTGATCGCACGGTGTTTAGGGTTTTTAACCATCATATCCGCAGGAAGACGGTGTGTAAACGTACCAACCTCACGAGCAGTACCACAAGCAGACGGCTGTCCCGTTAGAGAGAACGCACCGTTACCCGGCTTAGCTTGTTTGTTAAGAAGGAAATGAACATTGTAAGAGAGTGTATTGTCCCAAGTACCACGTGTATGTTGATTCATACCCATCGTCCAGAAAGAGACTACTTTACGTCCTTTTTCAATGTACAGATCAGCTAGTGCTTGAAGTTTCTTTTTGAAATCTTCGATGCTCTCATCCGGATCACCTTTAGATATCTTCGCTGTGTAATCCAGTGTATACGGTGCAAGAGATTTTTTATACTCTTCAAAAGAGATCTCCCAGTGACCAAGCGTACCGGCCGTATGCTTCATCGTGTCACCCGCTTTGTAACCGTATGGCTCAAGTGCAGGTGCCTCTTTTTCAGAAACAACAGTACTCATCTCTTTATTGATGATCTCCATCTCTTTAGCTGTGTACTTACCATCTTTCAATGATTTTTCACCTGCTCTACGCATACCGTAACCGATGTTTACAGGACCCGCCGCAAAGATGATATGTTTCTTAACGAAATCCCAGTCGATCGACTCAGGGTTGTTATAAACGATCTCGCGTGCAACGTAGTTCCACAGTGCAAGGTCAGTGTTAGGCGAGAAGATGATCTCGATATCCGCAAGATCCGATGTACGATGTGTATAGGTCTGAATTGAGACAACTTTTACACGATCCGGATCAGATAGTTTTCTGTCAGTTACACGAGACCAAAGGATCGGGTGCATCTCTGCCATGTTAGAACCCCAAGCTACAACTGTGTCTGTAAGCTCGATGTCATCATAACAGCCAGAAGGCTCATCAATACCGAATGTCTGGTAGAAACCGACAACCGCAGATGCCATACAGTGACGAGCATTTGGATCGATCGCGTTTGAACGGAATCCGCCTTTCATCATCTTCTGTGCCGCATAACCTTCCATAACCGTATATTGCCCGGAAGCAAATACAGCTACACCCTCAGGACCGCTCGCTTTAAGCGCTTTTTTCGTATGGAACTCCATCTCGTCAAAAGCACGTTCCCAAGATACAGGTGCAAATTTACCATGTTTGTCAAATTCACCCTTAGAGTTAACACGCAGCAATGGCTGAGTCAGACGGTCTGCACCGTACATGATCTTCGCATTGAAGTAACCCTTGATACAGTTAAGACCACGGTTAACCGGTGCTGCCGGATCCCCTTTAACTGCCACGATCTTACCGTTTTTAGTCGCCATCATAATACCACAACCGGTACCACAGAAACGACAAGCCGCCTTATCCCAGCGCCAATCACTCGTTGCTGCTTCAGCTTTCGCCTGAGCTGCAGTCGGGACAGCCATTCCAATCGCACTGGCAGCTGACGCTGCCGCTGCTGACTTCAGAAAGTCTCTTCTTTCCATTGCCATGTGAACTCCTTAAATTTAGTTAAAAATTGAAAACTACAATTTCCAATACTGTTCATAATACCACTCAATGCCTAATATGGATTTGATTTATATCAAGGGGAGAAGTTTTGAGACTGTTTTGATCTGATTTTGTGACAAAAATGTAATATTTATTTTAATCACTGCTTATGACAGTGTTTTAACTGTTTTTGATCCCATTTATACCCATACAAGCAAGTATTTTAGATTCACTTTTACACTGCTCTATCACAGAAAAAGAGAAAATCGCCGGTAAAATACAAAATATATAGATCATTGCAAAGTTAAAATAGCAGATAAAAAAAGTAGGGTGGAAAAGAAGAATAAGCGTTAAGAGAGAAACTCTCTTAACTAGCTCGAAGAGCTGCTAGTGCAGGTCTTTCCAGATCTCACGTTTCCAAAGATACGCGAAGATCGCAAAAATCAGTGAGAAGATCATTACGTACATACCGATACGGTCACGATCACCATTTGCTTTAGATGGATCGCCAACCTCTTCAAGGTAAGTAATCACTTTCTCAGCACTGTCAGCAGTAACACCGACACGCGGCATAGCCGTTCCGGCCAGGTGAACTTGAGGGTCTTCGATGAACGTTGACAAGAAGTGGTGACTACGAGAACGTGTATACATTGACAAGTCCGGTGGCAGTTTACCCATATACTTTTTCAATGAATCCTGGTAATCAAGAACTCTTGCTTCGTAACGAAGTGCATCTTTTTTGTACTTAAAGTCAGGTGTTTCACCCATCTGAGTCCAGTTTGCATATCGCATTGCGTGACAACGTCCACAAGCATTTTCAAATGCCATTTTAGAAGTCACTTCACTAGGCTTAACAGCAATAGACTGAAGGTAAGCGACCATGTCAGCTACCTCTTGGTCAATGTCTCCGCCGGCACCATAGAAAGGTACCATTGGGTGCATTGCACCGCTGGCAGGATCAAACTTGTGCTCTACCTTAAGTGCGTGTGCAGGGTTCTTGATAACATCTGTCAAGAACTTAGCATCATAGATCGCACCAGCATTACTTAGGTCTGGCGGGTTAACACCATAAGATGCTGCAGCCATATCCGGCTCCATCATCGCAGGCAGACCGTCCACCTCGATCGAGTGACAGCCTGAACATGCGCCAGCGCCCATAACAAGGTCTTTACCGGCAGCTGCATCACCCTGCTTGGTTACAGCAGGAAGATCAGCATACTGAAACTGATGGCTATCAACATGTTTGTGCATCTTACCGTGAGCGAACGGCTCAACCAACCAGTATGTCAGCAAAGAGAAAAATACAACTACGCCTAATATAAATAATTCTTTCATTGTCTTACTCCCTTATACTTTTTTTTCATACATTGTGATGACTGGCAGAGCCAACCATTGAACAATGAAGAGTAGTGCAGACACTAGGCCGATCTGATTCCAGATACCTTCTGGCGGCAGTTTACCCATAGTAGTCAAGACAATCATGTTCACCAACATGATCCAGAACCAGTACTTAAAGAGACCACGACGGCTTGCAGGAACTGCATTCGGGCTTCTATCCAACCATGGAAGAAGAACAAAGATAACCTGTGCAAAAGCAAACGCGATCAGACCGATATCTTTAGAGAACGGACGCAAGATCTCGTAAGACCATAGGAAGTACCACTCAGGGTAGATGTGTGCCGGTGTCTTAAGACCATCTGCCGGATCAAAGTTAACCGGATCCATCGCGAACGAGTAGTTCCAGAACGTCAGGTAGAAGAAGAAGATCAGGTAAATAGCAACAACGAACATATCTTTAGACATAAAGTCATTTGCAAATGCGATAACTTTAGATGCCGCTTTGTTTCCAGACTTGTACTTCTCAGCTTCAACTTCGAAATCAATCTCTTCACCATTTTGGTTGTTAACGTGCGGGATACGCAGCGCACCAAAGTGAATACCGATCAACGCTAGGATCGCAATAGGGATCAATAGTACGTGAAGCATAAAGAAACGTGTCAAGAATGCTTGACCAGGAACGTAGTCACCGCGGATCCACTCAACAACGCCGTTAAGCTCAAGAGAACCGGCACTGAAAAGATTCGTAATAACCATACCTGCCCAGTAAGACATCTGACCCCATGGAAGCATGTAACCAGAGAACGCCTCTGCAGAGAACGCTACAAAAAGAAGCATACCTGAGACCCAGATGACCTCACGGCCTTTCTTGTATGAACCGTAGTAGATACCTGTGAACATGTGGATGTAGATGATCAAGAAGACCACTGACGCTGCTACTGCGTGAACGTGACGCCATAACCATCCAAAACCGACCTCTTGCATAATGATGTAGTTTACACTGTCAAATGCCGTATTAACGTTTGGTTGGTAGTACATTAAAAGGAAGATTCCTGAAACTAGTAAGATACCGAAAGTGATCGCAAGAACCATACCCATTGCCCATAGGAAGTTAATGTCTTTTGGAATCCAGTACTCTTTGGCAAGAACGCGTTCAAGAGTTTTAACTGCTAAACGCTGATCTAGCCATTCGCCGATGCTATTTGCTTTTTCAAAATGTGCCATCTATGCTGTCCCTTCTAGGCTGTAACGCCAGATTCTTTCATTTTTTTGTATACTTCACCCTCTTCGCCAAGAACAAGTATTGCTCCATTGACCTTGAAAGGCGGGATGACCAGTGGAGATGGAGGTGGAAGTTTTGTATCAATTCCTGAAGCATTGAACTCACCACCGTGACAAGCACATAAGAAGTCTGTTCTGTCTTCGCGGTATGCCGGGATACAACCCAGGTGCGTACAAAGTCCGATAGCAACTGTAAAGTGCGCACCATCGATGATCACGTCACGTGCTGCTTCAGCTTCGCCTTGGCTGCTCACCATCTCTGCTGTCTTTTTTAAGATAAAGATAGGTTTACCACGCCATTTTTCAACGACTAGTTTATTCTCTACACATGTTGACGTATCAACATTTGTAAAACCTGCTGCTTTTACGCTTGGAAGCGGATCCCATGATCTTTTCATGGCATATAAAGCACCTACAGCTCCGACACCGGCAACGGCACCGAAAGCTTTACCCATAAAGCCTCTTCTAGTTTGGTTCATTTCTATACTCACTCGTGTGAAATTTTCAGAGCATATAATAGACTTATAAGGGTTAATAGATTATAAATGTAATCTATTCTTAAGAAATTCAGCTATCTTTTGTGTGGTTTGTTTCAATTCGTGATACTCGTGTAAAGAAATACTATCTAATAGTAGTATTAGCCTTATTTTATCAAATCCATCTACTACAGGAATGTTAAGCGTCTCAAAAAGCGGGATAAAATCACGCACATAATCGGGGCGCTGAATATAAACAGGCCGGCCGCCAGAAGCCAGGTTTTCCAAAGCTGCCTGCGGCGAAGAGGTGACAAAGACTTTTGAGCCTTGAACCGCCTCATCATACTCTTCAAACTCATAACGTGCAGCAAAAGATGGTGCCAGCTTCTCTTCATAGTCCAAAAAGAAGTAAAAACCGACAATTAGATCCATCTCCAGCTGAGCAAACATATCAACATTCGCCAGCAGATCTTCTTCATAATCATCATCACCAAAGAAGAACGCTTTTTCTATCGTTTTGGGTGTCTGCTCAAAGTACTTTTCATCAACAGCAACTCCCTTACAGACCCCCTCACCCTCAAGGTAAGGAGAGATAAGCAGTTCACCCTCCAGCTGAACAGCATTTGGATCATCCGTTACACGGATAAAGGTCGAAAAGAAGTCGACCATGTCTTTGTGCATCACGGGGTTCAACTCATCAGAGTCAAAGATGATCTTGTCACCGTGATGGGCGATCTGAGGGATGTTACGCACCACATCAATACCGACAGAACGTTTGACACCGAACTCTTTACACTCATGTGCAATACGAAAGTCAGATGTCAAAAGGGTAATATCAACATCGCCCAAGGCACGAATAATCGTCGCCGCACGGCGAAAACGGTCTAACCCGATACGGTGGCCTGTGTGTACATAGTAAAATAGTCTCATTTTTTCTTCTCCGCCATTTTCATATAGATGTGCAGTATCTCGATAGCTGCGGGTGTAATTCCCGAGATCTGCGACGCTGCCTGCAAGGTAGGCGGCTGGAAGGTCTCCAGCTTGTCGATGACCTCTTTAGAGAAGCCGCGAACCGCTGCAAAATCGAAATCTTTGGGGATCTTGATCTTGATGTTTTTCTTCATCTTTTCGATGTCATCAAGCTGTTTTTCGACATAACGGGCATACTTCGCTTCGACCAGGATCTGCTCTTGGATGTACTCACCGAACTTGGCCAGCTCAGGCAGCAGCTTCGTCAGTTTGTCCAGTGTGAAACTTTTACGGGCGATCACCTGCTGTGCATTGATCTTGTCACTGATGCGCTCTTCGCCGATACTCTCTAAAAAGGCAATAAACTCTTTGTTGGGTGTATAATCTGTTGCGTTGATGACGTCTGTACCCTCTTTGATCTGAGCAATTTTATTTTCCACGTCTGCAAAGGCTGCATCATCAATAAGCCCGCACTGATGTCCATACTTGCTCAGACGCATATCAGCCGACTCTTCACGCAGCAGCAGTCGGTACTCCGCACGCGAGGTAAACATACGGTACGGCTCTTTTGTTCCTTTGGTGACGAGGTCATCAATGAGAACACCGATATACGCTTCATCACGACCCAAGATAAGAGGCTCTCTCTCTTCAAGACTCAAGGCCGCATTAATACCTGCCATAAGCCCTTGTGCCGCCGCCTCTTCGTAACCGGTGGTTCCGTTGATCTGCCCTGCTAGGTAGAGGTTTTTCACCTTTTTGGTCTCTAAAGTGTGGGTCAACTCTGTCGGATCAACATAGTCATACTCGATGGCGTAACCGTAGCGGGTGATCTTCGCATTTTCCATCCCGACAATAGAGTGGATCATCTCCTGCTGCACTTCCGGCGGCAGCGAGGTACTCATGCCGTTGATGTAACACTCGGTGTTCTCCATCGTCTGCGGTTCAATAAAGAGATGGTGACGCTCTTTGTCACGGAAACGGTTGATCTTGTCTTCGATACTCGGGCAGTAGCGCGGTCCAACCCCTTCGATCTGACCGGTAAAGAGCGGCGCTCTGTAGAAGTTCTGCTCGATGATCTCATGCGTGTTGATGTTGGTGTAGGTGATGTAACACGGCAGCTGCTCTTTATCTTTTTTAAAAGCTTCACGGTCTGTTCGAAAACTGAACGGCGTCGGCAGTTCATCGCCGGGCTGTGCTTCCATCACGGAGAAGTCGATGGTCGAGCTGTCAATACGGGGACAGGTCCCTGTTTTAAGTCGGCCGATATTAAGACCGGCATCCATCAGAGAGATAGAGAGCTTGTTCGCCGCAAATTCGCCAAAACGCCCCGCCTCTTTGGTGATCTCGCCGATGTGGACAACACCGCGCAGGAATGTTCCTGTCGTCAAGATCACCTTTTTAGCACGATACTCATTTAAAAGATCAGTACGGACACCGACAACGCCACCCTCTTCCATCAACAGATCATCGACCGTCTCTTGCACCAGCTCAAGGTTGGGTGTGTTCAAGACAATGTTACGGGCGATAACACGGTACTGATCCATATCGATCTGCGCACGGGTCCCGCGAACAGCAGGCCCTTTTGTGTTGTTTAAGATACGGAACTGGATACCCGCTTCGTCGGTGATAAGACCCATCTCACCGCCAAGGGCGTCAAGCTCGCGTACCAAGTGGCCTTTAGCCAGTCCACCTACTGCAGGATTACAGCTTGTCGCACCGACGTTCTCAGCCAGCATCGAGACCAGCAGTGTTTTATGTCCCATACGTGCAGAAGCCAAAGCGGCTTCAATGCCCGCATGCCCGCCGCCAACGACGATTACATCATAATTCATAGTTTTTCCATTGTCTTTTGGCAGAACTCTGCCTATTTATTAATGCAATTATAGCGAAAGCAATTGTGGTGGGATTTTTTAGTGTTTTGATTTTAAAATTTGTGAAGGGAAAAGGCCTTCTCAAGATAATTTTATAAGCTATTTACAACATCTTGCCCTGTGAACTTCTTTCTTTACTTCATATCGATAGTATGTCACTTTTTCTTCTTGCTAGCTCAAGAAGAAAACCTAACGAAAAAGAAGAAGAGCTATTACGGGTACAGTTACAATCAGAAGTATCATATTCTTTGAGTCACGAAACCCCTCCGGCTTCAGTCACTGTACCAAGACATAGCTATATATCGACAATATTCAAACTAAGTCAAAAGCGAAAGCTTTTACATTCTAATAAATGCGTTACCGCTTGAGCTCTTTTCACAGCATCTACAGAGCTGACTGTAAGGAGAGAATGAACGTTAAGAAAACCACTTTGTTTGAGGCGTAGCCGAGTTAGGGGTTTTTAGTGACTGAACGACTGGAAAGAAGGTAGTCGGTAGCTACCGACCTCGAAGCCGCTGTGAGAGCTTTTTCTGTTTCTCTTTTTAGCGGAGTAAAAAGAGAAAGGGCATGGCGATAAAGTCAAATTTTAAGAAGAAATACTAAGTGTCAAGAACTTGTATATCCCTATCTTCACAGTAATGCAAGAGGTAGCGACCACTTTTGTCTGTTATAATTCGCCCATGAAAAAATACATACTCTTTGACAACGACGGCGTCCTCGTAGAGACAGAGAAGTGGTACTTTACGGCCAACGTAGAGATCCTCAAAACAATGGGGATCACCCTTAGTGAAGAGCGCTACCGCGACATCATGATAAACGGCCAGAGTGCTTTTTTGCTTGCAGAAGAGGCAGGTTTTGACAGCATCAGTGTTGAAAAAGCCCGCAACAGACGCAATGAACTCTATCAGCATTACATACACACAGAAGATATAACCATAGAGGGGGTCAACGAGGTACTTGGTGCACTGAAAGAGAAGTATCGTATGGGCATTATCACCTCGGCACGGCGTGAGGACTTTGAGCTTATCCATGCCAAACGCGGTATCACTAAGCATATGGAGTTTGTGCTCTGCAGCGGCGAGTATGGACGTTCCAAACCACACCCCGATCCCTACCTAAAAGGGCTAAAGCTTTTCGGCGGCGAGAAGCATGAGGCCGTTGTTGTCGAAGATTCACAGCGTGGGCTCCGCTCAGCCGTCAATGCAGGTATGGAGTGTGTCGTTGTCCATAACCATTTTACCGTTACCCATGACTTTAGCGATGCCGCCCACCGCATCAAAACTTTGCATGAGCTCGAAGCACTTCTATAAAGGCAGAAGAGAGTGACCTTTTAGAGCCGCTGCCCTTATGTAAGTTCATCTTTGAATTTCTTTTTATAAAACTCTTGATCCAAATACTCACAGATAAGCTTAACATCCACCTCTGCATTACCTAAACAACTTGTGGCACCGGGTGATGGGGTCATGTTAAAGATGACACCCACATCTGTCTCTATTTTCGCCTCACCGAGAAGAAGCTGTTTTTTGACCTTATCGATCACCTGAGGACGCAGACCGCCGATGTTTTTAGCAAACTTGATCTCATCTGCTTTAATACTCGGAATGATCTTGCGAAGTTCTTTTACAAACTCTTTTCGACGTATCCCCGGTATCTCGTAGATGAAGTTTCTAAAGACATAATCACGTATATCATCATCTTTCAGCAGGTCGTAAAAGACTTTCAACACTGCCTCATCGGGACTGAGCGAATGTAAAAAATCCAAGAAGTGGCTTGCCTTATAGCGTTCTAGTTTTGGCAGAGCCAAGGCCGTTGGACCAAAACGGGCAACACCGTCTTTGACCAGGTCAGGATCACCGTGAACTGCAGCAAAGGGAAGTTTTGGATTCTGCACCGTATAGACTTTCGAGTTTAAGACGTTTTTCTTGGCATAGAAAAAACTTCCGCCTATCGGCAGACAGGAGTACTCCTCGCCAAATCCCATCTCATGCGCTAAAAGCAGCGAGTGCGCACCCGCGTCAACCACAACAAAATCGGCAAAGAACTCTCCTCTGTCACATTGCAAGACAGTTTTATCTCCCCTCTTTTTCATGGCCTTGATCTCGGTGTCCAAAAAGACACTGACATCTTTTTTAGGCTCTTTCTCGGCATTGTCGACAAAGCTCTTTGCAATGGCGCCAAAATCAATGGCTGAGTATTCGTTTTGAGCACCCATCGCAATGATAGGCTCTTCTCGCCCCTCCAGCAGTGTCGGTTCGATCTCGGCCAAAGCCTCTTCATCCCAAAGTTCCATATAGGGAAAGAACGACACAAACTCTTCATAACGTGCTTTTATGTAAGCGACCTCTTCATCACCGACACCCAGAGCCATTTTAGTCACTTTATGAATATGTTTGCCCCCGTAACCATGCTGCAGAGCATATCTCTCCAGCATATTCGCCGTACGTTTGACCTTTTTCGCCTTTTCAAAGGTGTAATTTGTCTCTATATCACCGCAGTGCAGGGTCTGAGAGTTACTTTTGGCATTGGTGTTCACACTGCCGATCTCACCATATTTTTCAAAAAGTGCAACACTTTTGATGTCTGTATAACGTGCCAATGTATAGAGCAGCGCCGAGCCTGAGATACCGCCACCAATAACGGCAACTTGAAAATAGTGATTGTTTGACATCCGGTTTCTTTATAATAAATTCTAATAAACTATACCACATTCCAAACTAACGCAAGCTCAAAACTTTATATTGATATAAGAGCCTCTAGAACCGCAGACTCAGATAGATGTCCAATGTGACTTTGTTATTACCGACACTGGGGGAGGGGTTATTATCAGAGACCTGTCGTCCGATTATTTTAAGAGATACCGCTTTTGAGAAAGGTACCGTGGCTGAAAGAGAGTAGCGCAACAGCCAATTATTTCGTAAATCTTCCATTCCCGGCATATAAAAGAAGTTGGCACCGAACAGTATGCGGTTCAACAGTATCAGGTCCCGAACCTCATACTCTGCATCAACAGCAAATAGACCGGCCGCATAACTATTGTCAAGATCATAACTTAGGTTGGAGTCATCAGCGATAAAGTTCTCATAAACATAACCGACACCGACTTTAAACTGAACCCACCTCTTTTTTTCTGCTTGCACCCGATAACCATACCCTAGAGCCGGGTAGAGACGGTTGTCAACATACCGGGGGACATCAAAGTCATAACCGATCTCCGCAAAAACAAGGTCATTTTCAGTCAAAAAGTAGTTCTCCTCTAAAAATGAATAAAGTTCATGTTTATTGAGAACCGCCTCTGTGTCCACCGTTTTTGTCGCTTCATACGAGTAGGTAATATCAAAGATCGTTTTATGTACCGTGTATTTTCGTTCTGCATGCCCCCCGATCTTCAGTTTGTGTTTAACGTTACTTCCGCTCTCATACTCAACACCAAGGTCCATGTTCCCGCTCCAATACGGAAAAGTATTGCGTATCCTGTTTTCCAGTGACGTATCCTCGTTTTCAGAGATCACAAAACGGTCGATCTTGGAGATCGTGATCAGCTCCTCGATCTCTCCATGGCGGATCTTTATAAAAGCGTGGTCCTGTATGCCGGTGATATAACCCTGTGTCTCTTTACCGTCAAAGTAGATATTATACTCATGTTCGGTCATAAGCGACTCGACATCCGTATAGTCAATACGGATACTGCCCTCGCCGTAGATGAGACTGAAACTGATATATTCCGATGTCAATTGAGCGATCTTGCCCTGCAGTACAGACCCTTTTACAACGATAGTATCGACTAGTCGACGTGACTTATCAGGCTCTTCTTTTGCCTCTTTACGCTGTTTACGCTGCTCTTTGACAATATCAAGGCTACTGACATCATCCAGTTTAGTGGCAGCACTGATCAGATTAGAGTTGTTATCGTCTTCTTTGGTCACATCGACATCAACGGCCTCCGGCTCACTCTGCAGCACTCCCGCCGCAGTGACACTGGCATAACCTTGCAAGCGGTCAAGCGTACTGTTAATGTCCGCAGATCGGCTATACTCCTGGATCGTTGAGTCAGGCTCGGCTTTAAGCACAGCGCTTATTACTAAAAAGAGAAGAACCGTACGAACTGACATCCGCGACCTTAAGCGTTTTTCTCATTTTAGCCAACTACACTAAATACAAAGTGATATAATTGTATGACCTATCTGTTGCAGGACTTTTACATGAGTTTTATTCACTATCCAAAAGGGACCATTCCCTTTCTCAAGTCTATCCAAAAAAACAATAATAAAGAGTGGTTCAATGAGCATAAAGATGAGTACACCAAACTCATCTTAGAGCCAAGCCGAGCCTTTGTCGAGGAGATGGGCGAGCACCTGCAAGCCCTTGTTCCGACTATCAACGCCATTCCCAAGATCAACCAGTCGCTTTTTCGTATCTACCGCGACATCCGCTTCTCAAAAGACAAGACCCCTATCAAATCCAAGATCGGTGTCATCTTCTGGCAGGGTAACCATATACGGATGCAGTCAAGCTGTTTTTACCTGCACTTCTCACCAAAAGAGCTGTTATTAGCTTCAGGCGTCCGTACCTTCGATCCAGACCTGCTTGCCGCGTATCGTGACTACATCAAAGTCGACGAACATCGCAAAGAGCTGCATAAGATCTTAGAGACATTAAGAGAGCGTGGTTATATTATCTCTGAACCAGGTTATAAACGTCTGCCTAGAGGGTTTGACAAAGAGATGAGTCTTGAGTATCTGGCTCGGATGAAAGCGGTTGCTGTCTTTCACACTTTGAAAACCTCTACTATTGCCCATAAGCAGTTTATTCCTGAACTCTACAGACATTATGAGCAGTTCCTGCCGCTTCAGCAGTGGATGTACGCCATGACACTGACTAAAAAAGAGCGTGATTAACCTGCCCACCACATCCTAAAGAGCAGTCCCAAGGTCGAAGTGTACCCCACCTCGCTAAAAGTTACCTGCCCTGCCGAATCATAGATGAAAGTGGTTGGGTACCCTTCAATATTAAACTCTCTTGCCCAACGGCCATCTTCGTCATTAATAACACGATAATCAAACCCGCGGTCATTCATATACTCTGCCAACTCTTCATCACTGCCTGACTTAACGGCAAAAGTGACCACCTCATAATAGTCCGAAAGACGCTGAATATTATCCGCCTCCGCCTTACAGGTCGGACACCAGGTTGCCCAGAAGTGAATTAACAATGGTTTGCCTTCAAAGGCACTTGACTGAAATTTCTCACCGTCGATCAACAGCATATTGATCTGAGGAAGTGTGCTGTCTGCCAAGTCTGGCTTGCGAATGTAACTCAGTACATTACTGATCACCAAGATCATCAAGGCCATAACAGCAATATCTTTGAGTATCGTTTTTATATTCCATGTTTTATAGTCAAGTAGTTTCATGTGGGGATTATAACTTAAATGTTGAATGTTGAATGTTGAATGTTGAAT
>JBDLJE010000041.1:0-20754 GCA_039714575.1 Campylobacterota bacterium | reverse complement strand
CATCTTTCAAAAAGACCTTGACCCTACTATCCCCGAGATACGGCTTCATCCCGACAACTTTATCAAGCTGTTAAATAAGGTCTATAACGGGTACAAAGAGAGCAAGAAGATCACAACAAAACTCTTCTATCGTGTAGGTGAACATATTAAGTTTGATGAGAAGAAATATTCTCTCTTTAGTATCGAGATATCCGGTGAAGAGTTTTGCAAGAAGTTTGTTTCCGAGATAGAGCTGCTTGCAGAGGCGAACAGCCTCTACTCTTCATACAAAGACGGTGTCGTCAGTATTAATATTCCGATGATCACGGATTGACAACTATATAACTGCTTATATAGTTACTGCTCTTTTATAAAGAGTGATCTTCCCATAAAAAGTCCGGCTACCACGCCAAATCCAAGACCTACAAGAAATGGGACAAGACTCAAGAGTCCATTGTTGTTAAGCCCGATAAACCCAAGCACTAAAAAGAGATACGGTACGACTCTGAAGATGGAGACAAGTGCAGGTGCGCTCTTGGCCGTGTTTTTAACGGTCTGCTTGTTCTCTTTTAGACGCTTCTTTTCCTCTTTTACAACAGTTTTCAGATCGACCTCTTCAACCTCCATAGCCTCAGAACCTATCTCTTCGCTGTAGAGATCAAACGGATCATCGATCTTGTCTATAAGGTCTGTATCGTCCGGTCGGTCCTCTGAAGCGACACGTCTGTCGACAAGACGTTTGTAGCTATAGGTCGAACCCAGCAAGATCAAAACCGATGAGAGAAAAGCGACCTGGAAATTGATAAAAAATGCATAAGAGTAGAGCCACAGAGCAAAAATGGCGACTTCGCTGATGAAGAAGAGCTTAATAGTTTTTTGCACTCTCGTCCTCATCTTCGTCATCTTCTAACTGTTTTTGGATCTTGTATCGATCCTGTTTAGCCAGTTTTTCAAACTCTTTATACTGTTTTGAGTAGGCTTTATAGACATTTAACCCGGCAGCAGCAATACCGATGACAACACCGATCCACAGTGTCCAGGTAATGCCTGTAACATATTTGAGTCCTAGACCGATACCCACACCGATAATGACAGCAACGACCATTGAAATACCGAGTGAAAGAGACTCTGCCCCTTCGATTATCGGTTTAATACGCGGTTTTTCGCCCTCTTCTTCGGGAGTTTTAGGAGTGTCAGCCATTATTTGATCTCTGCAAAGATCTTCTCTGCCGCTTTGATCGTGTTCTCGATCATCTCGTCAGTTGTCGCACTGCAGACAAAACCTGTCTCATAGCCTGAACAGGCAAAGTAGAAGCCCTCAGAGAGCATTGCAGCATGGAACTTGGCAAACAGTGCATGGTCGGCTTGTGCCGCATCGTCAAAGTTCTTGACAGGGTCAGCACTGAAGAAGAAGCCGAACATCGAACCGCGAACATCGGTCACCATGTTGATGCCGTTGCTTGCTGCTGCTGCTTTCATCCCTTCGACCAAGCGTGTCGCACGTTCTTGAAGGATCGGGTAGAGTTTTGCATTTTGTTTCAGCTTTTTAACCGCTGCAAGACCTGCTGCCATAGCAATCGGATTACCGCTTAGTGTTCCTGCCTGATAAACCGGACCGTCAGGAGAAAGCATTGCCATCACCTCTTTACGGCCGCCAAAGGCACCGACAGGCATGCCGCCTCCGATAACTTTACCCAGTGTGATCATGTCGGGTTTAACACCTGTGATGCTCTCAGCACCATGAAGTGTTGCGCGAAACCCGCTCATCACTTCGTCAAAGATAAGAAGTGCTCCGTTGTCGTCACAAAGCTTGCGAAGCGCATGCAGGAACTCTTTGTCCGCAGGAACAAGACCCATGTTCCCGGCAATCGGCTCGATGATGATACAAGCGATGTTGTCAGAGTCCTTAAAACACTTCTCTACCGATGCAAGGTCGTTATACTTTGCCAGCAGTGTATGTTTTGTAAAATCAGCCGGAACACCAGGCGATGACGGGTTGCCGAAAGTTGCCAGACCTGAGCCGGCCTGTACCAAAAGAGAGTCACTGTGACCATGGTAACAGCCCTCGAACTTGACAATGTCATCTCTGCCGGTAAAACCGCGAGCAAGACGGATTGCGCTCATAACGGCTTCTGTACCCGAAGAGACAAAACGGATCTTATCAACAGAGTCAAAGATAGAGACCACTTCATGAGCCAGTTCAGTCTCAGCTTCAGTCGGCGCTCCAAAACTCAAGCCGTGCTTAACGGCTTCAATAACAGCTGCTTCAATGCTCTCGTCACGATGACCAAAGATAAGCGGTCCCCACGACTGCACGAAGTCAACGTAACTGTTGCCGTCAATATCGGTCATCGTACCGCCCTGACCTTCTTTAATAAACAACGGTATACCGCCGACACTCTTAAAGGCGCGGACCGGTGAATTAACACCGCCCGGGATATACTCTTGTGCTTCGTTAAAGGCTCTGTTAGATGCTTCTGTACTCATAAAACTTCCTGATCATTATTTAGTTGGTGTCGTAATTACGGCGCAATTATAGCAAATACCCTGTTATTTTAGGTTCTCATCTGCAAATTTATTTAAAAGTTCATCAATATATACTGCAGTCTTTTTAGATTTCAAGATCGAGACATGGTCTTCGTCAAATCCGTACAGTTCATCTGCTTCTTCCTGGGCTTCAAATCGAAGTTGTTTACGCAGAGGTATCCGACTGTCGCCGCTTGGCCCTTCTTCGTAATTGTTATAAGCAAATATCAGTTTAAATGTCTCGTTTTCAGACAACTCTTTTCTATAAAGATTCTCAATGAAATCACCGTCATCCGCAATACTTCTCCACGCCGGCAGAACATAAGGGGCGTTTTTAACACCGTCAGAAGCTTTTGCATCACCGCCGTAAGGCGATGCCAGTGAGATAAACAGTAGTTTATGCTTGTCGTGTTCAAGATTGAGCGCATCACGAACGATCACCCCGCCAAAACTGTGGGCAACGATAACGATCGGCAGATCTTCAAACAGCTTATCTGACAGTATCCAGCCGCTGAACAGTACAGAGAGCTTTGTGTAGTCTTCGCCTGTAGGATAGTAGGCAAGATAAGGCGTATAACGCTCCAGGTCGAGGTTTTCCACCATATATCTCCAGTCACGCGGTGTGCCGGACATCCCATGCACAAAGACAATCGGGATGGTGCCTTTTTTGAACTCAGGAGCAAGCCGGTAAAGTGGTTTGACCTGAGTTTTGAAGTTTTGCGGGTAGTATAGCCCCTCCATCGCCATCTTATGCGAAAATATCGGATCGTCAAGATCAACGTTATCATCAAAGTAGCCGCCGGTAGTACGGCTGTTTTTAGCGATCAGCTCTTGACGGAGATGGTCTATAGAGTAAGCAAAAGTACCGTTTGACACATCAGAATCAACTTTAATGTCCTTTGTAATATAAGCATTGTGATACTCTTTTAGATCTTCAGGACCGATAGAACCCGGACCCATCTCAGCCAACACTTGAAGTTCATCATCCAATAACGTCTTATTGTCATCCGCTTTTATGACGTAGAACATATAGTCGCCTACCGGAAGGGAAAAGAAGAAGTGGGCGACTTTGTCATCTGATGTTGTTGTAAAATCGAGCAGCTGTGCATCAATAGCCCGACTTTCATTCCCGTCTTGAATAACAGTGACCAAAGCCAAAGTGTCACTTATATCGTTAACAGGAAGATAAACTGAGCCTGAAAGACTGGCACACTCTTCGGCGACCAAACATTTATTGTCATAGTAAGCTTTAGTCCCTTTTATCTCCTCATTAGTCTTAGATCGCTTAACGGCATCAAGGTAACTGCACCCCTGGAAAATAAGTATTAACGGCAATAGCAGAAAAAACAATCTCATATAAAATCCTGTTTATTGTTGATGGTGTCTATTGTAGCTTATTAATCTTAGAGCGAAAACGATGGTTAATCACTGTGTGCTATAATCTCAAAAACCACAAATTATTTGGATCTTATGAGTCGTTCAACCGCCGCTTTTCTTATTGCTTTGATGTTTCATCTTTTACTCATCCTGCTCTTTTTGCTTTTAGGGTATTACACGCCTAAGGTCGAGAAGGTGGAGCCGCCTGAAGAGCACCGCATCAAAGTGTCTCTAAAAGAGAGACCGAAAGCCACTAAAAGTGCACCCGTTAAGAATGAGGCCAAACCTAAAAAAGCGGAGCTGATGCCCAAGGGCAAACAGCTTAAAAAGATCCAGGAAAAACCTTTTATAAAACACATACCGAAACCGCCGGTTAAACGTCAGCCGCCGGTTACTAAAGTTGAGCCAAAAAAGCCGGAACCAAAAAAGCCTAAAGTCGAACCCCTGCCACCTGAGAAGCCTTACATTCCAGTTATAGACAAACCCATCGCCAAAGTCGATGAAAACAGGACCAAAGCGCCTAAAAAAGAGCATGACCAACTCTATTCAATGCTCTCTAAAAAAGTGAGTACTACGCCGAGCGAGGAGAAAGCCCAACGCTCTACCAAGCGCGAAAGTAAGCTTCTTAACAACATTAAAGATGCTTACGGCGAGACCTTCGGTGAACTTAGCCCCGGTGAACAAGAATACATCCTGGACAACCAGGAGATCATGCGCCGTATTACCCAACAGGTGCTTAACCGTGTCGGTCGCGTTAACATACCCAATGAAATGCGTGTAAACAGCTCAAATATCGTTGAGTTCTATCTCTATCCCAATGGCGACATCTCAGAGATCGAGTTCATCGACAAAAGCAACTTCTATATTTTGGATGATACTACCAAAGAGACTATTGAGTATGCCTACAGCAAGTACCCTCGTCCCAAACAGAAGACACGGATACGTTATAAAGTCGGCTACTATCTCAGAGGATATTAGCCGACTGCTAACATATTCACACAATATATGTTCCTCAAAGAGACAATGCACAATTAACTCACTCTCATCAACACTAACTAACACTTAATTCGATACGATAGTATAATTATCAAATTCTTCAAGGATCGTCATGTTCCCTACAAAAAAAATTGCCCTGTTTGTTGCCATCTCCGGAGCACTTCTCTTCAGTGGATGCAGTGAAGAGAAAAAAGCCTCTGTCCCTCAAGCCATACCGCCATTAGCGGTTGAGACTGTCACTGTTCATAAAAAGAACTTTCCTTTATGGATACAGTACACCGGCATGACAAAGGCCAGCAGTGACCAGGAGATACGTGCCCGTGTTTCAGGACGGCTTCAAAAGGTCTACTTTAAAGACGGTGACGAGGTCAAAAAAGGCGATAAACTTTTTCTGATCGAACAGTCACAATATAAAAGTAATCTCAAGTCTGCAAAAGCTAAAAAACGCCGTGACCAAGCTTCTCTTGAACTGGCTAAAGCAGATGTAGAACGCTTCAAACCTCTTGTAAAAGACGGACTGGCACCTCGTGCCACACTCGAACAGCATGAAGCGCGATACGGGGAGCTGATAGCCGCTATTGCCGCTGATGATGCAGCGATACAAAACGCAGAACTTGAACTGAGTTATACGGTCGTCATCGCGCCTGTCTCCGGTCAGGTCAGTGCGCGTCGTGTGGATGTCGGAAACCTTGTCGGTTATGGTGAGTCAACCGTACTGACGACGATTGTCCAGACTGACAGCATCTACACCTATTTCAGTCCGACAGAGAGTGAAGTCCAGAGGATCTACAAATTCCGTTCACAAAAAGATCTTCCGGCATTTATTGAAGTGCGCGGTCAAGGCGAAGATGTCTTAAAGCGAAAACGTCTTGACGGTTATGTCGACTTCTCCAACAACACGGTTGACCCTTTGACGTCGACTATATCGATGCGCGCGACAATAGACAACAGAGAGAACGCTGTCTACCCCGGAACCTTTGTCTATATCAACATCTTTGTAACCGATAAATTTGACTTTATCATGGTTCCGCCGCAATCGATCTTTGAAGACCAGTTGGGCAAATTCGTGTACACGGTTGATGCCGACAACACGGCTAAACGCACGAGTATCACAACAAACCTGACCAGTCGTTATTACTCTAGTGTTTCAGAAGGCTTGAAAGATGGTGACGTTGTTGTCATCTCTGGACTGATGAAGGTCAAAGACGGTCGTCTGTTAGCGCCTAAAGATGTGACGGAGACAAAAGGCATTGCTGCCGTTATGAAAGAGCACGACCTTATCCCAGAACAGGCGAAAAAGTAGATGTTTTCCGTAACCTTTATAAAACGGCCTATCTTTGCAATGGTCATCTCGCTATTGATCATTACCGGTGGTCTAGTATCCATGGTCGTTCTTCCCATACAGGAGTTTCCAGACGTTGTCCCGCCGACAGTCGAGGTGACGGCGACTTATACCGGAGCCAATGCTTATGCAGTTGAAGAGTCAGTCACGCGGCCGCTCGAAGACAAGCTCAACGGTGTACAGGGCTCTATCTATATTGATTCGTCAAGCACCTCTACGGGACAGTCCAAGATCACGGTCTATTTCGAGTCGGGTTATGACCTGGACATTGCGGCTGTTGATGTACAGAACAAGGTTTCGATGGCTACCCCTTCCCTTCCTTCCGAGGTCAAGCAGCAGGGTGTCATCGTTGACAAAAAGAGTCCTAGTATCGTCTGTATGGTCACACTTAACGGTGATGAGCGGTTTGATGATGCTTTTCTCTCCAACTTTATCAACATCAATGTCATCGATGAGCTAAAACGTATTCCCGGTGTCGGACAAGCCGAAAACATGGGTGAGAAAAAATACTCCATGCGTATCTGGCTCAACCCTGACAAGATCTATGCCTTAGACCTTACACCTGAAGATATTATCAATGCTATCAAGTCTCAGAACAAACAGGCGGCTGTCGGAAAGATCGGCTCTGCGCCGACCTACCGTGATCAACAGATCGAATATGTTCTGACCGCCGAAGGGCGTCTGACACAGGTCGACGAGTTTGAAGAGATCGTTATAAAGTATAAAAAAGATGGTTCTCTGGTCTTTTTGCGTGACATTGCGCGTATAGAACTCGGTGCTGAGAAGTATGACTGGAACGCTATCTTAAACAAAAACCCTACCGGACTGGTCGGTATCTATCAGCTGCCCGGCAGTAACGCCTTGGAGATCCGCGAAGCCGTCGGCAAGGTTATGGAGAAGGTAAAAAGCCGTTTTCCGGAGGGTATCAGCTACTCTATCCCTTATGACACGACAAAGTATGTCAACGTTGCCATAGACAATGTTGTCACCAACCTTTTTATAGCCATACTGCTTGTTATTACCATCATCTATATCTTTTTGCAGTCCTGGCGTCCTACCGTCATTGCAGCCGTTGCCATTCCGGTCTCTCTGATCGGTGCTTTTGCCGCGATGTATCTGGCTCCCGGTTTTTCGATCAACTTCCTGACACTCTTTGGCCTTATCCTGGCCATTGGTATTGTTGTTGATGATGTTATCCTGGTTGTTGAGAACGTCGAGGTCATTATGTACAAAGAGCCTGAACTCACCATGCCTCAGGTCGTTAAAAAGTCCATGATAGAGCTTTTTGGTCCCATCATCTCGACAACTCTGGTTCTTGTCGCCGTCTTTATTCCGGTATCGATGATGCCCGGGATCACCGGTTCGCTTTACCAGCAGTTTGCCCTGACCATCTCTTTTGCGGTTATGGTCTCGTCTCTTAACGCCTTGACGCTTTCACCGGCGATCGCCGCCATCATCATCAAACGCCGAGGTAAAGATGAAAAGGTCTTTGTCGGCTTTTCACTTTTTGAAAAAGGGTTTACCTGGCTGACCGAGAGATATACCGACTTGATCACGCTGCTGGTCAAAGCAAGATATGCCGTTTTGGCGGCTTTTTTTGGGCTGCTTGGTGTCATCTACTATATGTTCTTAACCACCCCTACAGGCTTTGTTCCGGCCGAAGACAAAGGCGTCTTGATGGTTGCGATGAACCTCAAGGCAGGCAGTTCCATCGAACGCACGGTTGATGTCCGTAAAGAGGTCGAAGAGATCGTTGCCAAAATTCCGGGTGTTTCTGATGTTGTCGTCATAGACGGTTATAACGTCATCACTTCGACGCTTGACGGCAGTGCCGGTACGATGTTCCTTACACTGGACCACTGGGACGACAGAACAGCGCCGGGAATGGACGTTGAGAGTATTATCAAGCAGGTCTTTGTCAGAACAGCCCATATCTCCGATGCGACGGTAGCTGCCTTTAACATGCCGGGTATCACAGGTCTGGGCAGTGTCGGCGGCTTTGACTTCAGAGTACAGGATTATCTGGCAGGAGATATGGACGTATTTATGGCCTACACGCAAGAGATCATCAAGCAGGCTAACCAAGACCCGCGTATCGGGCGTGCTTTTACGACATATAACCCTAACTACCCTATGTACGAGATCGAGATCGATCGTAAAAAAGCCAACGCACTCGGTGTCGACGTTGCCACACTTTTTGGTACGATGCAGACCTATCTGGGCTCATTTTATATTAACGACTTTACTAAATTCGGTAAGGTTTTCAAGGTCTTTGTTCAAGCGGACAAAGAGTTCAGAAGCGACAAAAGCGATATCAATAAACTTTTTGTCAAGAACAAACACGGAAAAATGGTGCCGATGTCAGCTCTTATAGCTATCAACGAACAGCTTGGGCCGCAAAATATCGCACACTATAACCTCTACCGCTCTATTCAGATCAACGGTGCTGCTGCATCCGGTTATAGTTCCGGTCAGGCTATGTCGGCGATGGAAGAGATCGCAGAACGTGTCTTGCCGACTACCTTCGGTTACGACTGGTCCGGGATGTCTTTTCAAGAGAAACTTGCCGGTAATGGACAGGTCCTGGTCTTTATCTTTGTCGCGTTGGTCGTCTTTTTAGTCCTTTCGGCTCAATACGAGTCTTGGATCTTGCCGCTTATGATCCTGCTCTCCGTTCCGGTTGTCATGATCGGTGCAATGGGGGCACTTAAGCTGGCCGGACTGCCGCTTAATGTCTATGCCCAAGTCGGACTGGTGCTGCTGATCGCCCTCGCCTCCAAGAACGCCATCTTGATCGTGGAGTTTGCCAAAGAGCTGCGCGAGTCGGGTAAAAGTATTGTCGAGTCAGGTATTCAGGCCGGCAGGCTCCGTTTCCGTGCCATTATGATGACCATCCTCTCTTTTGTCTTTGGTACTGCACCGCTTGCTTTTGCGACCGGTGCCGGTGCGGTAACGCAGAAGTCGATCGGTGTCGGACTGCTCGGCGGTATGCTTGCTGCGACCATCGTCAGCACCCTGCTCGTTCCGGTACTGTATGTTCTGCTTGAGAGTATGCGTGAAAAATTTGTCAGCGTTGAAGAAGAGATCGCTAAACGGGAGTCTATCTAATGATAAGAATTAAAATTCAATGCAGGGAGGCACTAAATGCCGAGTCGTAAGAAACTTTTATTACTACCTCTGGTCTGTCTGTCACTTTATGCTGAAGAGGTTCAATACAACATCGATACCTTGATCGAGAAGGCACTTGTCTCAAGTCCCGACCTTAATGTCTCACGCAGCAGTTTTGAGATCTCTAAACAGCGCAGCAATCAAGCGGATGCGGACTATCTTCCACAAGTCGATCTTTACGGATCTGCAGGGGCTACGGGCATTACAAACAGTGTCGGCAACGCAGACGGCACTTTGATCACAGGTAAGATCACCGCTTCACAGCTTGTCTATGACTTCGGCAAGACCGGCGGGCAGATGGATTTCTACTCAGAAGAGTCCAACGCCTCATTTGCTACATACAACCAAGATGTCTCAAACAAGATCAATGCAGTCAAAAACGACTACTACGATCTTCTGCGTAAAGACAATCTTATCAAGGTCTACAAAGAGAACGTCTTGCTCACCGATCAGCAGCTTAAACGTGCCGAACGCTACTTCACAGCCGGTATTAAGACCAAGATCGATGTGGTTGACGCCAAAGTCCGTCTTATTGAAGCTCAGATCGAGCTTGAAAACGGCAAATATGACCTCAATCTTGCGTATGTGACCTTGGATAAAAATATCGGTAACCTCAATGAGAGCGTTAAAGGCCACGTCTACATACCCGATCTTAACCTCTCCGGCGGTATCTATGACACCCTGCCGCAAGAGACTCTAACGCCGGAAGAGTTGGTTCAATATGCGTTCACCCACCGCCAAGAGCTTAAAAGCAATAAACATAAGATCAAAAGTGCGCAGAGCAGAGTTCGACAAGAGAGCGGTGACTATTATCCCGGTCTCTATGTCGGCGGAGACTATCAATACAGCAGTGTTGAAGATGCTATTCAGAGCTATATCCCTGAACAGCAGTGGAATGCCAACATCAATTTAAAATGGAACCTCTTTGGCGGACTGAGAACACAGGCCAAGACTGAACAGGCTAAACTGACACTCTTGCAAGAGCATGCAAGTTTTGATGATGCAAAACTGCGGATCCGTCAACAGACAAGCAATGCATTGATAAAACTTCGCAAGACAGACTCGAATGTGAAACTTTCAGAGGAGCTGGTTGAAGCGGCAAAAGAGAAGTTTGACCAGGCACAGCAGCGTTATGAGCATGGTCTTTCGGACTATATCGAACTGCAGGAAGCGCGCCAAGGATACATCAATGCCAATGCGGACCTTGTCTCAAACTACTATGAGTATTACATCTCTTTAGCAGCACTTGACCGCGCTATAGGGCGTTAAGACAACACCTCTTTTACGATAAACAGCTTAGTACTGTTTATCGATGTTTTATAGAGAACTTACCCTCAAACTTATCATCTTTAGCCTCAACGCTTAACTCCGCATCTATCGGTGACTTTAAATGTGCAAGCACTGTTATAAGGTCATGCAGAACAGAACCGTAGTTTCTGTACATAGGAAATGTGATCTCTTTGATCTGCCCGACTTTGATCTGCTGCGCCAAGGCATCAAGTGCGCAGGCATAAGCACTTTCATTGGTGACGTATTGTCGGTAGTACTCTTCCATATAGGAGATATTGTTACGCCATGCAGTTCGTTCATCTTCGCTTACAATGCTGTTTTCATCAACTCGCTTGAGCAGCTCTTTTTTCAGTTCATCGCTCTTTGCATCACGCGAAGCCAATACACCGTCAAGATCACTGCAGTGCTTGTTAAGCAGTTCAAGCAGCTCTTCATCGCTATAGTATTGTCCGCTCAGGTTGTGCAGATGTTTTGTCGTCTCTGTAGCACCGTAACTCAAAGCCTCCAGCAGTTCCGCAGCTGCATTTAAAAATGTGTATTTGTCCGGTCTTGTCTGGTCAAAGCCGACACCTTTGCTTGTCACTTTCGGCAGATCACCGACATATTTCAACTTCATGATTGCTCCTTGACTCTTGTATTATCTATAATACATCGTTTGAACTATTAAAAATATAAAATAATGGTTGTGAGAGATGGTGATGTATATTATTCTAGCGCCAACGCTCTTGTGTTGGCAATAGTTACTTTAGCAGTGCTAAAGCACCTTTGTAGATCGGCTCATCAATAAAGCCGTATTTATCGTCGCTAAAGCCGGTAACACCCTGCTCCCGCTGCTCTTCAAAACGCTCAACGATATAGTGCGCTCTGATCAACGCCTCTTTATCAACACCGAACACTGTTTGTGCCTGTTCAACCTGCTTAGGAGAGAGACAGCCTTTAGCGTTAAAACCCATCATCTTTTCAAGCTCTAACCATGTTTGGAAACCTGCTTCGTCTCTGTAGTCCTGAAAGACAAATGAGACGGGTTTAACACCAACAGCTTTCGATGTAAGCAGAAAATGCGACAATATATGTTGGATCAACGGGTTGTCCGGCTGAATAAGTTCTTGAGAGAGTTCCATGTCTGCAAACAGGTCCAGAACACCAAGGTAAAACGCTGTCACTCTCTCGTCTACTCTTAACTCTCTAAGGTTCAGCCACGCCTCTTTTGTCTCAATGGAGAGGTGCAGCTCTATCTCGTTATCGCACAGTTCTAACGCTCTGTGGACATCCTCTGCTGTTTTGATCTTCGGTACGCGTACGGCGTCGGGTCTGAAGCTGTTAAGCATCTCTATCTCGTCTGCACCGCCCTCATCCAGAGCATTGACACGGACGATGATCTTTTTGTCACTCTCAGTCAGGGCGCTCAGCGTCAGCATCACTAGACGCAGTGCATACGGTTTCATCTGTGCAGATACACCGTCTTCAAGGTTTAAGATGACGGCATCCGTCTCCAGTGCCGGTATCTTGTTGAGATGTTTGAGGTTATGCGCTGATAGCATCAGCGGTGACTTAAAATCAGTTCTGTTGTTGACAGTACGTTTTTTAGGGAAGATAAACTCATCGAGAGCACCCAGGTTTTGACTGTCGATCGCCTCTTGGATGACACGGGAGTCTTTAATCAGCATTATTATCTTCTTTCGGATGAAGGTAAAAGTAAAGTATCTCGATCTCTTGCGGTGTCAAATAGTAGGTCGGCATCCCTTGTTGACGCCTCTTCATCGCTGTTTTAAAATCTTTAAAACCAAGTTGATTGATGGCAGGCGGGCTAAAGCGTTTTGACTCCCCTTTATCTTTATACTTAGCAATCAGTTTGCCCTCGCCCTTTTCACCATGACACTTATGGCAGCCTATGCCTCTTGGTGAGTGGTAGAACTGTGAAGCATACTCAGATTCGGTGATAAACGAAACATCAGCATTGAGAGAGTTAATAAAAAGAAATAATAGTGTAAAAGCCGATAAGCTCTTCATCAAAAGCACCTTGTTAGACATTAGCCGATATAATATCGAAATTTTAATGTAGGACTCCTCTAAATGCAGATTCTTGATGGTAAAGCACTCTCGAAAAAGATCGAAGAACAGGTCGCTAGTGAAGTTAAGACGCTTAAAGACGAAACGGGCCGCACGCCGGGTCTGGCTGTCATCCTGGTTGGCAGTGATCCGGCTTCTCAAGCCTATGTCGGTATGAAGAAAAAAGCGTGTGACCGTGTAGGCTTCTACTCAGTAACACACGAGATGCCGGCGGACATCTCTCAAGACGCTATCGAGAACACGATCAAGATGATGAACCAGAACCCAAGTATTGACGGTATCTTGATCCAGCTTCCGCTTCCTGAACAGATCGACACGACCAAGCTTTTAGAGCTTGTCGCGCCGAACAAAGATGTAGACGGGTTCCATCCCTACAATGTAGGCCGTCTTAACACGGGACTTGACGGCTTTGTACCTTGCACACCGCTTGGTGTTATGGAACTGCTCGCTGAGTACAATATCGATCCCAAAGGGATGAACGCTGTTGTTGTCGGTGCATCCAACATCGTCGGTAAGCCGATGGCCGCCCTGCTCTTAAACGCTAATGCTACCGTACAAGTAGCACATATCTTTACCAAAGACCTTAAAGCCTGTACCCTTAACGCTGACATCATCCTTGTCGGTGCAGGTGTTATTAACCTTATTACTGAAGATATGGTCAAAGAGGGCGCTATTATTATTGACATCGGTATCAACCGTGCGCCTAACGGTAAACTGGTCGGTGACGTTGACTATGAAAATGTCGCGCCGAAAAGCTCTTACATCACACCTGTTCCGGGCGGTGTCGGGCCGATGACCATTGCGATGCTTCTACAAAACACATTACGTGCTGCTCAAGCACATGCTAAAGAGAGTTAATGAAACAAAAAGTCTATAACGCAGCCGGAAAAGCCTACCGCTTTTCAAACTCATGGACAGGTACGATCATAATTGTCCTTTTCATCATCTTTTTTGTGGCACAAGCCTTTCGTATACCAAGCGGTTCGATGAAAGACTCACTGCTGATCGGCGACCATCTTTTTGCCAAGAAGTTCGCTTACGGTATCCCTACGCCACATATCCCTTTTTTAGAGATCCCTGTTGTTCCCGGCACGGATGGTCACATCTATGACGGCGACACACCGGAACGCGGTCACATCGTTATCTTCCGCTACCCGCATAACACCGATCTTCACTATGTCAAGCGCTGTGTAGGCCTGCCGGGCGACAAGATCGCGGTGCGCGACAAAGACCTTTACCTTCATCCAAGAGAGGGAGACCAGTATGTCAAAGAGCACTACAAAGATTTTGAGATCATGGTCTTTGGCGGCGAACTTTGGGTAAAGAACCCATATCAAAAAGCACATCCCGGTATTCACCACGATGAGAAGATCGTCAATAACGGCCGATACCCGCAGCCTATCTTTAATTTTGGTCCTGTTCTTGTAGAAGAAGACCATTACTTTATGATGGGTGACAACCGCGACCACTCAAACGACAGCCGTTTCTGGGGTGCTGTTCCGTACGGCCTGGTCGAGGGAACACCTTGGTTCGTCTATTTCAGTATGGATGACAACTATATCATCCGCTGGGACCGTTTGGGCAAGACACCGACGGACCTTGAACAGAGCGTACACCTCGACAAAGCAGTCGCTGAACGTCTAGTACAAGATAAAGACGACCATGGACTCTATTGATCTACTGAGGATCGCTACGGCTGTCCTGGCTCTTCTTATTGCTATTATCGGCCATGAGATCATGCATGGCTGGGTCGCTTACAAATACGGCGATATGACCGCAAAAAATGCCGGTCGTCTTACCATTAACCCTATCCCCCACATCGACCCTGTCGGTTCACTGCTTGTACCGGGTTTAATGTACTTTGTGCCGATGCTCTTTGGTTCAGACGGCGGTTTTCTGTTTGGCTGGGCGAAACCGGTGCCTATCAACACACGTACTGTTGTTGACAACGGCGGCTACAACGCTGTGATGCAGGTCAGTCTAGCCGGTATAACGTACAACTTTATTGTTGCTGCTCTTGCCGCTGCTTTTTTGCTTGCTATGCCGCAACCGCTTGTCAGCGACTCGATGGTTTACGTGTTTGCCTACTTCCTGGTGATGCAGCTGGTCATCATCAATGTGGTCTTGGGTGTTTTCAACCTCCTTCCTATTCCACAGTTTGACGGTGCACACTTTTTGATGTATGCTGCATTGAAATACAACTATAACGCTGTCGCTGAATGGTTTTATAAAGTGGAACGTTACGGGATGATCATCGTTGTCATCATCCTGGTAACACCGATACACCAATACGTTCTGCTTGCACCCGTACAATTCGTACTAAAATTCTTACTCGCTTAAAGGAAATGATGATGAAGTTTTATGTTGCTACTGACCACGCCGGAATCGATCTAAAAGATATTACTGTTGAGATGCTGCGCGCTAAAGGCCACGAAGTCGAAGACCTCGGCCCTTTCTCCAAAGACCGTGTTGACTACCCGGACTATGCTGTCAAAGTCTGTGAAAGTGTTTTGAACGACCCCTCGGCACATGGTGTTCTGATCTGCGGTTCGGGTATCGGCATGAGCATGTCCGCCAACCGTTTTCACGGTATTCGCGCGGCACTTTGTCATGACGCCTATACAGCAACAATGGCACGGGCGCATAACGATGCCAATGTACTCTGCTTCGGTGAGCGTATTGTCGGTGTCGGTGTTGCCGAGTCTATCATCGACGCATGGATCGCAGGTTCGTTCGAAGGCGGCCGTCACAGCGGACGTGTTGAAAAAATCGAAGCCATCCAAGGATAAATCATGACACTCAACCAAGAACAACGAACTATTATCGAAGGCGCTGTCCGTGACATCCCGGACTTTCCAAAACCGGGTATCGTCTTTAAAGACATCACCACGATCTTAAATAATGCCGAGGCATTCAAGACCCTTCAAGAGCATCTCAGAGATCGTTATCAGTCATACAACCTTGACTATATCGCCGGTATTGACGCCCGTGGCTTTATCTTCGGTGCAGCCTTAGCACGCGACCTTGGTATCGGTTTTGTCCCTATTCGTAAAAAAGGCAAGCTGCCCTACACCACTGTTTCTGAGAAGTATGTTTTGGAGTACGGCATCGATGAAGTCGAGATCCACATAGACGCTTTTGAAGGCAAAGAGAATGCACGTGTACTGCTTGTAGACGACCTTATCGCTACCGGCGGTACAGCCGTTGCTGCTGCAAGCCTGATCTCTCAAGTCGGTGCGGAGTGTGTCGAATCATGTTTTATCATGGGGCTTACCTTCTTGGAAGGCATCGAGAAACTAGAAGAAAAATCACCTGTTTACAGCGTTATCGAGGTCAACTAATGTATATCCCTTCACCATCAAAATTTGATCCGGACGAGAATGGTCATTTCGGTATCTTCGGCGGACGTTATGTACCTGAAACCCTCATGCCGGCACTGCTTGAGCTTAATGAAGAGTATGCGAAGGTACGTTTTGACAAAGGGTTCTGGGCAGAGGTGGACTACTATCTCACAGACTATGTCGGTCGCCCTTCACCACTGTACTATGCTACAAACATCTCTGAGGAGTTGGGGGCTAAAGTCTATCTTAAACGTGAAGACCTTAACCATACCGGCGCACACAAGGTCAACAATGTTATTGCTCAGGGTCTGCTGGCTAAACGTCTTGGTAAAAAGAAGGTCATTGCCGAAACAGGCGCAGGCCAGCACGGTGTAGCAACAGCAACGATCGCAGCCCTGCTTGGTCTAGAGTGCGAGATCTTTATGGGTGCTAAAGATGTCGAACGTCAAGAACTCAATGTCTTTAGAATGAAACTGCTTGGCGCTAAAGTTCATGCAGTAGAGAGCGGGTCAAGAACGCTTAAAGATGCGATGAACGAAGCAATTCGCCACTGGGTGACCAATGCCCGCGACACCTACTATATCATCGGTACAGTTGCAGGTCCTCATCCTTACCCGATGATGGTACGTGACTTCCAGGCTATTATCGGTAAAGAGGCGCGCGCGCAGATCCTGGAAAAAGAGAGCCGTCTTCCTGACCACGTCATCGCCTGTATCGGCGGCGGTTCAAACGCTATCGGTATGTTCCAGCACTTTTTGGAAGACAAAAAGGTGGAGTGTATCGGTATTGAAGCCGGCGGACACGGTATCTGCACCGACAAACACGGCTGCTCGCTTATGGAAGGCCGTCCGGGCGTTCTGCACGGCCAACTCTCGTACCTGCTTCAAGATGATGACGGACAGATATTAGAGGCGCACTCTATCTCTGCCGGACTTGACTATCCGGGCATCGGGCCGGAGCACGCTTTTCATAAAGACAATGAGAGTGTTACTTACGACCATATCACTGACGAAGAGGCGCTTGACGCCTTTGTGTGGCTCTCACGCAAAGAAGGCATTATCCCCGCCTTCGAAAGCTCTCACGCTATCGCGTATTTGAAAAAGATCAAAGATATCGAAGGCAAACTTATCATCGTCAACGTCTCAGGACGCGGTGACAAAGATATGATCCAGGCCAAAGACCTGCTGCACTTTGACTAAGAGCTACTACATTTAGTAAGTCATCTTACATCTCTTTTTTCGGATAATCAAGATAGGTGATCTTTCCACTGTCTTCTTGGTATCACCTATAGATTTTAGTGATCTTAATCTATACAGACGCCCTATAATTGTTTTACATAATCCGCTAGAATGCTATTTAACTTACTATATAACTTTATGGAGACCCGATGAACGTCCAATTAAAAAATGAATCACTGTCAAGCATAGAAGCTGAACTAACAGTCCTATTTCTAACTGAAGAGACACTAGAAACAAGTGAATACAGAGAGAAGCTCTCAAAAACAGGTTTTAAAGCGGCGCAAGACGAGTTCTGTATTCTTCATGAGAGTGCTTTAGTTGTCTGTGGTATTGAGAACTACGGTTCTACTGCACTTCGTTCTGCCGCAGCTGCTGTTGTCAAAAACGTTAAAGGTTTTCAATACAGCTCTCTAAAACTTTCACAGTACTACCTGAAAAATGTTGGTGCTTTGGTCGAAGGTTTTATCATGGGTGGCTATAGCTTTGAGATATATAAGTCAACGCAAACTGAGGTGGCTTTAAAAGAGGTCATCTTTTCAGACCAGAATTTCAATGACGATGCACTAGAGAACAGTGATATTGAAAAAGCTTTTAATGATGCAGTCATCACAGCAACAGCAACTAATTTTGCTCGTGAACTTGTCAACATGACACCTCAAGACATGACGCCAGAGGTGATGGCTGAAGTCGCTGAGACATTGGCTAACACTAACAACCTGGAGTGCGACATCCTAGATGAAAAAGCACTTGAGTTCGAAAATATGAACGCCATGTTGGCTGTTGGCCGTGCTTCGATCCACAAACCACGCCTTATACACCTGGCTTACAAACCAGACAATGCTATTAAGACGGTCTCTTTAGTTGGCAAAGGCCTTACTTATGATAGCGGTGGATTAAGTCTAAAACCTTCAACATCAATGGTTACTATGAAGATGGACAAGGCGGGTGCCTGTGCCGTTCTTGGAATGATGAAAGCCGTCAGCGAGCTCAAGTTGCCTATAGAAGTACATGGTTTCCTTGGTGCTGCTGAGAATATGGTCGATGGTTCTGCTTTTAAGCCTGATGACGTATTGACAGCGCGAAATGGCACAACAATAGAAGTGCGTAATACTGATGCTGAAGGACGTCTTGTTCTAGCTGACGTTCTAGCCTATGCACAAGACACAGTTCAGTCTGACTTCATCTTTGACTATGCAACCTTGACGGGCGCCTGTATGGTCGCACTAGGACCATATACAACAGGTATGATGGGCCACTCCAACCATCTTAAACATAACATTATGAAGGCAACATCACATTCAGGCGAACTAGTTGCTTCTCTGCCATTTAACGACCACTTGAAAAAGCTCATCAAAAGCGACATCGCCGACATCTGTAACATCGCTTCAAAGCCATATGGAGGCGCTATTACCGCCGCCCTCTTCCTTGAAAACTTTATCACTGATGAGATGAAACAGAAATGGATGCACTTCGACATTGCCGGGCCAGCCTATACGGAAAGCCCTTGGGATGTCTATAACCATGGCGGTACCGGAGCGGGTGTACGTATGACAGTCAAGTTTTTAGAGTCATTGGTAGAAGATAAATAACAGATCTGCTGCTGCGTTAACATTGACACATATCAATGTTGACAGCACGGCTCTGTTGCTATAATACCGCTTCACTATACTTAAGGACTTTCCCATCATTTTCATGATCATCAAACTCGTTCATATCTTTTCTGTCTTTATCTACGGCGGTTTTCTCTTTACCGACAACCTGTTTATGGCCAAAATGAATAAAACACTCGACAAAGACGAAAGCGCCAAAGCGCGCGAAGCGATCATGATGCATGTCCGCAAGGTCGTGCCAAACGCTCTCTTGGTCGCTGTTGCAACCGGTATCTATATGTTCTTTCAGATATTCGGCGAGATCGGTCCTGACGGTATGAGCAGTTTCCAGATCATGCTCAGCATCAAAGCCTTTCTTGGTCTATGGCTCGGACTGCGCGGGTTTAACCAGAAGTTCTTCAAGATCAACCCTTGGGTCTTTAAAAGCCACCTCTTTCCCTTTGGTCTTGTTGTGATTATCATCGCACTTTCTCAACTGATGTACCTGTAGTCACTGCTTGGCTTGGCTCTTTTTCCAAAGCTGCCAACTTGATACTCCTAAAATAATGAACCCTATAAGCCCTAACATCAACTGAAAAAAGTAATTGAACCAACCTCTATCCATTATCGCATCATCGGTGTCGTTTGGATCATAAAACACATTGACACTGTCGCCTACCTTCCATGAAGGGCTTGAACTGCTGACATTGGAAGTGAACCGGACGGTCTTACTTTTATAAGGGGCAAACTCGATTATCGGTGCATACGTCGTAGAACCGTCAGAATAAGAACTTTTTTGTGAAACGATAACGCCCTGTGTCCGTACAGCACTGTCCAGGTAAGCATGAAGATGCTCAGCCCAATACAGTGCACCTGCCACCATCACAGCGCCTGTAAAAGCACCAAAGGCATGTGCGGTTTTTGACACGGTGGCTTTTTGCACTACATGAGCGTCAGTGATGACATCTTGGGTAGTCTCATACCCGACAACACCACTCTTGTTTCTCTGATACGTAAACTTTTTCTCTGTACGGTCTCTATAGAGCTTAGAAAAACGCAGCAGAATAAAGGTACCTGCTGCAAGCAGCAGCACCCCTCCTTGAAGTGCATATATCTGATTATCAGCACTCTTTATTTCTGAGATAGAAAGTACTATCGGAATCACTCCCATAAACAGAAACGCCAAGGCCAAAACAGGTCTTGCCATACGTTTAAGACGTGCGCTGCTATGTCTGTTCTCAAGTATAAGCACATCTACATCTTCGTCTATTGAAAAACTCATGGTGTTGGAGCCGATGTCCGATTTGAATTGGTAGGTGTCGCCTTGGTCGCTGTACCTTACGACCGGGTAGTAGTGGTATCCGTTTTTGGATCTCTTTTTCTCATAACCGACAACGCTGCCTTGGACTGTTCGTGCTTTTTTACGAAAAAAGTAAGTATCAAGGAGCATAAAGAGGCCAAGTGTCGCAAATATCATGCCCACAATGTAAAAAAGTATCATCAAATATCCTGTTTAAGTTGCTAAAGTCTATCACAACTCATAGACGGTTCCCACTATTTCCACATTTTTACGCCGTAAAGTACTTATAAATAACACCACAAAGGGATAACATGAACAATCAAAATCATATGACGGTTACTGCAAAGCTCATAGCAGCAATGTTTGTAGGATATATAGTTTTATGGGTCACGCTTGCAGCGTTTATAGGCGCACTGTTTATGCCGCTTTACTTTGAATGGTATGTGTACCTTACGCTATTCTTCCTTGTTTTAGCTGCTGTTGAGCGAACCAATAAAGAGATAATCATGCAAGATGCCAAGTTCAAAGCAGAGGAAGC
>JBDLJE010000040.1:0-21524 GCA_039714575.1 Campylobacterota bacterium | reverse complement strand
ATATTTTTTCATAATAAACGCCATCCAATAGAGATGGGCAAAGTAGAAATTGAGCAGTTTTTAACACATCTGGCAGTCAACAAGAAAGTCTCTCCGACAGGGCTAGGGGTCTAGCGTTGAAAGTACACTTTTAACCACCTTTGATATCAAAGATCTAGACAACCCCAACTCTTTTGCGATCTGAGCTTGGATATAAATTCGGGGTAAACTACTCAGTGTCTTTCAGTGCCAACTCCTTATGCAAAAACCAACCTCTTTTTCTTGCGTTTTATTGATTTTAAAAGTAAAGATTCATCACCTAGACCCGTATTTTTGCTTATTGACACTCACAAATCTTCCAACGCACTTTCCACTATAGGTAGTAATACTGAATCATACGCATAATTCTCACCAATTACATAGAATAATCGCTGTTTCAATCTATTTTGATAGCTATCCAGATAAGCCTCTTTACCTGAGTCGCTTAAAAATGACTTCTCTACCATTTCAGTAACTTTTGGTGTTGAAGTAATGATCTTTCTAAAAATCTTCACCAATCTCTTTTCGGGTAATTCTATCATTCTAGCAAACTCTTCAAAGTCTTCAAGCGAATAAAAACCTAATGCTCCATAAGAACGAGTATCGGTGTTTTTAAATAAATCCAGACCCATATCACCTTCCGTTTCATTTACGTGATATCGTGTATAGACCAGATCATAACTTGGGGTTAAGGCATAATCTTTTCTGTTTTCAGGTCGATACAATGAGAAGTTTTTCAGATGAGCATCACCGTTTGCGATCAGATAGTTAAAAACTATGCGGAGGTAAAAGTCCTCTAGTGTAAGCTGTGCCGCCGGAACATATTTTTTAATTGCATCGGCAACTTCTTCATAGCTTGACTCATATTTGTAATTTCTTCCCTTTGTGTCTTCAGTAGATTCCAATACCGAAGCAAAGTCTTCCTGGTCTAACTTAATGCCATCTTTAGCATAATCGAATCGTTTTGTAATATATGCGAGTTCACCATCTTTAAAAGGTATAAGTGCTGAAGCTGCCGTATTAATTCCAAAAATTTGTTTGGATATCTGCATGCTTACATGTTCATTAGCAGCTATATCTTCTTTATGCTTCAAGTTATTAGATGCGGGGACAGGCTTTAAAATATACTTACCATCAGTAGCTGTCGGTTCAAGTTTATCGCCAAATAGTTTTAAAGAAATTTTGTCCTGTACACCAGAAATTGATAAGCGGTCAGCCATTTCTGTATGCACCTTATAGAATTCTTCTTTATCAAAATTCAAGGGCTTCACATTCACACCTGCGAACATCTCACTTTTACATTTTGAGCAATACATCCCGGAGCTTATATTTTTAAAACATCCTTTACACATCATAATTTCCCCTCTTCATCGTATACCTCTGACAGCAGCTCACCTAACCCTCTTCCCAATTGAGGATTTTTGGAAGGTAATACTTCTTTAACTGTAATTGAGCCAATTGTGTTATTCGCTGTAGTCTTTAACAATCGTGTAAAGTGGTCATCTTCATCAATACGTAGTGATTGACACTGAAGAGCTTTCGTGCTCCCCTCTGCTAACATATTGAAAAAGAATGCAAAAAGCTCTTCAGAGAAAAAAGGTTCTGATTGCAAAGGAAAATTAACAGATATTGGCAATGCATTCTCATTCCTAAGATATGAATTATTATAAGCAAACCTATATCTTCCGTTGGCATCCTTTAAAATCATGCCAATAAGTACGCTATTTCGATAAACATCACCTTTTTGCATCTACTTTCCTTTAAATTGTTTGCTTAACTTTTACATTCATCTCTAAGCCCAATATATCTAGGATTTTCAAAAGATTATCAATACTGATATTTCCTTTTCCATTTTCCATTTTTGAAATTGTTCCAATACTTATCCCCGTATAGTCTTCAATATCAGATTGTTCCATACTTAATTCAGCCCGTCGTTTAACAATTAATTCACCTAATTGCTTTTTTTCACCTGAAAGGTACATAAAAAACCTCTTTATTTATTATATGAACTTGCAATATAATGTAATTATACAGTAACTATTCTAATTTATCTTAAGAAAACTATATGAACTTATATTTTATTGCAAGTCAGAAGAAAACAATTTAGATGAATCATATATTGTCAAGGATAGTTGACATTTTACATGTATGCGGATATAAAACACAAGCAACACAAGGGGTCTAGGTGACACCTATATCCAATGACTCTTTTTCCTTTACTCGATGTTATCAACAAGCTCATTTACAGAAGTACACATCACCCGTATTTTCTAATCTGTGTTACAATCCAGCCACTGGTTATTAAGAAAAATTATGACTGACTATCCAAACAGAAGGCATTGAAATAGAATGAAACAGTATGTTACAGTTGTTTTAATTGCCTTTCATCTAATGGGCAGCAGTCTGTATGCAGCAAAAACTTCTTTGGAAACAGAGTATGTTCATGACAGCATTGACAGGTATGCCACTCATCAGCATCACCATTCTCATGGCGGCTCTAGTCATCAACATAAGCATAGTCATTCACAAACCAATATAAACTTCGCAGACTTTTTTGCTTATACGCACTCTATGGATCTTTTTGGTTTTTCAAGTCCGAAACAGACATATCTGGAAACTGTTTCCTGGATTCCAAACCCTCTCTTAGAATCACTTTTTCGCCCTCCAAAAATATAGTTTTCGACTTTAACATAATTTATTATTCCAACAACAAAGGAACGGAATGAAAGTGTTTTTTCTATTCGTCTCATCTCTTTTGCTAAGTACCTCTGCCTATGCACACGGTATTTCAGCAGTAGATATGCAGGCGATGATTGAAGGTGGGAACCTTCGTTATATTTGGCTCGGCGCCACACACATGTTGACCGGGTATGACCATTTACTTTTTCTTTTGGGCGTTGTGTTTTTTCTTACCACGACCAAAGACATTGTAAAGTTTGTCACTGTCTTTACGATAGGGCACAGTATCACCTTGATATTTGCTACTTTTATGAGTATCAATGCAAACTATTATCTGATTGACGCAGTTATCGCGATAAGTGTTATTTATAAAGCATTTGACAACAACAAAGGGTTTCAGAACTATTTAGGCGTTAAATCTCCTAATTTACTGATGATGGTTCTTCTGTTTGGACTTATTCACGGTTTTGGACTCTCTACAAGACTGCAACAACTGCCGCTTGGTGAGCAAAACTGGGACATGCTGTTAAAGATCATCTCTTTCAACATCGGTGTAGAGATTGGACAGATAGCTGCTCTGATCGTTATGCTTGTTGTATTGACACAGTGGAGAAAAACAGCATCTTTTTTACGACTCTCCAAAGTAGCCAACCATGCATTGATGTTTGCAGGCTTTATGCTGCTGTTGATGCAGCTGCACGGTTATTTACATACAACGAACGAAGAAGAGTTTGGGTTTAACAGAGACGAGCATTACCATATCCATTTAGATATGCAAAAAGCTGAACAAAAAAACTATGTACACGATAGTTTATAAAGGAAAACAATGAAAACATTAATTAAAACGACAGTTACAGCGTTAGCACTGAGTTTCACAACACTGTATGCAAGCGGCAGCCATAGTCACGATGGCGGTCATGGACACAGTCATGATGCGCCTGTTCAAAAAGAGGTCAGTAAAACAGCGATTGAGGAAATAGCAAAACAGGAGGTCGAGAGACTGACTTGGGTAAAAAAGATTGACAAGAGTTGGGCATCTATGCCAATTTCAAAGATGGAAAGAACGCAATATAATTATAATAATGAGTGGGTAGTAAGTTTTGAAAACGCAGCAATTAAAGACAAAACGAAACAAACTCTTTATATCTTTGTCAATGTATATGGCAACTTGACAGGCGCCAACTATACAGGCAAATAACCACTGAACAAGTCTGAACAACGCAGACTTGTTTTTACTGCATAAAACGGCACTTATCTTACTAATAAAGCTCGTCATTACTACACTTTTGACTGTATTGATCTCTAAAACCGCTAAGAGAAACAATTTCATGGGTGCAATGTCAGCTGCTATCCCTTCTCTCTTTCAGTGCCAACACCCTATTCTAAATTAAGGTCTGTTTTCACAGTCCTGCTCTACAATAGACTATATAGATACCCGCTTGAACACAAAAAGAAGGACAACGATATGGCAAAAGTAACCTCATACGGTGCGGCTCAGACGGTGACGGGTTCTTGCCATCTTGTGACCATCAACTCGGTGCAGATACTGATAGACTGCGGTATGTTCCAAGGCGACGGCGGCAGTGAAAGAAACTATGAGCCGTTTGAGTTCGATCCTGCCAAGGTTCAGTACCTTGTCTTGACCCATGCCCACCTTGACCATATCGGAAGGGTCGCAAAACTGGTGAAAGAGGGATTTCACGGAGAGATCATTGCTACTCAGCCTACACACGACATCGCCAAGGTCATGCTGCTTGACAGTGCCGGTATCCTCAAAGAGGAGTACAAAACCTTAAGAAGGAAAGCGCGTCGGCGCGGTGAAGAGGAGACTGTTTGCGAACCGCTCTATACGGAGGAGCATGTCCACCAGGTGTTTTCGAAAAAGTGGCACACGCTTGAGTACTTCGAACACCATAAACTGCGCCAACACATTCGGGTCTCTTTAGGCAATGCGGGTCACATCATGGGGAGTGCTTTTGTCATACTCGACTACCACGAGGAGAGCGTACCCAAGCGCATCGTCTTTTCAGGCGACATCGGCAGTCCTAACCGGCTTATTATCGACAGCGCCGACAGACTCGACAAAACCGATGCGCTTTTTGTTGAATCGACCTATGGCGACCGCAACCACAAACCGATGCGCGAAAGTATTGCCGAGTTCAAAAAGGCCGTCGTCGAGACCCTTGAACATGACGGAAACGTCTTGATCCCTTCATTTGCGCTTGAGCGCACCCAGGAGATCCTCTGGCTGCTGCATGAGATGTACGAAGACGGCGAACTGCCGAAGTGCCATGTCTTCCTTGACAGCCCGCTGGCCATTAAAGCGACAAAACTCTACAACAAATACCCGATCCACCTCAGTGAAGAGCTTGAGTTCCATGCATCCATCGGGCGCGACCCTTTCTCTTTTGAGTGGCTTGAAACAACCTCTACAAGAGACCAGTCTCTCGCGATCAACAGTGTCAAAAAGCGGGCCATCATCATTGCCGGCAGCGGTATGTGTACAGGCGGACGCATTATGCACCACCTCAAGCACCGCCTCTGGAACCCGAAGAACACGGTTGTCTTCGTAGGTTATCAGGTCGAAGGTACACTCGGTCGCCGCATCATCGAGGGGGCGAAGTTTGTCAAGATCTACGGCGAGGAGATCATCACCAATGCACAGGTCTACACCATCAACGGGTTTTCCGCTCATGCGGACCAAAACGACCTCATCGACTGGATACGGCCTGTCAAAGAGCTAAAGACCTTATGTCTGATCCACGGCGAAACCGAGAAGATGGAGCTCTTTGCAAAGGCGATCAAAGAGACGCTGGACCTTGACGCACACATCATGGAACGCGGCGTTTCCGTCACCTTGTGAGAAGATAGAGTTCAAAGCCATCTTATAGTAAAATCATCTGCAAATAATATACAGGACACCTTTTGAACAACTCACCTATCAATAAATGTCTCTTCCCTGCTGCCGGTTACGGTACACGCTTTCTTCCGGCGACCAAAGCGACCCCTAAAGAGATGCTCCCTGTACTTACCAAACCGCTTATTCAGTACGGTGTCGAAGAAGCTGTTATGGCCGGCATTAAGACGATGGCGGTTGTGACAGGGCGCGGTAAACGTGCTATCGAGGATCACTTTGACATCTCATACGAACTTGAACATCAGATCAAGAACACGCCAAAAGAGCACTACCTCACCGAGATCCGCGCACTGATCAACCAGTGTACCTTCTCCTATACCCGACAGGTTGAGATGAGAGGTCTGGGTCACGCTATCTTGACCGGTGAGACATTGATCGGGCACGAACCGTTTGCCGTTGTCCTGGCAGATGACCTCTGTGACAATGATGATGCGGGTGTGCTTGAGCAGATGGTTGCGCTTTACAAAAAGCACAACTGCTCGATCGTAGCTATCGAAGAGGTACCGAAAGAAGAGACCTCCAAGTACGGTGTCATTGCCGGCGACGAGATCGAAGAGAATGTGTTCCGGATCACCAATATGGTTGAAAAACCGGACCCGCAGGATGCCCCTTCAAACCTTGCGATCATCGGTCGTTACATCCTGACCCCGGACATTTTTGACATTCTGCGTGAGACCAAACCGGGCAAAGGGGGCGAGATCCAGATCACCGACGCCCTCTTGACACAGGCAAAACAGGGCAAGGTTCTTGCCTATAAGTTCAACGGCAGACGTTTCGACTGCGGTTCTGTTGACGGCTTTGTCGAAGCGACCAACTACTTTTACCAAAAGTCCAAAGATTAAAGAGACCCGCTACGCCAATTCGCCGGAAAGCCGTTGATAGACAGGCGAACTCGCCAACAACTCTTGATGCGTTCCTCTTGCCGCGATCTCACCCTGCTGAAAGACCAAGATAGCGTCTGCATGTTCGATCGTACTGAGACGGTGAGCGATGGTAATGGTGATCTTGTCTTTTGTATAATCTTCCAGGGCTTTTTGTATCCGTTTTTCACTCTCATTGTCCAGAGCGCTTGTCGCCTCATCCAAGATCAGCAGCGAGGCATGTTTGTAGATAGCCCGTGCAATAGCGATACGCTGACGCTGTCCGCCTGAAAGGTTGCTTCCAAACTCCTCCATCATCGTATCGACACCATCTTCCAGACTCTCTGCAAAACTCTTTGCATCGGCAAGTGCTAATGCTTCATGCACCCTCTCAATATCAACTTCCTCACCGTAGGCAACATTAGCGGCCAACGTGTCCTGAAAGATGTAAACACGCTGTGAGACGATTGCGATCTGATGACGGAGGGAGGCTTGATCATAACTCTTGAGTGAGTGGTCGTTGATAGTGATCTCTCCCGAGCTCGCATCGTAAAAACGCAACAACATATTGATAAGTGAGCTTTTTCCGCCCCCGCTGTCACCCACCAGAGCAAAATTCTGCCCTTTACTGATATCCAGGTTGATATTGCTGAGTGCCTGTTTCTCACCATAAAAAAGATCGACATCTTTGAAAACGATCTTCTCTATCGGCTTGTCCAGTGTCCGTTCACCCTCGACGATCTCATTTTCTTGGTCCAGAACTGCGAAGATCCGTTCACTTGCGGCAAGAGCATCCTGGATCTTCCCGTAGATAGAACCGATACGCCGTACAGGCTGAAAGACCAGACCGACCGCCGTTAAAAAGGCGGTGAACTCTCCGACCGTAAGCTTGTCGTCATAGACATGCTGCCCACCTATGTATATAACGGCAGCGAGCCCGAGAGCCGCGATGATCTCCAAAAGAGGCGAGACCAGTTCGTTGGTATAGACCCCTTTCATATTGATCTTGAAAAAGCGCCAGTTCTCTTTGGAAAAACGGTCCATCTCAAAGGCCTCAGTGGCGTGGGCTTTAATGATCTCATTGTTGTTGAACACCTCTGTCAAACGGGTCATCACATCCGCATTTTTCTCCTGAGAACGGTGCGAAAGCTTTTTAAGGCGCTTTGCGACCAACACCAGAGGATAGATGACAAGAGGAAGAACGACCAACGCGTAAAACGAAAGTTCCGGGCTGAGATAGATCACATACGCGATCAGACCGACCACCGTCAAGACCTCACGCACCAGTTCCGGCAGCATGTTGGAGACGAAGTACTGGATACGCCCGATATCGTTGGTGATACGGGAGATCATCTCGCCGCTGCGGTTGGCATAGAGCAGCTGCATATCAAAATGCAGGATCTTCTCTAGCAGCACCTCGCGAAGGCGGGTGACCATACTCAAGCCGATGTAGTTCATATAGACCGACTGCAGGTAACGTCCAATCGACTTTGCAGTATAGATCCCTATGAGCATCAACGGAAGGATATAGAGCATCTTGGGGTCGCGTGCAATAAACATGTCGTCCATCAAGGGCTGCATGATCTGCGCCGTTGCAGCTGTTGCCGAAACCGTCAGCAAGATCCCGATAAAAATAATAAAATAGTAGAACTTGTACGCTTTTAAATAGGGCCAATAACGTTTAAATACTTTTCTCAATTAATTTCTTTATGTGTAATATAACAGCTATTTTACTATAAAGCATCTTCAGAGCAAAACTTAAGTAAAATATTTTTTATATTAGTCAGGAGCGTTAATGTCATTATCAATCATTATTTCGAACAGGGTTACTAAGTTTAGCGGTAACATCATCAAAGGGATTGGCTATATTTTTCATTTTCTATTTCCTAAAACACGCTTCAGCATCCCTAAAAACAGTGCACCACTGATCAAAAGCACCAAGAACCAGGAAATTCCAAAGATCTTCTGGCAGACTAACTACAGCAATGCCGTAAGTCTGCCAATGTATATCAACTACCTTTTCAACCGACTGATGTCGCTGGATTACGAGTATCGATATGCAAGCGATGATGACATTTTGGACTTTTTCCAATCACACACATCTCAAGAGGAGTTTGAGGCGTATCAAAAGCTCAATGACGGCGCAGCTAAAGCTGACTTTTGGAGACTTGCCGTACTCTACCATATCGGCGGTGTCTATCTTGATATTGACGCCAGCTTTGTCTGGCCGCTTTCAAAACAGATCAGAGAAGACGACAAAGAGATATTTATACTCAACAAACAGCACTATACCAACTATTTCATGGCAACAGCACCCGGTAACGAGGTTTATAAAAAAGCCATCGATATTATCGTTGAGAACATTCAAAAGAAAAAGACCGAAGGGGGTACATACCTCCTGACAGGACCGAATGTAATCAATCTGGCCATCGGTGATAAAGAGGTCAATAGCCGCTTCTATCGTTATGTCTGTGTACAAGGTGCTTTCACGAACGAACATTTTCACTACATTGACAAAAAACAGGGCAAATGGATCCACACAAAGATAGACGAACTTATCAAAGATTAAAAATGACAGGCCGGGCAGGTTTTGTCAAATATGGTAAAATTAGGTTCTTGATCATAAATGAAAACAATAAACTATTTTAAAAAAGGCAGTTGATGCAAAAACCGGAAAAAGTCACGATCATCATTGCCGTCTATAAGAACATCGACGCACTCGATCTTATTTTGGACTCTCTGGAGAACCAGAGCCGTGTTCCTGATGAGATCATTATTGCCGAAGACGGCGAATTTCCAGAGATGAAAAGTTTTTTAGAGAAACGCAACATTCCCAACCTTGTACACCTGACGCAGGAAGATACGGGGTGGAGAAAGGCCCGCTCTCTTAACAATGCCATTAAAAAGGCAAGCGGCGACTACCTTATCTTTATTGATGGAGACTGCCTGCCCCACCCCCGTTTTATCGAAGGACATATTGCCGTCAGTGAACCCTCTTTTGTCAGCTGCGGCAAACGGGCAGAAATCGGTGAGAACATCACCAAGTCGATCTACGCTAGAGAGATAGAGCCGCAGAGTATCACGACATCGTTTATAAAAAATGCCATTGCCCTGCACAAAGACGGCACACGGCATTATGAAGAGGGGATCTATATATCAGCCGGCAACCCGCTCTATGCATTTTTACGCAAGCGCCATGTCCGTTACATCATAGGCTGTAACTTCTCATGTTATAAAAAAGACTTTGAGACCATTAACGGGCTTGACGAAGATTACACCAAGCCCTCTGTCGGCGAGGACATTGACCTCGGTTGGCGTTTTCGCGGAATGGGGATAGAGCTTAAGTCGTGCAGAAACGCGGCCAATGTCTATCACCTCTATCACAAAAAGAACTTTGACATCAGTACGCTCAAAGAGAACGATGCCATCTTGGAAAAGAACTTTGCAGTGAACCGTTTTGTCTGTCTGAACGGGTTGGAAAAATTAAACGAGGAGACTGAATGAAAGGTATTATCTTAGCCGGAGGAAGCGGAACACGCCTCTACCCGATCACCAAAGGTATCTCAAAACAGTTAGCCCCTATCTACGATAAGCCGATGATCTACTATCCGCTCTCGGTGCTGATGCTCTCAGGCATCACGGAAGTGCTGATCATCTCGACACCCCAGGACCTGCCGCGCTTTGAAGAGCTGTTAGGCGACGGTTCTGACATCGGTATGTCCTTCAGCTATAAAGTACAGCCCTCTCCTGACGGCCTTGCCCAAGCCTTTATCATCGGTGAAGAGTTTATCGGCAGCGATGATGTCTGTCTTGTTCTCGGCGACAACATCTTCTACGGTCACGGCCTGACACAGATGCTGGCAAACGCTGTAACAAATGCTACTCAAGAGAAAAAAGCCACCGTTTTCGGGTACTACGTCAAAGACCCTGAGCGTTACGGTGTCGCCGCTTTTGACAGTGAGGGCAATGTGACCAGCATTGAAGAGAAACCGGAAGAACCGGAGAGCAACTATGCTGTCGTCGGTCTCTATTACTATCCGAACAGTGTTGTAGAGATCGCAAAACATGTCAAACCCTCTCATCGCGGCGAACTTGAGATCACCACTGTCAACCAGACCTACCTGGCTTCCAAAGAGCTCAAAGTCGAGCTGATGGGGCGCGGTTACGCCTGGCTTGACACAGGCACCCACGAGAGCCTCCTCGAAGCCTCCAACTTCATTCAGACCATAGAGAACCGTCAAGGACTCAAAGTGGCCTGTATTGAAGAGATCGCATTTGAGATGGGTTACATCACGAAAGAGAAACTTCTTGAACTGGCTCAACCGCTCAAGAAAAACCAATACGGACAATACCTGATCCGCAGAGCCAACGAAGGCACAGGTGTAAGATAACATGCAGACAAATGGAGCAATAACATGAAGAGTATTTTAGTCACCGGCTGCGCCGGATTCATAGGTTCAAACTTTGTACCGTATTTCCTGGAGAAGTACCCGGAGTATTTCATCGTCAACCTCGACCTGCTCACCTACGCAGGCGACCTGGCAAACCTCACAGAGATCGAAGAGAACCAGAACTATAAGTTCATCAAAGGGGACATCTGTAACCGTGAACTCGTCGAGTTCATCTTTAACGAGTACGACATCAGAGGCGTTATCCACTTCGCAGCAGAGAGCCATGTCGACAACTCTATTAAAAACCCGGGTATCTTTGTAGAGACCAATGTCAACGGCAGCTTTACACTGCTCGATGTGGCACAGAAGCAGTGGATGGAGAGACCTTTCACCTACAAAAAAGAGTATGAAGGGTGCCGCTTCCACCACATCTCGACTGACGAAGTCTACGGAACACTGAACGAGACAGACCTCTTTACCGAAGAGACACCGTACGCTCCCAACTCTCCATACTCGGCTTCCAAAGCAGGCAGCGATATGATCGTAAGAAGCTATCAAGAGACCTACGGCATGAACACGGTCATCACCAACTGTTCAAACAACTACGGCCCGAAACAGCATGATGAGAAACTGATCCCGACGATTATCAGAAAAGCACTATCCGGTGAGAACATCCCGATCTACGGTGACGGCAAGAACATCCGTGACTGGTTATATGTGCTAGACCACTGTAAAGCTATAGATCTTGTTTATCACACAGGAGAAGAGGCAAATATCTATAATGTGGGCGGACGCAACGAACGCACCAACCTTCAGATCGTCGACAGTATCTGCAGTATTCTGGATGAGAAGGTCCCAAAAGAGGGTTCGTATAAAGAGCTGATCACCTTCGTTGAAGACAGAGCCGGTCATGACAGACGCTACGCTATCGATGCGTCCAAGCTGGAGAATAAGCTTGGCTGGAGAGCAGATGAGAACTTTGACACGGGTATTGTGAAGACGATAGAGTGGTATCTTAAAAAATATGTCTGATGCTATCGAAATCGATCTTTTAAGTTCGGCACGGGAGTTTTCCGTCTGTACCCTGGTGACGGATCCCGACGAATATCAGGTCATGAAGGACTCTTTTGTCGCCGCCGGGTTCGACGATGCCCAATTCATCTATGCCGACAACAGCAACGGCAACAAATATGACGGCTATCAGGCTGTCAACCTTTTTTTAGACCGTGCAGAGGCAAAATACATCATCATCTGCCATCAAGACATTGAACTTCGTTTTGATGACATCACGGTGCTGAGAGAGCGCATAGAAGCGCTTGAAAGCAGAGACGAAGAGTGGGCGATCGCCGGCAATGCCGGTTACAGCAACCTTGCCCAGCCGGCTATGTGCATCTCTGATCCCTATGGTTCACACCGTCAAAAAGGGGTCTTGCCCCAAAAGGTCCGCAGTCTGGATGAGAACTTTATCATCATTAAAAAAAGTGCGAACCTCTGTGTCTCTCATGACCTCCAGGGCTTTCATTTTTACGCAACGGACCTCTGTCAGGTAGCGCATATCCTGGGAAGGAGCTCTTATGTCATTGACTTCCATCTCTATCACAAAAGTGCCGGAACAGTAGATAAACGTTTTGAGACTGCCAAAGATGCTTTTGTTGTAAAATACACGCATGCCCTGAAACCGACCTTCCTCCGTACGACCTGCGACAAACTCTTTATCTCCGGTTCATCCATACTCAACACCTTATGCAACTCAAAATTTTGTTATCGTCTGGTCAAGTTGTGGCAGAAGATTTAACCCCTTCTGTCGCCATTGTAGTGGCAACCTACAATGGCGAAACATATATTGCAGAGCAGTTAGAGTCGATCTCTCAACAGAGCTATAAAAACTTTAATGTCATCATCGTTGACGATGCCTCTTCCGACGGCACCGTCGCTGTCATTCAAAGTTTTATGGACAAGCTGCCTCTAAAACTTATACAAAACGAAAACAACCTCGGTTATATCAAAAATTTTGAGAAGGCTCTCTCTTTAGCCGACGCTGACTATGTTGCGCCATGCGATCAGGATGACATATGGACATCCGATAAACTGCAGGTTCTCGTTGACAATATTGACGATGCGACATTGGTCTACAGCAACTCCGAGTTGGTCGATGCCGAAGGCAACAGTCTAAACCGCACGCTCTCCAAAAAGCTGAAAAACAACTTTATCTCAACGCGTTCCGCACTCTCCTTTGTCTTTGACAACTGTGTCTCTGCACATGCGATGCTGTTTAAAAAAGAGCTCTTGGACTCTATCTTTCCTTTTCCGAAAACACTCTATTTTGATGCATGGATCGCGGCAAATGCCGCTTCATCAAACGGTATAAAGTATATAGACCAAAACCTTGTCCTCTACCGTCAGCATGCAACCAACACATTAAGCATAACCCAGAAAAAACCTAAAGCGAAAATGAGCAAGTCCGAAAAAAAGGCGAAAGAGAACGCCACTGCGATCAATATGATAGAAGAGCTGCTTGATTCACCTCAACTCTCAAAACAGGAGAGAGAGCTCATTAAGGCTCTTTTGAATGCTCAACGGCAATTCACGCATGCATGGTTCAATCTTGAACTTTTTCTTTTACTGGTTCAACACCGTCACCTCTTTTTTCAGATAACGACACGCTCACCTCTTTGGCTCTGCTTCAAAAAGGCCTTAGGCTATAAAAGCTACAGACTTTTCCCTTTCCTATGAGCAGATTTTCACTGAACCCGCCGCCAGTTCGAAGCAGAACCTGGATATTGGTCTTGTTGGGGGTTATCATCAGCCTGATCGCCCTGACCTCTTTGGTTAACTATCTCGTCAATCCGTATGCAACATTCGAACAAGACGAAGAGTGTCAGATGAACTGCAAAACGGGCCATCTCATTTCGGACAGAATGACAAAGTTTTACAAGTTCAACCATTCCCATGCCGAAACGATCATCATGGGGACATCACGCAGCGGCCTCTTCTCCCCCGAGATACTGGAACCCTATGCCCCTAAACCTCTTTTTAACTTTTCGCTTGCCGGCTCCAACATAGAGGAGCAGGCTGCCTATATCCGGTTTGCTGTTACTCAAGGCGAGGTCAAGCATGTTCTCTGGGCCTTGGACTTTTTCTCCTTTAATCCCACTAAAGCCCCTCAGTCTGATTTTAAAGAGGAGCGTCTCTCATCTAGCATATACTGGCCTGATTACGGTGTTTCACTTTTTAATTTCGGCACCCTGAAAAACAGTTTTTCAACACTCAAAGAGAATTATCCCTTCCAAAAACAGAGTCGAAAAGCGTTTGCCAAAGAGGCCCATAGTGCACTCAGAGAGCACCGTTTTTCAGAGCAGCGGCTTGACGCCAACATCAACCATACTCTAAATGAGTATGCGAGAGAGAAGAGCTTTTTAAACTCCCCGTTGATGAAAGAGCCGTCATCTCTGAAAAACCCGCTCACACATGTAAGCGACATCATTGCGCTTTGTGAACAAAACGGCGCAACACTGCATATCTACACCAGCCCCGTCTATAAGAAGCATCTCTCCATGTACCGAGAGCTAGGTCTGTATGAGAGTTTTGCTGCCTGGAAAAAGGCTCTCTCCGAGATGACGGACTACACTGACTTTGCCTTGTGCAACAGTGTTACGGATGAAAAACAGAACTTTCGCGACAGCTCCCACATTAGAAGCGACTACGGCTACACTATCTCTAAAATAATCTATGCATCTGCCGACACCAATGATTTTGCAAAGCATGTGACCTCAGACAATATCGATCAACATCTAAAAGAGCAGTATAAAAAATGCTTTGATTAACGGCACCCATAAGTTAGTCCCAAAGAAAATAGATATACAATAACACAATCACCATAAGGCGCCCAATGGACATCTCTTTTATCACCGTCAACTACAACTCTTCCGACGAGACTCTGAACCTGATAAAAAGCATCCATCAACAGACACAAAACAGTTCCTATGAGATCATTGTCGTCGATAACGATTCAAGACCGCAAGAGCTTGAAAAGCTGAACGAGCTTAAGAGCGATCCCTATGTCAAGCTGATAGAGAGTCCTGTTAACGGCGGTTTTGCCAAAGGCAATATGCTCGGTGTCGAACAGGCCAAAGGCAGACACTACTTCTTTTTGAACAATGACACCAGACTGCTCAATGACGCCTCCGGTATCTTAAAAGCGTTCCTCGAAGCAAACAGCAAGATCGCCCTCGCTACGGCGCAGCTCTATCATGATGAAGAGAGCCCGACAAGTTCGTATAAAAAATTCCCGACCCTGGCCAACAAACTGTTCGGCAACAGCTTCGTACGTTTTTTTACAAAAGATGACTTTCCAAGCAACAAGGTCCGCTTGTATGAACCGACCAAAGTAGGTGTGGTCAGCGGCTCATGCATGTTCTTCAACGCTTCTGTTTTCAACCAGCTCGGGGGTCTGGATACGAACTTTTTTCTCTATTGTGAAGAAGAAGACATCTCCAAACGCATCTGGGAGAGCGGCTATGAGGTCTATTTTGTTCCCGAAGCCAAGATCGTTCACTACGAAGGTGCAAGCACGCAGAAGAGTTATGAGATCGAGAGGGAGTACTATATCTCTTACAACATCCTGCTCAACAAACATTTCTCACCTTTAACCGCCGCTGTAATGAAGTTTTTTGTTTTATTAAAACTTCTAAGGCGTTCGTTCAGAGGGGGCAACTATTTCAGACTTTTCCGTTTTGTACTGCGCGGAGCACCTGTTAAAGAGAGCCTCAGACACCGGCAGCAGACCAAAGAAGTGCTTTGATCGCGTTTCATAGATGGGTAAAGCTCTACCTTGTTGTCATCATCTCTGTTTTGTCTACGCTGCTTGCCTTCAACTACCTTATCGACCCGTTCGGTCAGAGGGACTGGGTCGTCAACAAACAGTTTAAACCTGTTGTACATGAGCGCAGTGAAAAATACAACTATCTCTTTTATGAGAACAATTTTGAGAAGTTCGACTGCCTGATCTTGGGAAGCTCGCGTGTCATGACCATAACCCCTGCAGACAACCCTCAGATCGGCAGCTGCTATAACTTCGGCGTGCATGTTGCCAACAACGCGGAGAAGCTCTTTCTTTTGCAAGAGTGGTTAAAGCATAAGCCTTTAGACAAGGTCTTCTTAGGTATAGAGTTCTACAACTTCCACCAAGCCTTTGGGCCATTGCACCTGAATACAAACGGGTTTTTAAAAGGGGCTGCCGGGAACTACCTCTCATTCAGCACGCTTAAGATGAGCTACAAATCTTTACGCAACCAGCTCTCGGACCAGCCGCAGACATTTTTTGAAGATGACGGTTCGATCAACTATTACCTCAAGGAGCAAAAGATCGCCGACGGCACGTATGATCAATCTTCCGAAAAGTTCGCCAATGCCGCAAAAGGGATGATACTGAGCAACTATGTCAATACACCGTTCATCTATGAGAAAAAAGCGCTTGCACCGCTCAAAGAGATAAAGAAAGTGTGTGAGCAGCACAACGTCAAACTCTATGCTTTTTTAACACCGATGCAGGAGCAGGCCCGCTTACAGCTGCAAAAACACCCTGAGGTCCTACAGGTCAATCAAGCCATACGCGATGATCTTTTACGCCTCTTCCCGAAGTTATCCGATTTTTCTCTGGCCTCACAGCAGAACCGAGATCCTAAAAACTTCTATGACCCGTGGCACTATAGAAAAAGATATGGAGACAACATCATCAATACAATGCTAAAATAACGTATTGCGATCCTTTTCGATGATCTCTTACGTCTCAAGGTTTTATATTTTTCGCTACTACTTAAAACACTTTATCTAAAACTGTCCATTATTACAGAGGGGAAAACTTGAAAGAAAAACATTGGATCTATATAGTTTCTTTATTCACGGGAGGAAGTTTCCTTCTCCTTATGATCAGCAACCTTATCATCGATCCGTTTAATATCTTTCACACTGGCGTATTAAAGTATCAGGTCCAGCAAAACGAACGGTATCAAAAAATTGAGTTTCTCAAGCATCATAAAAACAAATTTGACACCTTAATGCTTGGAAACTCCAGAATTGGGACAACGGATCCGGTTATCCTGGAACAATACCTTCCTGATGGAAAAGTATATAACATGGGAGTATCTTCAGCCAATACTGATGATTATCTAAAACATCTGAAGTATTTTATAAAAGATGGTTACTCCCTTAAAACGATCTATCTTCAAATTGACTATCAGGATATGATGTATTGGGGTCATAGCGATAGTAATTATTTACAAAAGTACCATCCCGATGTAACAGACCAAAACATGTTTGTCTATTTTTGGAAATATCTAACGATCACACCCGTCTTCAATATGAAAATCAAGCTTCTTCAGAACATAACACCCGATAACTCGCATACCGTCCATGATTTTGAGGGAACCGGCATGTGGTTTAACGATAAAAAGGAGAGCGCCATTAACCGTGACCCGGAAGCTTATATAAAACAAGAAGCTTCATTTCATTTAAAACTGGACAGAACAACAGGGATAAACCCACCGGCGTACAAAAAGATGCTAAAATCTATGAGAGAGCTAACGGTATTATGTGATCGACACAATATCAGATTGATCTTATTTACCGCTCCTTTGAATCATACCTTTCTAGACTCATTTTATATAGAAGACATGCTGACCTTTTTAGAAGATATTTCCAGGATACACAACTACTGGTTTTTTAGTGATTACAATAGCTTAACGTGCAACAATTCCAACTATTACGAGGCAAGTCACTATAGAGACACTCTTGCGAAATCTATAGCAGCCAGAATATTTCAGGACAACACTGCAAATCTACCGGATGACTTTGGTTTATATATTCAGCAAAATCAGTTCAAACAATATCGAGAGCAGATCAGAGAAAATTTAACAAAGGCATGTTCACACATTAGACCATAGTTCAATTTGTATCTAAAATGAATTAGCTATAATCTCGTCATTAACAACATAAGGTTATCAATGCTATTTAACAGTTATGAATTTATCTTTTTCTTTTTGCCGCTTAGCTTTTTTATCTATTTTTTTCTGCTTCACCAACGCTTGATAGTGGGGGCTAAAGGCTTTTTAGTCTTTGCTTCTCTCTTCTTTTACAGCTGGTGGAATATCGCTTACCTGCCTTTGATACTCGGCTCTATGTTGTTTAACTATGTCGTCGGAAACTCGCTCAATGAGAACTTTAAAAAAGTTCAAGTCCATAAAAGCACCCTATTGGCCATCGGCGTCATCGCCAACATCTCTCTGCTGGGCTATTTTAAATATACAGACTTTTTTATTGCCAACTTCAACTTTGCTTTTGACGGCTCTGTTCCACTGCTGCATATGGCGCTCCCTCTGGCTATCTCGTTTTTCACCTTCCAGCAGATCGCCTACCTGGTCGACTCCTACCGCGGTGAAACGGCAGAGTACGACTTTTTGAATTATGCACTTTTTGTCACCTTCTTTCCGCAACTAATAGCAGGCCCTATCGTCCACCATGCCGAAATGATGCCGCAGTTCGCGTCAAGATGGAACCTGGTCAAGCGTTACAGAAACATCGCAATAGGACTCTTTATCTTCTCTATCGGTATCTTTAAAAAGGTCGTTATCGCCGATACGTTTGCACAGTGGGCGACCGCCGGGTTTGACAAGGTCGAAGTGCTGAACTTCTTTGAAGCCTGGGCGACGTCACTCTCTTACACCTTCCAGCTCTATTTTGACTTTAGCGGCTATACCGACATGGCGATCGGTGCGGCACTGCTCTTTAACATCCGTCTTCCGCAAAACTTCAACTCGCCGTATAAGGCCTTGAATATTCAAGATTTCTGGAGACGCTGGCATATTACACTTTCACGTTTTTTACGCGACTACATCTATATCCCGCTGGGCGGAAACAGAAGAGGTGAACTCCTCACGTACAACAACCTCTTTCTCACCTTTTTGATCGGCGGACTCTGGCACGGAGCGGCTTGGACCTTTGTCTTCTGGGGCTTCTTGCACGGCATCGGTATCGTTATCCACCGCATCTGGACACAGCTTGGGTTTAAGATGAACAGAGTGCTTGCCTGGTTTATCACCTTTAACTTCATCAATGTCACCTGGGTCTTTTTTCGGGCCAAAGAGTGGGACGATGCCATAAAGGTACTCAAGGGGATGATAGGTATGGACGGGGTAATGCTGCCTGAGAAGTATGCGGAAAAGTTCAGCTTTCTGCACGACCTCGGTTTTCAGTTCGGCAGCGTACTCGGAGATATCAACGGTAAAGCGCAGACCATCGTCTATATTGTCCTCGCCTTTATCATCGTCTTGAAATTCAACAACAGCAGTCATCTGGCGGCGAACTTCAAATCCACCAAACTGTCATTGGTGTTTACTTTAGCACTGTTGTTGACTGCGGTCTCAATGATGTCCAGAGTTTCTGAATTCTTGTATTTTAATTTTTAAGCCGTAGCAATGCAGTTTACGAAACTACTCTCTCAGGGCTTGTTGTCTGATAATGAGACTTTGCACCTTAGAGAGTACCGTTTTATAAAATATTTTTTTTTACTGCTGATGACCTTTTTGTTCTATCATCTTTTCATATGGGTTGTCTGGACATCCAAGATCTTTGACGCCGCCCCTTATTATGTCGGTGATCTGTCACGTCTAGGCTATCAGGTAGATTCCATCCAGGCCAGGCAGACAGAGAACTCACTTTCTCTGCAGCACCTCAACAGAGACAACTATGAAGACCAGAAGATCGACCTCATCACCCTCGGCGACTCCTTTTCAAACGGAATGTCAGGCGGCAGCAACGCTTACTATCAGGACTTTATCGCAAGTGAGAACAACCTTACCGTTTTAAATATTCAGAACATCAAAATGTCCTATAACTATATTGAGACCGTCTCCATCCTTCATAACAGCGGATGGCTTAAGAAGGTAAGCCCCAAGGTTGTCCTTATCGAGTCGGTGCAGAGAGAGATGCTTATGCGGTTTGACAGACCTATACGCTGGGAACTAAGCCTATCCCTTGAAGAAGCAGAACAAAACCTTTTCAATCGAGGCTGGAAACCGCTGGTCCCGCCGCTGAAACCTATCAATACCGCCAATTACAAGTTCCCCTACTACTCGCTCTTATATCAATACTCCGAGAATGCTTTTGGGAAGAACCAGGTCTATAAGTTTGCGTTGGAAAAAGAACTTTTCAGTGCCGAGGCAGCTAAGACACTGCTGGTCTATAAAGAAGATGTACAGCGGCTGCTGCAGCCTACAGAAAAGAACATGCAGCGCATGAACGCACATTTCAACAAGCTGGCCCTGCTTTTAAAACAAGACGGCATTGAGCTCTACGTCATGCCGGCTGTTGACAAGTACGACCTGTATGCTCCCTACATAAGCAGTAACAAGCATCCTGAGAACTCTTTTTTCAAGCGCCTTGACCCTTTGGCTAAAGAGTACACGCTTGTCAATACAAAAAAGATCTTGTCACCGCTGGTCGCTCAAGGTGTAAAAGATGTCTTCTATGCCGACGACACCCATTGGGGACCGGTTGCATCTCAGCATATCGCCCGCTCATCTTACTTTAAAAAGCTTTATCATGAGTAGCTTGCATTATAAAAAGTTTGTCTATATATTTGCCGGTCTTTTACTGCTTTTTTTATCTTTTCATGCTGCTATGTGGTTTGGCCTGACCTCTAAACTTCTTGATGTCCAAAAACCGCAGCAAGTGGGGGATCTGGCGCGCCTGGGCTATCAACTCTCTTCTGCTCACCTTAGAACAAAAGAGATCCTGCTTCCCAACAGACATATCAAAGCGCATGAGTGGGACTATTCGAGTGTTGACATCATCACCATCGGCGACTCTTTTTCAAACGGCGGCGGGGGCGGGAAGAACCCCTATTACCAGGACTATATCGCCTCAAACAATGCGCTTCGTGTTTTGAACATCAACAACCTTTCAAAAGATACCAACAATATAGAAACACTTATGGCCTGGTATAACAACGGACTGCTTGAAAAGACCAGACCGAAAGCCGTCCTCATAGAGTCCATTGAACGTTTGGCACTTGCACGGTTTGCAAAAACTGTACGTTGGGACAGCAACCTCAGCGTTGACGCGTTAAAACATAATATCAAGACAAGAAGCTCCAATACTGATGCACCCAAAGTTTCTAAACCTACTATTATCAACACAGCTAACTATAAAATAGTTTTTTACAATTTATTCTACCTATTCTCAGATAATGCGTTCAAACAGTCACTCACCTATAAAAGGGAGCTCTCCCGTGATCTTTTCAGTGGAGAAACAAAAAACACACTGCTTTTTTATCAGCAGGATATTACCAGCATACCTTTGGTCAATGAGAAGAACATACGGCTGATGAATGAAAACTTTAACACAATGGCACAGAAGTTAGAGCAGCTTGACATCAAGCTCTATGTCATGATCGCTCCGGACAAATACGACCTCTACCAAGAGTACATAATAGACAACCCCTATCAAAAAAACAACTTTTTTCCGTTACTAAGAGAGCTGGAAAAAGAGTATACGTTTATCGATACAAAAAAGGTCCTGCTCGACATGGTGCAAGAGGGCCAAAAAGATGTCTACTTTGCCGACGACACCCACTGGAACTATAAAGCCAGTGAAGCTATTTTT
>JBDLJE010000039.1:0-22343 GCA_039714575.1 Campylobacterota bacterium | reverse complement strand
TTTAGACAGTGATCCAAGTTTTAAAGTGCCGTTTGGGTTTGCAGGCGGACTGTACGATCCTGACACAGGTCTGACCAGATTCGGCTATCGTGACTACGATGCCTACACAGGTAAGTGGACGGCTAAAGACCCGATAGGGTTTGATGGCGGGGATAGTAATCTTTATGGGTATGTTCTTGGGGATCCGGTTAACTTTCTTGATCCTTTAGGATTATTTAGATTTGGAACCAGACCACTTTCAATGCTTCCCATTGAATTTGGTCCTGCATATCATGAACATGGTTTTTTTGATAATGGAGCAAATGTAGGGTACTTTCCAACAGGTGTTGGAGGAGATGATTCAAGTTTTTTACCAAATTATTCAATGTTACCAACACATTATGATGATACTATTATGCTTGATGCACTCAATAATTTATTGAACAGTGAAAGATGGTTACCGGATGGTGAAAGTTGTAACAATAGATGGTATGATATGTCATGTGATTATGATTTACCATGGGATAACTGCCAAGACTTTGCTGATGCACTCAGAAGAGAGTATTTTAGATTAGACGGTACGACTAGATGAAAAAAAATCGACTTATTTTTTTAGTTAATCTTGTACCGTATTTAATTTTACTGATAACTCTTATATCTGCATATTCAGGTATATCTAATCAAAAAGGGACAATTATAGGTAGTTTATCTATCATTGTATTTTTTCTTATTTTTATATTTAATATCTTTCATATTCCTTCGCTAGTAGCGTCAAAAATGCAAGTAACATCATTGGCTGGATCAAGAACAATTGGAATAGCGATATGTTTAATATTAAATGTAGTTTTATTCATGGCTATTTTTTATACACATGCGTATATAGATTACTATATTATGCGTTAATCTTTCCTCGTGCCCAAGTTGCACTTGGACATGCATACACGAATATTAATTGGAGAGAAAGCCTACAGCACTGATCTTTGTAACATGTACTTCTGACTAATGCTCAAATATGTATATATTTACGAAGGACATAGAAACGAGCAAAGATCCCACTTTCTTCTTCCTGTAACCGATATAAATGTTACAAATATAAACACTCCCCTCTTCATAGTAATTTACCTTGTAACAGTTGGTAGCACGCACCTTCGATTTGAAATTAGTAAAAAAGTAGCTTTAAAGCACTTTAGGATATATTGAGCATAACTGTTTTTTCTATAGAAAACATCGCTCTGAAAACCCCTGAAAATGGGTGTTTTTAGCTGTTTATAAACAACAAAAAAGGTTATCCATATGGAACATGTAAGCACTACAAGTCCCTATTTTGGGGTGTTTATACTCTTCGTATTAACATTCGGTGCATTTATTGCAACCACGATTGCTGCGCGTTGGGCGAGCCGTGCTTTAGCACGTAAAGACACTGAAAAGCTAAAACTTTCGATCTACGAGTGTGGACCGGAAGTCACAAAACAGCCGAACCGTATCTCGACACAGTTCTATCTGTTCGCGCTGCTGTTTCTACTGTTTGATGTTGAGATCGTATTTATGTTCCCATGGGCGATCGACTTCAAACTTTTAGGCTGGTTCGGTTTTGCAGAGATGTTAATGTTCATCTTGCTGCTGACGATCGGTTTTATCTACGCATGGAAAAAAGGAGCCCTTGAATGGCACAACATCAAGTAAATTATTCACAAGATGGCGGTCTTCCAATCGCATTGACCTCGATCGACAAGGTCGTAAACTGGGGTCGGTCCAACTCGCTTTGGGCAATGACTTACGGTCTTGCCTGCTGTGGTATCGAGATGATGGCATCGGGTGCATCACGTTTTGACTTTGACCGTTTCGGTACGATCTTCCGTGCTTCACCGCGTCAGTCAGACCTGATGATCGTGGCCGGTACATTGACAAAGAAACACGCTGAGTTCATCAAACGTCTGTACGACCAGATGGCAGAGCCCCGCTGGGTGATCTCAATGGGTTCATGTGCCAACACGGGCGGTATGTTCAACACGTACGCAACGGTACAAGGTGTTGACCGCATCATTCCTGTTGATCTCTATCTCCCGGGTTGTGCACCGCGTCCTGAGACGCTTCAATACGCTGTGATGATGCTTCAAAAGAAGATCCGTGCTGAAAAAGCCGGTAAAGCACAGCGTCCTAAAAGGTTGTTATAGATGAGAGCTTATAAGCCAAAAGACGACGTACAGAAAAAGTCGTATTATACGGACCGTTACTGGGTCGCACCGCAGGTACCGACGTCTAAAGTAGAAGACGATGAAGTGTTTGCAGCTGACCTGGCGGCGATCAAAGCAAAATTTGATGTCAGCGATGCTTACATTCAGGTAGAGCAGATGGTTGTTTACATCAAGCCAGAAGACAATTACGGAGTACTTGAATTGCTTCGTGACGAGCTTGGATATACACAGCTCTCTGAGATGTCAGCAATTGACTGGATCGCGAAACAGGGTCAATTCGAGATCTTCTATCAGATGCTCTCGATGAGTAAGCGTAAGCGTCTGCGTATTAAATGTTTTATCGATGAGAAGCAGGCTATTGAGAGTGTCAGCGCACTTTTCCGCTCGGCTGACTGGTCTGAGCGTGAGATGTACGACATGTTTGGAACGGTTGTCAACAACCACCCATACATGAAACGTATCTTGATGCCGGACGACTGGGAAGGCTATCCACTTCTGAAAACTTACCCGCTTCAGGGTGATGAGTTTGCTTCATGGTACGAAGTTGACCGTATCTACGGTAAAGAGGCGCGTGACATCATCGGGCCTGAGATCCGTGAGTGTGCTGAAGTTGACCGTCATGATACGGAACGCTTTGGCCGTCTAGGTTTCGAAGTTCCATTTGGAGCTGAGCCTAAAGCTGCTGATGCAGAACAGACACCACATGCCTTCCAAGAAGAGGGCGGCGTCTTCTTAATAGAAAAATTCGATGATGCTGATGGCGATGTCATCGAAGACAGAAAGAGATAGGGGCGAATATGCAACAACCAAATAGATTACGTCCGTTTTTTGAGAATATCACGTTTGACAGAGACGATAATGAGATGATCGTTAACTTCGGACCGCAGCACCCTTCGGCGCACGGTCAGTTACGTCTTATTCTACACATGCAGCAAGAGCAGATCACGAAAGCACATCCGGATGTCGGTTACCTGCACCGTGGTATGGAGAAGATGGCTGAGAACATGATCTACAACGAGTTCATGCCGACAACAGACCGTATGGACTACATCGCGTCAAGCTCGAACAACTACGGTTTTGCCCTGGCTGTTGAGAAGCTGATCGATGTACATGTACCTCGTCGTGCAAAAGTCATCCGTATGATGCTTCTTGAGATCAACCGTCTTATGTCTCACCTTTTCTGGTTGGCGACAACAGCACTCGACATCGGTGCGATGACAGTTTTCCTTTACGCTTTCCGTGAGCGTGAATACCTGATGGATATTATCGAAGACTATTGTGGTGCGCGTCTAACGCATGCTGCGATCCGTATCGGTGGTGTGCCTCTGGACATCCCGGACAACTTTATCCACGACCTTAAAGTGTTCCTTGACAAACTACCTGCGAACATCAAAGATTACGAAGACCTTCTTGACAAAAATCGTATCTGGTTGATGAGAATGGAAGATGTCGGTGTTATCCCTGAAGAGATGGCGCTTTCATGGGGCTGTACAGGTCCAATGCTGCGTGCATCCAATGTTAAGTGGGACATCCGTAAAGAGGAGCCGTACGAACTTTATGATGAAGTTGAGTTCGAAGTACCGTACTCTGACAAATGTGATAACTACGCACGTTATAAAGTCTACATGCAAGAGATGAGAGAGTCTGCGAAGATCCTTTATCAGACGATCGACATGTATGCTGAAACAGTGAAGAACAACGAGACAGAGTTGATGGCACATGCGCCACAGTACATCTCTGCACCAAAGCTTGAGTTGATGACACAGAATTACTCATTGATGCAGCACTTTGTACTTGTTACTCAAGGTATGCGTCCGCCGGTTGGTGAAGTCTATGTTGTTACTGAGTCACCAAAAGGTGAACTTGGTTTCTACATCAACTCACAAGGTGGTCCATACCCTTACCGTCTAAAACTTCGTGCACCGTCTTTCTGGCACACAGGTATTTTGACAGACCTACTTCCGGGTCACTATATTCCGGATGTTGTTTCAATCATCGGTACGACTAACATCGTATTCGGTGAAGTTGATCGATAAGGAGAGCAGATGAAACGTTATGATCTACGCCATCTTCATGATGAGTTTGAACCAAGAATGAAAGAGATCCTGGAGAATCATTCTGCCGGAGAAGTTGCTATTTTCTTATTTGAGATCGGCGATTTTACACCTATCCAACGTAGTGCTGACCTTGTAAAAGAGTGTGGGCTTGAGTTAGCTAACTCATTGAAATTCAATGAAGCTGACTGGACAATTGTTGTTAAAAAGTAAGGCATAGCCAATGAGTAAAGTCTTTTTTTCAACCTGGCGCGGGGAGTCTATCAACAATGTTGACAAGGCTGACGACGCTTGGGAAGAATCAGCATACAAACTGCCCGAACAGTACAATGAGCACGCTTCATCCAAGGCCTTTATCGGCTGGGACGGGGTTGCTCTATTTGACTCAGAGGTAGATGTTGTACGTCTGGCGACAGAGTACGCGGCGCAGTATCAGGTCTATTCTGAGGCTTGCGGCCGTTGTGCACCGGGTCGCTGGGGCGGACGAATTTTGTATGACCTGATGGACAAGATCGCACGCGGCGAAGGGACAATGCAGGACATGGATCACCTCAAAGAGGTCTCCCGCACCATGCAGACGACGTCTAAATGTGAGATCGGCAAGACCGTACCGACACCACTGCTTGATCTGATGGAACACTTTGAAGCAGATTTTGTTCGATGTATAGACGAGCAGAAACCTTCAAAGCACTATGATGAATCAGTTAACTACATCGCTAAGATCACGGCACCGTGTACCGATGCCTGTCCTGCGCATGTTGACATCCCTGGTTATATCGAGGGTGTTCGTGACCTCCGTTTTGATGATTCACTGGTAGCGACACGTCAGACAATGCCTCTGGCACACACCTGTGGCCGCGTCTGTCCTCACCCTTGTGAGGATGAGTGTCGTCGTGCAAACCTTGACACATCAGTATCGATCATGGCACTGAAGCGTCTGGGTGCTGACTATGAGACAGATCACGGGTTTGGTTACTTCCATCCAGCTGAGAAAAAGCCGGATACAGGTAAAAAAGTGGCGATCGTCGGTGCCGGTCCTGCCGGTCTGACAACTGCTTACTACCTAGCATTAGAAGGTGTCCACTGTGATGTTTATGAGTCGCTTCCAGTCTTAGGCGGTGAGGTTGCCGTCGGTGTACCTGAATACCGTATGCCGATCGACAAATATAACGAAGATATCGAGTGTGTACGTGACCTTGGTGTAAACTTTATTGTCAACACACCTGTTACAGCAGATATGATGCGTCAGTTCGAAAAAGATTATGATGCAACGATGATCGCAGCAGGTACACGTCTCTCTAAGAAAGTCCGTTGTAATAACGAGCGGCCAGAGGTAAAAGGTTACTGGGGTGCTATTGACTTCCTTGATCGTGTTAACCTTTATGAGAAGTACGATATTGCAATACCAAAAGAGGTGCAAGAGGAGAACCTTCTTACAACTGACTATGTTGATCTTACGGGTAAAACAGTTGTCTGTGTCGGTGGTGGATTTACCTCTATGGACGTTGTGCGCTGTTCGATCCGTGCGGGCGCTAAAAAGGTCTATATGATCTATCGCCGTGATGAAAAGACGATCATCCGTAATACGACCTATGAAGAGTACCACGAAGCGGTAGAAGAGGGTGTTGAGTTCCTCTTCCACTCTGCAGTTGAAGAGATGGTTGATGAAAACGATGTTCTTAAAACGCTTAAGATCAACAAGTTTGAGTTAGTTCCGGATCCTGACGGCGGTCGTGCTCAACTGGTCAAGATCGAAGATGGTGACTATGAGATCGATGCTGATTATCTTATTCCGGCTGTATCACAGAGTGCCGACTTTGAGCTTCTGCCGGAAGAGTGGGAGCTTGAGATGACATCTTGGGCAACACTGCTTACTAACGGTAAAGACTATATGACATCACGCAAAGGTATCTTTGCTTCGGGTGACTGTGAGTATGGTCCGATGACCATTGTCAATGCAGTCGGCCAAGCCAAACGTGCCGCTTCGGTTATGAGCCGTTATGTTCAAAATGGCGGTGAGATCACACTGACAGACGACGAGATCATGGAAGACCACCTGCGCCGTATGAAGGTCTATGACAAAAAAGAGAAGATCACAGGCTGGCTTCCGGGACTTGCTCGCGAAGAGTCAGAAGTACTGGATGTTGATGTTCGTAAGTTCAACAACATGGAAGTGAACCTCGGTTTCACACAAGAGCAGGCACTCAGCGAAGCAGATCGCTGTATGCGCTGTTACTACATCGCGATGGTCGCGTACTAAGGAGGTCGGATGATAAAGTTTAAAATTAACGGCCGCTCTGTAACGGCTGAACGTGGTGAGACGATCATCAATGTAGCGCGTCGCGAAGATATCTATATCCCGACGATGTGTTATATCGAGAAGACATCACCGTGTGCTTCTTGTCGTCTCTGTAGTGTCGAAGTTGAAGGACATGACGGTTTTATCTTGTCATGTAACACACCGCCGACCGAAGGCATCAATGTCATTACTGACTCTGAATCACTGGAGACGGAACGTACAAACATCATGCGTATGTATGATGTCAACCACCCTTTAGAGTGTGGTGTATGTGACAAGTCCGGTGAGTGTGATCTTCAAAACAAGACTCTGGAGTTTAATGTCGGTCAGCAGCAGTTTGCTGCTAAAGACCAACCGCGTAAGATCGAGAACTGGGGACTAATCAACTATGACCCATCTCTCTGTATTCTTTGTGAAAAGTGTACGCACGTCTGTAACGAGGTGATCGGTGATGATGCGTTAGACCTGCTGTTTGGCGGATATAACTCGAAAGTTATCCCTAAAAATGCAGATGAACTTGACTGTACCTTCTGTGGTGAGTGTATCGCAGTCTGTCCGGTCGGTGCGCTTGTAAGTTCTGACTTCCAGTACACGGCTAACTCATGGGAACTTTCTAAGATCCCGGCAACATGTGCTCACTGTAGTGCGGGTTGTGCTTTAGAGTACGAAGTCAAACACGCGGGTATCGATTCACCGGGTGAAGAGAGTATCTACCGTGTCAAAAACAACTTCGAGTACGCAACACTTTGTGGTGCGGGACGTTTCGGTTTCGACTTTGCGAACAAAACGTCAAAAGACGATGCGGCGTTCGATGCTGCAGTCGCGGCACTTCAAAACGCTAAAGCGATCCGTTTCTCGTCAATGATCTCTAATGAAGAGACGATGATCCTAAACGGCCTGAAAGCTAAACTGGGTCTGAAACTCTTCAACGAAGATGCACGTCAGATGAAGACATTTATGGATGCATATGCTTCTGTAAGTGGAAAACAGCACTACTCAGCAACAGTTGAGACCCTGAAAGAGTCAGACGGTATCATCGTTGTGGGCAGCCGTATCGCTACGGACAACCCGGGTGTGCGTTATGCAGTGACAACAGCGGCACGTCACAATGGTGCTAAAGTCACCTATATGCACCCACTTGAAGATGCACTGCTTCAAAACACGGTGACACAGTTTATCAAGTATGAAGTCGGTACGGAAGAGGGTGTCTTGGCACTTCTTGCTCAGACACTTATCGTTGATCAGAAACTGACTAAACGCGAGCTGGCATTTATAGATGGACTTGATGAGGGTTATCTAAGTGCTGAGACCAATGTCGGTGATGATGAATTGGCTCTGATGGTCAAACAGTTTATGCGTTCTAAGTCGAAGACTTTGGTCATCGGTTCTGATGTGTTGGCTCACGAGCGCTCAGAGAACATTGCACGTCTTGTTGCATTGATCGAAAAGTACAGTGACTTCTCTGTGTTGGTTGTTCCAGCGCAGATCAATACACTCGGTGTATCACTGATCGCTGATCTTGATGCTGATGAGACAACGGACAATGTTGTCGGTTATAACGCAAAAGGCGACTTTGTTATCTCTGCTTTAGGTGAGGGTGACTTGGACGTTCCGGCACTGAACCAGCAAGAGGGGACATTTGTCAGTATCGACAAACGTCTTCTACCTACCAATGTGGCACTCTCATTTGAGGGGTACACCTTGAATGACTTGGCCAGTGCCTTGGGAGTAACTGCAGAAAACACTATCGACTATACGGTAAAACTGCCGGTTGAAAGTGGCTTCAAAGCTATTGCCTTTGATGATCTTGAGAACTTCTACTCGGCTAAGGGTGATGATGCCCGCGGATATGTTTTAGAGAGTGTTACTGCTAAACGCGGCGGTCATCCTGAAGAGGTCGCTGACTTGCCTGAGTTCAACGGCGCTGTTATCTATCATGTCAACCCGGTGCTGCAGTTTAACGCTTTTACAGCAAAAACAGCACAACTTGAAAACGACAACAACCTGTACGGTTCAGCCTCTTTTGCAGCTGCAGCCCGTCTTAGTGACGGTGATGAAGTGACATTTGATTACGCTGGTGAAACTGTTCGTCGTATCTTCAAGCTTGATGATACACTCAAAGGTACGGTTGCCTTGCATCCTACTTTTGATTTGGGTCTGAATGTGACAAACGCTTATCGTTTTGAACATGTAAATTTTATGAGAGAGAGTAAATAGGTATGAGTGAAATAACTATTACGATTGACGGTAAAGAGATAAAGACGCAAGAGGGTGAACTCATCCTTAATGCGGCTCGTGCAAACGACATCTTTATACCGGCTATCTGTTACCTGACACGCTGCAGCCCTACGCTGGCGTGTCGTATCTGTCTTGTTGAAGCGGATGGTAAACAGGTCTATGCCTGTAATGCCAAAAGTAAAGATGGTATGGAGGTCACAACATCGACTGAGACGATCGAAGCTGAAAAACGCGCGATCATGGAGGTCTATGATGTAAACCACCCCTTAGAGTGCGGTGTTTGTGATCAGTCTGGAGAGTGTGAGCTTCAAAACTACACGCTTGAGGTCGGTGTTGATTCACAGAGTTACGCGATCAAAGATGTTCACCGTCCTGTACAGAATTGGGGATTGTTGAATTATGATCCGGCACTCTGTATTATGTGCGAGCGCTGTACGACTGTCTGTAAAGATATGATCGGTGATGGTGCACTGAGTACACGTCCTCGTGGCGGTGATGCGATCGAGGCTGAGTTTAAAGAGACAATGCCTAAAGATGCTTACTCGATGTGGAACAAGCTTAACAAGTCACTGATACAGCCTAACGACGGTGAAACACTTGATTGTACCGACTGTGGTGAATGTTCTGCTGTCTGTCCGGTCGGTGCGATCGTCTCTGCTGACTTCCAGTATACATCTAACGCATGGGAGTTGACAAAAGTCCCTGCGACATGTTCACACTGTTCTGCAGGGTGTCAGGTTGAGTATGAGGTCAAACACGGTTCTATTGATGCTCCAGAGCAGAAGATCTATCGTGTACAAAACGAGTGGAACTATGTCTCTCTTTGTGGTGCAGGACGTTACGGTTACAACTTTGAGAACAAGGTAGAAGCGAAAGACGAGGCTGCGTTTGCAAAAACGATCGAAGCCTTTGAAAAAGCGGACACCATCCGTTTTGACTCTCAGATCACCAATGAAGAGGCGTTGATCCTTCAGAAGCTCAAAGAGACAAGAGGGTACAAACTGATCAATGATGAAGCACGTAAATTCGCAGCATTTATGAAAGAGTACTCAACGGTTAGCGGTACAGCGACTTACAAAACACCGCTTAAAGCGGTCAATGATGCCAACTTTGTGATCTCTGTCGGCTCTGCTGTCAAAACAGACAACCCCAATGCCCGTTTTGCAATGAACAACTCAATGGTGATGAACAAGGGTGCAGCGATGTATTTTCACCCGGTAGCTGACCCGGTAGTAGATGAGATGGGTAAAAACATCATGTCGATCAACCATGCACCGATGCAAGAAGAGGCCGTGATGTACCTGATTCTTGACCTGTTCGCGAAAAAAGACGCTCTTCCTGAAGAGCTTGCTGATTATCTTGCTTCATTTCACTCGATGAAGACGATCACAGTAACAGAGACGATCAAAGAGAAGGTCGTTGAGATCGTTAAAGAGATGAAAGTCAACGAAGAGACAGGCGAAGAGGAAGAGGTCGAAGTCGAGAAGTCGAAGATGGTACCTAAAAAGGTCGAAAAAGAGGTCGAAGTCGATGACAACCGCCTCTTGGAGATCGTTGGCGCACCAGAGAAGTTTGACGAAGCGATGGAAAAACTGCTTAAGAAGAAAGATACCTTCGCAATGATGGTTGGACCGGACTTCTACAGCCATCCAAATGCCGCCAACCTTGCACGTCTGGTTGCTTTGGTCGAGAAGTATACGGACTTCACTGTCACTATGATCCCTGAAAAAGGGAACTCTCTGGGTGTTGCGATGATCTGTGACCTTGATGAGCTGGCAGGTTCGTACAGCGTTGGATACAACGTTAAAGCGGACTTTGTTATTAGCGCGTCAGGCAAGGGCGACCTTGATATGCCTGCGATGAATCAGCAAGAGGGAACACTGACAAGCGTTCAGCTTCGTGTGAACCCGACGAACGCGGCGCTTCCTTATAACGGTTATGAGCTTAATGACATCGCAAATGCACTCGGTCTAAACGCTGCATTGACAGTCGATTATACGGCTCAGCTTGGTGAGATCAAAGGCTTTAGGGCAGCAAACTTCGACGACCTTCCAAACTACTACACCAACAGCGGTGAAGAGATGCGCGGATATGAGTTGACTCTCCCTAAAGCAAGAAAGTCTCGTGGTGACAAAGTCGCTGCATTTGACGAAGCTGCAGCGATGACAGATGCACTGGTCTATCTTGCCAACCCGACACTTCAGTTCAATGACTTTACGAACATGTCACACCAACTAAGTGAGGAAGCGGGTCTCTATGTGAGTAGCGACTACGCAACAGCGAATGAATTGGCAGAGGGAGATTCGGTTTTAGTCAAGACTACAAAAGGTTCTATGGAACTTAATGTTAAAATTGACTCTAAAATCGGCGGAGATATTCCGTTCGTCCCAAGTTTCGATTCAAATCTAAACACTGTGGCACTCTTTAACGACTACCGTTTCAGCAGTGCCACAATCAAAAAGGTGTAATTAATGGAAATAGCATACATTATTGAAACGCTGATCAAGATCGTTGTGATCTTGTTGGTGTTCTCTGCCTTAGCGGGTCTCGGAACCTACTTTGAGCGTAAGATTCTGGCATTTATGCAGCGTCGTCTTGGACCAATGCACGTTGGACCATTTGGACTTTTACAGGTTGCGGCTGACGGTATCAAACTCTTTACCAAAGAGGATATCGTTCCGACAAATGCAGTTGGACCGATCTTTAAGATCGCACCGGTCATCACGGCTGCAACAGCATTTATGGCAGCAGCAGCGATCCCGTTCTTGCCGTCGTTTACGCTTCCGTTCACCGATTATGTCGTTCATCCGATCGTGGCAGACGTTAACATCGGTATTCTATATATTCTTGGTGTCATGGCGATTGGTTTTTACGGACCGCTTCTTGGTTCACTTGCATCAAGTAACAAATTCGCATTGATCTCTGCAGCACGTGCGGCATCGGTATTTATCTCTTATGAGGTTATTACAGGTCTTTCACTGCTGGCACCTTTGATGATGGTTGGTTCATTTTCACTGATCGACTTTAACAACTATCAAGCAGGCGGCATCGGTGACTGGATCATCTGGTCACAACCGGTTGCTTTTGTCCTTTTCTGGATCGCGGCATTTGCTGAGACAGGCCGTACTCCATTCCACTTGGTAGCGAATGATCACGAAATTATTGACGGTTTTGGTACTGAGTACTCTGGTATGCGCTGGGGTCTCTTCTTCATCGGTGAGTATGCGAACATGTTCTTTATCTCATTTGTGATCCCGCTTATCTTCTTAGGCGGTTTTGGTGATGGTTCGATCTTTGGTGCATTGGCCTTCCTTGGAAAAATGTCGTTTTTCTTCTTTAGCTTTTTGTGGGTACGTGCTGCATGGCCGGATATCAGACCGGATCAGTTGATGTGGTTATGTTGGAAAGTCCTTATGCCGATAGCGATGATCAATGTTGTGATCACCGGCTTTGTGATGATGTTTTAGGGGTTGATGATGAGTTTAGAAGAATTTGAAAATAGAAATGTAAGTGAAGGTGCCTACTATAAAGTAGATATCCAAGACTACCCTGAGACGGGTTGGGACAAAGCAAAACAGGTCTTTTCACGTACTTTCCGTGGTGAGCTGTTTGTCGGTCTATGGGTAGTAATGCGTGAGATGTTTAAGTTTGACATCCACACGGTCAAGTACCCGCTGGAGAAGCTGCCGATCGGCCCGCGCTATCGTGCGGTACATGAGATGCAGCGTCTTTGGGAGTCCGGTACAGAGCGTTGTATCGGTTGTGGTCTTTGCGAGAAGATCTGTATCTCGGACTGTATCCGCATGGACACTAAGATCGATGAGAACAGTCGTAAGCAGGTCACAGAGTACACGATCAACCTTGGTCGCTGTATCTTCTGCGGTTACTGTGCTGAAGTCTGTCCGGAGCTGGCTATCGTTCACGGCGGACGTTATGAGAACACCTCTGAGCAGCGTGCACACTACACGAACTACGAAGATATGTTGACACCATTAGACATGGCTGTAAAAGGTCAGGTACCTGAGTACCCAGGTTTTGGTGCTGTTACACCACATGAAGACGAGCGCGTAAAATCTACGCCGCTTGCGTATTAAGGAGCTAAGATGGAAGCTATAGCATTTTACACTTTTGCTATCTTGACAACAGTGATGTTCACCATCACTGTGTTAACTAACCACGCGCTATATGCCCTGAGTGCATTGGCAGCAGGTATGATCTTCATCTCGGCATTTTTCTTTTTGCTGGGTGCAGATTTCTTGGGCGCGATCCAGATCATCGTCTACACAGGTGCCGTAATGGCACTTTATGCCTTTGGTATGATGTTCTTTGACACAACACGTGTTGTTGTTGAGAGCCGCACATCACCACAGCTCATCTTTGGTCTTTCGGGCCTTGCGGCATTGACTGTTGTAGCGATCTTTACCGCACCGATCGTTTCGACGAACATTACAGCTCTTTACCCGGTTATCGAGGGTGTAGGTAATTCTCAACAGGTCGGTATGGTTCTTTTCACGAAGTATCTTATCCCGTTTGAGGTCGCTGCTGTGATGCTTCTTGTTGCTATGATCGCAGGTATTGTTCTTGCAGGCAAGAAGATGGATCACTCTTTGACACTGATGAAAGAAGAAGAGATCGAGCGTGAAACTAATGAAAAGGCTCAAGTATGATGGAAATCACTCTACAGCACTATTTGGTCCTATCGACACTGCTTTTCGCTATTGGTCTGATAGGCGTGATGCGTCGTAAAAATCTTCTGATGCTTTTCTTTGCAACAGAGATCTTACTGAACTCTGTTAACATCGCTTTTGCGGCGATAAGCAGCTACTACGGTGACCTGACAGGTCAGATGTTCGCTTTCTTCATTATTGCGATCGCAGCGTCTGAAGTAGCGGTTGGCCTTGGTCTGCTTGTTCTTTGGTACAAACGTACAGGCAAAATTGATCTTGATGCTATGACATCGATGAGAGGATAGATATGGAATTTTATTTATATACTGCACTTTTTGCACCGATCGTAGGTTCACTGTTTGCAGCACTCTTTGGAATGAGTAAGAAAAACATTATTGCGGGGATCGTTCCTACGGCACTTTTGTTCGTCTCATTCTTAGCGAGTCTGAAACTACTGATCTACATCTTAGGCGGCGGGGCACCGATCCAGGTCGAGTTAATGACATGGATGGCGACCGGTGACCTTTATGTCCCATACGGGTTTGTAGTTGATCAGGTCTCTGTGACAATGATGATGGTCGTGACAACAGTCTCTACTGTTGTTCACATCTACTCTATCGGTTACATGGACCACGACAAGGGCTTTAACCGTTTCTTCGCTTGGCTTTCTGCTTTCGTCTTCTCGATGATGGTACTGGTCATGAGCGACAATTTCCTGGGCCTCTTTATCGGTTGGGAAGGCGTTGGTGTCTGTTCATGGGGATTGATCGGTTTCTGGTACCACAAAGAGTCAGCGACTTGGGCAGCGAACGAAGCGTTCATCATGAACCGTATTGCTGACCTTGCGATGCTTATCGGTATCTTCTTGATATTCTGGAACACAGGTTCTATCCAGTACAGCGAAGCCTTTGCTGCTATGCCTGGGCTAGACGGTTCAGTGTTGACGATGATGGGTGTATTCTTGTTCATCGGTGCAATGGGTAAATCAGCACAGTTCCCGCTGCATACATGGCTTGCAGATGCGATGGAAGGTCCTACTCCGGTATCGGCTCTTATCCACGCGGCAACAATGGTAACAGCAGGTGTTTATCTGGTCGTACGTGCTAATCCACTTTATGACCTTATCCCGGACATCGGTGTTATGATCGCCAGCCTTGGTGCGTTTGTTGCGATGTTTGCAGCAACGATGGCACTGGTTAACCGTGATATGAAACGTATTATTGCCTACTCGACGCTTTCACAGCTTGGTTACATGTTTGTGGCAGCCGGTCTTGGCGCTTACTGGGTGGCACTTTTCCACCTGATGGCACACGCATTCTTCAAAGCACTTCTCTTCTTGGGTGCCGGTAATGTTATGCACGCTATGCATGATGAGCTTGATCCGTTTAAGATGGGTAACCTGAAGACATCGATGAAATGGACTTGGATCTTGATGACCCTTGCTTCTGTTGCATTGGCAGGTATCTATCCTCTTGCAGGTTTCTTCTCGAAAGACCTTATTTTGGAAGTTGCCTTTATTCAGGATCACTATGTTTTATACACGGTTCTGCTGTTGACTGCCGGTCTTACAGCGTTTTACTCGTTCCGTCTTATCGCGTTGATCTTTCATGGTGATGACAGACATACAGAAAACGGTGTTCATCCACATGAAGCATATAACTTTATGCTTTGGGGGATGTTACCGTTAGCCATCCTGGCTGTGATCGCAGGTGTGGTCTTCAAAACACCATACTATGAGATGGTCACACAACTGCTTCCGGCCATTGAGTACCATGTAGACAATGCAACAACGTATTGGATCATGACGATCGGTACGCAGCTGTTTGTTATCGCAGCTATCGTCTTTGCTTACAAAAAATACGCAAAAGCGGTTAAAGTGGACAAAAAAGTCGAGTCAGGTGTTCTTTACCAGCTGCTTTATAATCAGTATTATATTCCACAGTTCTATGAAGAGTACTTTACCAAGATGTATCGTCAGCTTTCAGACATGATGTGGAAGATCGATATGAAAGTTGTTGATGCGTCAGTTGACGGTGTTGCAAACATCTTCTACAACACTGGTAGGAAGACACATACAATGCAAAACGGAAACCTCTCAACGATGTTACGTTGGATGGTTGCCGGTACAGTTGTCTTATTGGCACTTGCAGCAGCATTCACACTTGGACAATCAGAGACAGTAATAAAGCTGCTCTCTGGATTAGGAGCTATATAGATGTTAGACCATATTTTATCGATCTTGATATTTTTCCCTGCACTCGCAGCAGTGCTCGGGTTTATTGTCCATAAAGACAGTATGCGTGCTTACGGTATCATCGTAGCGACGGTTGAATTTATACTTTCACTTTGGTTGTGGTACTCATTCGACTCCAGCATCTCCGGTATGCAGTTTATGGAGCAGATGAACCTGATCCCGGCGTTTGGTATCTCTTACCTTCTCGGTGTTGACGGCATCTCTCTGTTCATCATTATCATGGCATCATTCTTCACGATGCTCGGTATTGCCACATTGACAGAGACGCGTCGTATTAAAGACCTTATCATCACACTTCTGTTCTTGCAGATGACGATGGTCGGTGTTTTTGCAGCACTTGATGCGATCTTGTTCTACGTCTTCTGGGAACTCTCTCTTGTGCCGATGCTTCTTATCATCGGTATCTGGGGCGGTCCGCTGCGTATCTACGCATCGGTCAAGTTCTTCCTCTATACGTTTACAGGTTCACTGATCATGCTTGTCGGTATGCTGTTTATGGCGTATTTCTACTTCCAGGCAACAGGTCAATGGAGCTTCTCACTACTCGAGTGGTACCGTCTGATCCTTCCTGAGAACATACAGTACTGGTTATTTGCAGCCTTCTTTATGGGCTTTGCAGTTAAGGTACCGATGTTCCCGTTCCACACATGGCTGCCGTATGCTCACGGTCAGGCACCGACGATCGGTTCTGTGATCCTTGCAGCGGTTCTGTTGAAAATGGGTACGTATGCGTTTATCCGTTTCTCACTGCCGTTGTTCCCGGACGCGTCAGTCTTCTTTATGTACCCGGTAGCCGTGCTGGCGATCATTATGATCATCTACACAGCGATGGTGGCATATGCACAAAAAGATATCAAACAGGTCGTTGCCTACTCTTCAATATCACACATGGGTGTTATCATTCTCGGTACGTTCGCACTTAACGTTGAGGGTATCACGGGTTCTGTCTTCTTGATGATCGCACACGGTATTGTTTCGGGTGCGCTCTTCTTGCTTGTCGGTGTTATCTACGACCGTCGTCATACTAAACTGATGAGCGATTTCGGTGGTCTGGCACATGTTATGCCTAAATATGCAACGATCTTCGGGATCATGATGATGGCCTCAGTGGGTCTTCCGTTAACGATCAACTTTGTCGGTGAGTTCTTATCACTGCTTGGTTTCTATAAGCAGTCGCACATGATGACACTTCTTGCAGGAACGGCGATCATCGTCGGTGCTATCTATATGCTTGCCGCGTATAAAAAAGCGTTCTTTGGCGATGTGACTAAAGAGGAGAACAAAAACCTTAAAGATGTGAACAAGACGGAACTTCTTGGTCTAATTCCATTGACGATCATTGCGATCTGGTTAGGTGTCTACCCTAAACCGGTCCTTGAACCGATCAACAACTCAGTTGAGTCAGTGGTTCAGCTCATGCACGATAAAGCGATCACCGCTGAAGCTAAATCAGTGATCCCTTCTATCGCAAAATTTGAAATTCAGGAGGCACAGTAATGTTAGAAGCAGTTAATGTCTCATTAGCCTCATTAAATGTGGCAACGATTGTACCGATGACTATCGCGGTTGTCGGTGCTTTGTCAATTATCGTGATCGATCTTGTGAAGGGCGGTTTGAGCAAATCGCTCTACGTTATGGTCGCACTTCTATTTTTACTACTGGACCTTGGTGCTGTCATGGATGCAGCCGGTGTATTCGCCTCTAACGGTACACAGCAAGGTTTCTTTGACTTAATGCTGATCGATGGTCTTGCTGTCTTGGCACAACTGGTGATCATCATCGCATCGATGATGTTTATTCCATTGGCCCTGACATCGCAGCGTTTCCATGAGTTCTCTTATCCGGAGTTCTTTGCGCTGTTCCTGTTTATGATCGCGGGCTTCCAGTTTATGGTTGCTACCGACAACCTGATCCTGATCTTTGTCGGTCTGGAGACAGCATCATTGGCGCTTTACCCGATGATCGCACTTCATAACCGCAGCAAGTCATTCGAAGCAGCCGTCAAATACTTTACGATGGGTGCCTTGGCAGCCGGTCTGTTCGCATTTGGTTCAATGGTCCTTTATGCACTTACCGGTTCTGTTGAACTTCATCAGATCGCAGCGGTACTTGCAGCAGATAACTATGCCAACATGGGTTATGTCCTTGTGGGTACCGTCTTCTTGCTTGCATCGTTTGCGTTTAAACTGTCATTAGTGCCTTTCCATACTTGGGCACCGGATGTTTATGAAGGTTCTTCAGCAGCATTGGCAGGTTATATGTCGATCGTACCTAAGATCGCCGGTTTCATCGTAGCGATGCGTATTTTTGAATTCCTTATCCATTCCGGTGTGGTCTGGTTGGAAGTGATCTTGTACGTCATTGTTGTGATTACAATGACAGCAGCCAATATATGGGCTATTGTTCAAACTGACGTTAAACGTATGCTTGCATACTCATCGGTTTCACATGCCGGCTTTGTTATGGCAGCTGTACTCATTGGTACAACGCAGGCAAATACAGGTCTTATCCTATACTGGGCACTGTTTAGTTTCACTAACCTCGGTGCCTTTACCATGTTGTGGATGAGCCGTCAAAAAGAGCTTCTTCCGGGTCAAAGTTCAGACCACTCATTTGAGAAGTTCTCAGGCTTGTTCAAAACAGCACCGCTGCAAGCGGTTATGATGGCACTCTTTATGCTTTCATTGGCCGGCATTCCGCCATTTGCACTCTTCTGGGGTAAGCTTTACATGATCGGAGCAGCTGTAAGCGGCGGCTTTACAGTGTTGGCGCTGATCATGGCGCTTAACTCTGCCGTGGCAGCGTTCTACTACTTGAAACTGATCGTCTATATGTTTATGAGAGAGCCGATCCAAGGCAACCAGACCTATCTTGACAATGCATCGACCTCACTTAAAACGATCGTGGGAATGGCAGCATTGGCTACTATCTTCTCCTTTATCGTAGTAAGCCCGCTTATCGAGTTTATTGGCGGGTTTGTTTACAACTCAGGATACTAAGCCTTTAGTATCTTCTTCTTGCGAGAGGTTTCTCTCGTAATTTCTCGACAGCTACTCTCTATTCTCTCTTTTGGTGTATAGTTATATAACTTATCATAAGGAACTGTCCAATGCGTCTTATTGCCCTGTTTTTATTAAGCATAACCTCGTTATTTGCTCTTAAATATGACTATGTTCTTCCTGAAAAGGTCTTGCAGGAGCGAATGAAAAAAGAGTTTCCTATCAAGCATGAAACAGTGCTGCTGACCTTTCGTGTCTCAGACCCTCAGCTTCAGTTGGACGGAGATAAACAGCGCTTCAACTTTACCAGCAAGCTGCAGATACCGAATATACGAACCGGTGACGGTAAAATGGCAAGTGCAGTCATCAGTGTATCATCACGTATCGCTTACTCTAAGGGCGGTAACTTGTATTTGAGAAAGATCAAAGTAGTTGACATCAAGAGCAGGTATATCAGCACCGATATAAAATCGATGCTCTATCCGAGCCTGGATAAAGTGCTTAACGAGTACTTTAAGAGCCGCCCTATCTACTCACTTGAAAAAGAGAAAGGGATGGTCGGAGCAGCTGTGAAATCGATTCAGAATGTAGTGATCGTGAAAGATGGCTTGAAGATCATCTTCGATCTGGGTTAAGGGTACTGATCGGATGGCTTAAAGGTTCTTCTTATGCTCATTTGACTTGAGCTCTTTTTGAGAGCCCTTTAGAAATTTATGCAGCACGGTTATTATGGCTTTAGGTTCGACCGGTTTACTGAGATAGTCATCCATCCCCGCATTGATAAACAGCTCTTTGTCACCGATAAGGGCATTTGCGGTGAGGGCGATAATCGGTATTCTTTTAAGCATTTTAGCTTTTTCGATCTTTCTGATTTTTTGTGTGGCGCCTTTTCCGTTCAAACGCGGCATATTCTCATCCATCAATATAAGATCATACGTACCGGTCTCGAACTTCTCTACAGCTTCAATACCGTCATTGGCTATCTCGTACTTCAAGGTGGTCTTTTGCAGGACCAAACCTATAAACATCTGGTTGGCTTTGTTGTCTTCAACAAGCAACACTTTCCCCTCAAGCGGTTCGCTCAGGTCTTCTTGCGGTCTCCCTCTTTCTTTTAAGCGTCCTTCTCTGACAGGGATGGAGAAGAAGAAGGTACTTCCTGTGTCAACGATACTGGCGACCTTGAGTTCACCCTCAAGCATGTTGATGAGCTGTGTAGAGATGCTTAGACCCAGACCGGTTCCGCCGTACTCATGTGCAGTATAACCTTCTGCCTGGGAAAAGCATTGAAAGATCTTGTCTTGTTTACTTTGGGGTATGCCGATCCCGCTGTCACGGACAAATACACGTAACCTGCTATCTTTATATTCGCTGCTTAAGCTGATCTCTCCGTTTTCCGGGGTAAATTTTATGGCGTTGGAGAGCAGATTGTTGATGACTTGTTTAATGCGCAAAACATCACTGAAGAGTACTTCAGGCATATTTGGATCGAAAGTAATACTTAAGTTGATGTTCTTTTCAGCTGCTTTAGCTTGGAAAAGCTCGGCTGTCGCCATGATCTCTTTATAAGGTAAAAAGTCAGTTTTGGCAATAGTGAGTTTACCGTTTTCGAGCTTGCTGAAGTCCAAAACATCGTTAATAGTGCTCAGCAGTGTATTCGAGGCACTGTCGATGGTGTTAAGGAAGGTTAGTTTTTTCAGGTCCGTCTCTTCTTCTTTCAGCAGAGCTATAAAACCGTTGATCGCATTGAGCGGCGTACGGATCTCATGCGACATGTTTGCTAAAAAAGTACTTTTTGCCCGTGTGGCTATCTCCGCCGTATTTTTTGCCTTTTCCAATGCAGTATTGTTCTCTTCAAGCTCACTCTTCATCTGTTGTAATGCTCTTGTTTTCTCCTGCTCTTTCGTCATCATGTCATTTAACATGTCAAGGGTGCTGATGAGTTTCTTTTCAGCGTCATGCTCTTTGGTAATGTCCTGACCTGTTCCGACGATCTTCAATGCATTGCCCGCCGCATCGCGTTTTGTTACACTTGAGATCGACCGTATATGCATTATGCTCCCGTCTTTGCGTACGATACGGAACTCAAAGCTTTTTGGAGGGGTATCGCTCTTTGATAAACGTTGAAGTTCATTTGAGACCATGGCCAAGTCATCCGGATGAACAAACTTCATAAAATTTTCGATCGTCGGTTTGAAGGTGCTTTTGTCAACACCAAAGTGACGATAATGTTCATCTGACCAGACTAATTCATCAGTACCAGTATTCCAGCAGTAACTGCCCATGTGGGCTATCTGCTCTGCTTTTGAAAGGTTCTCTTTCTCCTCTTGCAGCAGTGCTGTTTTTTCCGCTACTTTTGTCTCCAGGACTGCATTGAGTACCTCAAGCTCTTGCGTACGTGATTTTACCTCTTCACGGAGGCGATTATTGTACCGTTTACTTAGAAAATAGAGAACACCGATCAGGAGAAGGACGGCACCTAAAGCAAAGACGATCTTTAACAACCATGCATCATAATCTATGGTTTTAATACCATATAGAAATACATCTAGATCAACGTTGCCGTGCATCATTCCCATTTCATTGTACAGCTGTATGATCTGCTCCCAGCGTTCACGGCTCATATGTCCCGGTTCAACGAATGGATAGAGTGACAGTTTTTTAAGTTCCTGTGCCTCAAAAAGAATATGTTCGCGTGTTTTTCCCTGGGGGTTATAGTGCTGCATCACAAAATCGACACTCTCTTCAAGGTGCTCAAAGGCATATTTCCAGCCTTTGAAGCTGGCATCTCTGAAAGCTTTAACGGTTTCAGGATGTTGGTGCAGCATGGCTTCGGAGGTAAAAAGGACGTCACCGTAAAAATGAATACCGTAATCGGCCGGTTCTATAATGCGGTAACCAACCCCTTTTTCTTTCATTAAAAACGGTTCGTTAGATTTATAGGCTGGATAGACATCGACTTTTTTGTTGATAAGATCGTCTAATGTAAAGGATGTGGGTACGTAGTTTATCTGTTCTGAATCAACCCCTGCACGATAAAGCAGTAGCTGTAACTCATTCTCACTTTTTTTTCCGCTGGAGCGCATAACGGTTTTTCTGACAAAATCAGAAGGTGTGTAAATGTTTGAATCGGCACGGCTCAACCAGACAATGGGACTGTCCTGAAACACAACACCCAGTGCTACCAGCCCATAGCCAAGTGAACGTTCTATCACGATCGCTGATGTTCCGATACCAAAATCAACGGCTCCGCTTTTGACATTGGCACAGCTGTCTTTCATATAACCGTCAAGGATCTCCACATCCAGACCGGCATCACGGTAAAAACCTTTCTCCTTCGCCATATAAAAGCCGGCAAACTGGAATTGATGCAGCCACTTTAGCTCTAAGGTGACTTTTGTCTCATCTGCAAAAGAGGGAGTGACCATTAGCAATAAGAAGAAAATATTGATAAAACGGAACAAGTTTTTCCTTTTTTTGTCTCTTAAAATAAGTGCAGATTAAAACAAATATATGAACACGATATATAATATCCCAGTATAGCATATAGTCAATCAAAATGATTTAATTGAACCCTCTGAATAAATCCACTGTTCTCAGCAACAAGAGAGATATGCTAGAACAAGGCGAAAGTATGCAGGAGCTACCGGTAGCTTCAAAT
>JBDLJE010000038.1:0-22846 GCA_039714575.1 Campylobacterota bacterium | reverse complement strand
TAGATCCACTCGGCAACGGCTTGACGTTCGTCGTCGTTGAGGTCAGATTGTGCCGGCATAACACCGAAGCGATCTACGGCACCCGGATTACACATAAAGTAGTCTATAGACGGGCGCTGGAGATAGTTTTTTATGAATGCGATCGTCGCAAAACGGTGGATGTCGTAATCGTCAGCCTTATCGCCTTTGATGATGATAGTCTTTTTGAGCTGGTGAGAGACTTCGACCATCGGCGGGGCTTTCAGGGTTTTCATCTGCTTCATGGTCTCAGCGGCAGAGATCATCTCGATGTGGCAGGCCTTACAGCTCTCTTGATAGACCTTATAACCATCTACAGCAAAAAGAGATGTGCCTAAAAGTAGTGTTGTTGCAATGATCTTCTTCATAGTCTTATCCCTTTTTACTTAAATTCTTTGTCTTCGAACTCATCGAAGACCCATTCGGCTACTGCTTGAAGTTCAGCATCGCTCAAGTGTGTCTGTGCCGGCATAACGTCAAAACGGTTAATAGCAGCGTCATCACAGAGGTAGTAGCTCCAAGAGGGACGCTTGAGATACTCTTTAATAAACGAGACAACAACAAAACGATGTACCTCTTCATCATCATCTTTAATCGTAATTGTGTTTTTAAGGCGGTTAGAGATCACAACCATAGGCGGTGCTTTGATCGTTTTATACTGCGCCTTAAAGTCTGCTTTGGAGACCATGCCAAGATGACAGGCTTTACAGTTCTCTTCAAAGACTTTTTGACCATCAACCGCGAATAGCGACAGGGTTAAAAAGAGTATCGCAGTAAGTGTTTTCATAAATTGCTCCTTTTATTGTTTATAATAATAGTGTCTCTCTATTAAGAGAATGTTAATTCTTAATGTATGGCTGTTTATTTGACTTGAGAACGGACAATTGCGTATCTGTCTCATCTCGTCTTTTTCCCACTTTCCTGAATGGCTGTAGATCACTTTGCCTTCCTCATTAATGACCAAGGTGTTGTACTCATCGTTTGCAAGCCCCCAGTTTTTGACAAGCACAGAGTCGTTATCGATGAGCTCCAGCTATCCCCACTGTAGTGACCACCGGTGTCGCCTTCGAGAGTTACGGACGGCAGAGCCTGTTTCATATCGACTTCTGCGAATAAAGCAGCTGCGGCAAATGTTAATAGTGCGATGGTTTTTTTCAATGTTAATTCGCTGTAACGGGCTATAGGTCCACGTCATCCCAAAACTCGTCAAAACTCAAGTTCGTCATGGGGTCTTGTTGCGCCAGCTCCTCCTCTCTGGCTTCAAAGTACTGTTCCAACGCTTCATTGATCATCGTCTGGGTATCTTTTTTCAGCAGTTCGCCAAAGGCAGCGAGTTTTTCAAGGGTTTGAGGGTCAAGTGCAAGGTTGGTTTCGTTGTTCATAGTTTATAGTCCGCAAATGTAGATAGTAATTTGTAATTATATCACCACTGATCAGGAAAATGTCAGTGCGACGGTCGTTCCTCTGGAGGAGGAGTCGACTTTAATGTTGATGTTCATGGCGTCGCAAAGACGTTTGACGATGTCAAGACCGATGCCGCTGCTGCTCTGTTCGGAGTAGTTTCGCTCAAAGATACGTTCGGGGTTTTCGATGCCGATGCCGCTGTCTTGAATATGGAGTGTCCTGCCTTGGGTATAGAGCTTTATACTTCCCTTTTTGGTGTTGTATTTACAAGCATTGGAGAGCAGGTTGTGCAGTATCTGTTTCAGGGCGTTTTCATTGAGCTGACTTTGCAGTGAATGACACTCGATGCTGAAGTGCAGGGTGGTGTAGATCGTCTTATAATCATGCAGCAGTTCATTCGCGACACCACAGACAGAGATCTCTTCAAGTTGAAAGGTGTCCTCTTCAAGCAGTACTTTCAGATTTTCATGCAGCTCAGAGATCTCGTAACTGCTCTTCTCTATTCTGTTAAGTGCTTTATTCTCTCTGAACGAAGGGTTTTTAGTCAGCAGTTTGAGGTTGAGTTTAATGGTGGTCAGCGGGGTGTTGAGGTCGTGGATGAGGTCTTTGGTGAATTTGTCTAGTTTGTAGATCGCCTCTCTCATCGGACGCATGGCGCTGTTGGTCAAGAAGAGACTGAGCAGGGCGAACAGTATAAGCAAGATTACCTGTGTGATGATGATCTGGATACGAAGCTCTTTAATATGCGCGTCAAAATGGGTACGCTCTTTACGGATGAGCATGTAGTGGGTGTGCCATTTGTTGGCAGGGATATACTTTTCAATGCTATCTTCGGTGATGACCAGTGTGTCCATGGTGAAGTTTTCGATCTTTTTGAGCACGACCGTGTGGCTGATGTCTTTAGCTGTTGTGGTCTCATGCATCTTCAGTTGGCGTGCATAGTCGATGATGGCGAAATGTTCATCTTTGATACGCTGTTGATACTGCTGGTCATAGTAGAAGTGGCCCGCCACTAAGATAAGCACCGCTACGCTGCTGAAGTAGCTTAGAAAAAATTTCCAGAACGATCGTTTTTCATGATGACGCAAGACGGTATCCTGTGCCTTTGACGGTCTGGATCGGCAGACCCTGTTTTCGCAGTTTGTTGATGTGGACGCGCAGGGCACCCTCGCTGGCCTCTTCTCCGGCAGAGAGTTCCATTAAGATGTTCTCTTTGGTGATAGTGGTGTTTATCTGCTTGAAAAAGAGCGCAGCGAGCTTAAGCTCAATAGGTGAGAGGGAGATAAAGTTCTCTCCATGGTAGAGCTCATTGGTGTCGATATGAAACTGAAAGTCATCTATGGTGATAATGTTCTCTTTGATCTTGAGGTGTCTGCGTATAAGAGAGTAGATCCGTACGATCAGTTCGTCGAACTCAAAGGGTTTTTTGATGTAGTCATCGGCTCCGACCTCAAAACCTTTTGAAAGAGAGGCGATATCGCTCATGGCCGTGATAAAGATCGCGGGGGTGTCGTCCCCGCTTTCACGAAGGCTGTTAAGCAGTTCAAAACCGTTGACAAAAGGGACGTTGACATCGAGAAGAAGCAGATCAAAAGAGTGCATGAACGTGACATCAAGCGCTTTTTCGCCATCAGCGACCCGGTGTACGTCAAAGCCTTCGAGCTCTAAAAGTTCAACAAGGGTCTCAGCCAGACTTTCATCATCTTCAAGCAGTAGCAGACGTGCCATTTTTCCCCTTCATAGCTACATTTGGAACAAGTGTAGCAAAATCACGATAAGAGTCGACACTCTCTGAGATTTATTGTAAAGAGATGATGACATAGAGGGGTTAACGTAATGTTAAGAGAGGAGGACCTCTCCTAATAAAGCGGCTTGAGCCCTACTGTTGTGGGTAGACATCTGTTTTACAGAACTCTGCACCTAAAGAACAGCAGCCCTCCGTTACCCCTTCATCTATAAGCGTATTATGAAATTTCCAGTAGTGTTTATAACTGCCCTCGCGTAGAAAGTCAAAAGAGTCGATCAGTGCAGCATTTCCGGTAGAGATTGAGATAAAGTGATCCAAATCATTGACATCGACCACTTCGACCTTACAGCCGACTTCAAGACTGGCTTGCAAAGAGACATTTCCTTCTGCATAGAGAGTGTCATAAAGTGTTTGAATCTCAGGAACAGCAAAGATGCCTGTCGGCATTGTCTCGAGCTCCTCTTTTGAGTACTCGACGGTATAATCAGCCAAATTAGAGATGTTGATATCGTACCACTCTACAAGCTCCTCAACATACTGCATATGGACAATTTCGGACATATTGGCAATATTCTTATGTGCCGGTGAGGCGACCGCCTTGTCGAGTTCAAGATAGATGTCATAAGCAAGTTTCTCTTCATGCCACATATAGGCAAGTGAATACATTTGGTCATTGTCAAGAGGCACTTTAATATAGTTAGAAAGACCCAGCAGGGTGTCGTCCACAGACACCGTAACCTCTTCACTTGTAGATGAATCACACCCCGTTAACAGATAAAGGGACATCAGCAAAGTCAATGTTGTTTTAAACACAGTATTCATTATTACACTCCGGTTTTTTGTTATTTTCCAAAAGCATATCAAAAGAGTGTTAGGAAAGTGTTACAAAAAGTGTTTATATGCGACCTGTCAGTTGCGAAAATGGAGTTGTGCGCGACATATGATTCTCCTTTTAAGCGTCGTGTGCCTGCTGCATTATCTTTTTATAAGCACACATTCAGTATAATGACCCAATGAGTAATGAGCATGTTGCCAAAAAGAAATTTGGCCAGAACTTTTTAAAAGACAGAAGTGTTCTCTACAAAATCGTCGAAGCGATGCCCAAAAGCGATACTGTTATCGCAGAGATTGGGCCTGGCTTAGGTGATTTAACTAAGTTTTTAGTGGATGTCAAAAGTGTTGTCGCTTTTGAGGTCGATACCGATTTATGTCAGTACCTAAACCGTGAGTTTAAAGAAGAGATCAAAACCGGCCAGCTCTCCCTTCGCTGTGGAGATGTTTTAGAGGCATGGCAGAGTGAACTTTTGGATGAACCCTATGCATTAGTGGCAAACTTGCCCTACTACATAGCCACAAACATCATCTTAAAAGCCCTTGCAGATCCAAATTGCGGTTATCTACTGGTTATGATTCAGCGTGAGGTTGCGGAGAAGTTTTCTGCGCAACCTGGAGATAAAAACTTTGGTGCATTAAGTGTTATTGCTCAGACGGTAGGTGAAGCCTCGATTGTGGTTCATGTTCCGCCCGAAGCGTTTGATCCTGCGCCAAAGGTCGACTCGGCTGTGCTTCTTATTGAAAAAAGAAGAAGCCGAGACGACGAAGAGTTTGAGCTTATGCTCAGAGCGGCTTTCACACAGCCGCGAAAGACTCTTTTCAAAAATCTCTCTTCACGCTACGAGAAGGAGCAAGTCCGTACTGCTTTAGAGCAGTTGGGTCTTGTTCCTACAATTCGACCTCATCAAGTCGCGACAATAGACTATCACCAACTATTTAAGATACTAGAAAAAAATATATAGCGTCTGTTTTCAAGTCGTACTGCTTCCATTTTAGGGCTTTAGACAGACGTACATAAGGAAAGATGTATGTCAGATACACAAAACAATAACACAGAAAACAAGCCAGCTTCAACGCCAGCGCCACGCAAAGAGGGTGAAGGTCAACAAAACCGTAACCGCCGTCCTCGCAACAACCAAAACCGTAATCGTCAGCCACGTGAAAACCGTGACGTTGATGGTAACCGTAAACCGCAAGAGGCTCGTGAGGTTGATGGAAATCGTCAGCCAAAAGAGCAAAATGTAGACGGTAACCGTCAGCAAAAGAGCAACCAAAACCGTAGCCGTAACAGCCAAAATCGCAATCGCAGCAACGATAACAAAAACACTAACAGCCAAAACCGTAATAGCAGCAACCGTAACAGCAGCCAAAAGCGTCAAAGCAGCGGCGGAAGTAAAAACCGTCGTCGTCGTCACGGGCCTGCACCGATCGTTCAAGAACTTCTTGACTGTGCTGTGCGTAACCAAGAGGTTCAGGCAGAGCGTCTTAACCCGCACAACAAACTTGACCTGACATCTAAAGGCAAAGTACGTGTTACACCACTGGGCGGTCTCGGTGAGATCGGTGGAAACATGATGGTTATCGAGACAGATAACGAAGCGATCCTTATTGATGTTGGTATGAGCTTCCCGGATGAGTCGATGCACGGTGTTGACATCTTAGTCCCTGACTTTTCTTATATCAAAGAGATCAAAAACAAGATCGTCGGTGTTGTGATCACTCACGCACACGAGGATCACATCGGCGCGATGCCATACATGTTTAAAGAGGGTCTTCAGTTCCCGACTTACGGTACTGCAATGCCACTGGCAATGATCGGAAACAAGTTTGATGAGCACAAGCTAACCGATGCACGTCGTTACTTCCGTCCGATCGAAAAACGTAAGGTCTATAAGATCGGTAATGATTTCGAAGTAGAGTGGATGCATGTTACACACTCTATTCTTGACTCATCATCGGTAGCGATCACAACAGAGGCCGGTACGGTCATTCATACGGGTGACTTCAAGATCGACCATACGCCGATCGACGGCCACCCGACTGACCTTCACCGTTATGCACACTATGGTGAAAAAGGTGTCTTATTGATGATGTCTGACTCGACAAACTCATATAACAAAGATATAACACCAAGTGAACTTTCTGTTGCACCGGCACTTGACCGTGTTATGTCTAAAGCAGAAGGGCGTATTATCCTTTCGACTTTTAGCTCAAACCTCCACCGTTTAGAGCAGGCTATCAACTATGCGATCAAGTACGGTCGTAAGATCTGTGTCATCGGTCGTTCGATGGAGCGTAACCTTGAGGTTGCAATGCAGTATAAGTATCTAGAGTTTCCGAAAAACATCTTTATCGATGCGGATGATGTCTCTCGTATGAATGACAAAGAGGTCCTTATCCTCACTACCGGTTCACAGGGTGAGCAGAACTCGGCACTTTTCAGAACAGCGATCGGTGAGCACCGTCACATCAAGATCAAGCCGGGTGACCTTGTCATCCTTTCATCTCGTGCGATTCCGGGTAACGAAGGCGGTATCTCTGAGATGACAAACCACCTTGAAAAAGCGGGTGCACGTATTGCCCGTGACCGTGATCTTCACGTCTCTGGACACGGAGGGATCGAAGAGCAGAAACTTCTTCTTCGTCTCGCTCAGCCTAAGTTCTTTATGCCGATCCACGGTGAGTATAACCACGTACTGCGTCATAAAGAGACAGCGATGCAGTGTGGTATCCCTGAGCGCAACATCCTGTTGATGGGTGATGGCGACTGTATTGAAGTAACACCGAAATACATGCGTAAAGCAAAATCGGTTAAATCCGGTAAGACTTATATTGACAACCAAAACAACCATATGATCGCTGATGATGTGGTCGTGGACCGTCAGAAGATGGCTAACGACGGTATGATAATGATTATTGCCCAAGTTTCCAAAGGTGACCAGAAACTGATCGCTAAACCGCGTGTAACAAGCTTTGGTATCGTTCCGGATAAGCAGGACAGAGCCTTCGCAGCAGAGATGGAAGATGTACTTGAGCACTTCCTGGTCAACCTCAAGCCGGGTCTTATCGAGAATGCTAAAGCGATGGAAAATGACTTGAGAGCGGTTGTTCGCAAGCACATCTATCGTAAGATGAAAAAATACCCGTTAATCGTACCAAACGTCTTCGTCTCTTAGTAAAAGTTCCAGCTTCGGCGCATCTTGCACTGGAGTTCACCTCTTAACGCTGAAGAGAGCCTAACGGCTTCTATTAACTTTACTTTACTCCTTAAAACTAAGCTCCCAGCTTAGTTTTTTTAACAGGAGATATCACCTTCTGGTTCATATCCGGTGCAACTCACACCACGTCTGAAACTTTTATCCATACAGATACTTTTTATCGTCATTCCGAAGTTAAGATGAGCTTCGCCATCTCTCTTTACCTTTTGCATTACCCCTTTTTGTTATAATCGATATAAGGCATAAGTGATTGCCTTGTTTAAATTGTCTAAAAGGATGTTGTGATGCAGATAAATGGCGATGATGCAATAGAGATATTAAATACTTTTTTAAAAAAACTGATCGAAAAAGATGGCACAGATCTTCATGTTAAAAGCAACAGTGTTATTCGTGCGCGCCTTAAAGGGACGATGATGCCACTCTCGGTTGAACCGCTGGAGAACCGACATGTAGAGACCATCGTCGAGCATCTGATGGGTAAGGATATGGATGAGTTTGTTCGCCAATTTGCCTATGACACGATCTATATCCTGGATGAGAAGCATCGTTTTCGTGTCAATCTTTATCATCAGCTCAAAGGGCTTTCCATCGTATTCAGGGCCATTCCTCATCAGATCCGTTCGTTTGAGCAGCTGAACCTCCCTTCGGCACTCTCAAAGGTGTCACAGCTTCAGCGCGGTCTTGTTCTGGTGACAGGAACAACAGGAAGCGGTAAGTCGACAACACTTGCGTCGATAATCGAGGACATCAACAGAACGAGTCACCGCCACATTGTCACTATAGAAGATCCTATTGAATATGTTTATGATGATAACAAAAGTGTTATAGAACAGCGTGGAATAGGGCAGCATGCCGCTGATTTTAGTTCGGCACTGCGTTCGTCAATGCGCGAAGACCCCGACATTATTATCGTCGGAGAGATGCGAGATCTTGATACGGCGAGAAATGTCTTGCAAGCGGTGAACACGGGTCACCTTGTCTTTACGACACTGCATACGCTTGATGCGAGAGAGACGATCGACCGGCTGTTGGCGATCTTTCCTAAAGAGGAGCAGGAGCGTGTTCGTATGGACCTGGCCTCTAACCTTGAAGTGGTGATCTCACAGCGTATGCTGCGTGACATGGATGAAGAGATGATCCCGGCCGTAGAGCTTATGTTTAAAAGTCCGAGAACATCATACCTCATCTCTGCTTCCCGTGATACCGAGCTGCTGGATGCGATGCATCATGATCAGAATAGTTCAGGTTCCATGCCTTTTGACATCTCTCTTTTTCACCTGGCGCTGAAAGGCAAGATAAGCGAAGAGACGGCCTTTATGCATGCCTCAAACCCGGCAAATCTGCGTCTTATGTTTACAACCAGTGCAGATTATCAATCAATGCTTAATGACGGTTCTCTTGATGATGTCGTCACCATTAAAAAAGAAGATGATCAAGAAGATTGAATATTTTACAAAAAATATTTGATTTTGTAGATCATAAGAAGTTGTCTTATAATGCCGCTATTAAAAAAAGAGTAATAATACTCTAATTACTGCTTACAAAGGGTATGTGTGGCATTTACAAAAGAGACGCGCGGCGGTACGATCAACGGTATCATCTTTGTAGCACTAGTTGCAGCGGCAGCGACCTATGTAGCTGAGTTGACGCCGGTCGCAAAACTTGGACTCTCACCTCTTGTAGTGGGTATCGTCATCGGTATCTTCTATGCCAACACGCTGCACAACCATTTCCCGGCGGCGTGGGAGTCCGGTATTGTCTTCTCGGGTAAAAAAATCCTCCGTTTTGCGATTGTCTTTTACGGTTTTCGTATCACCTTTCAACAGATCGGTGAGGTAGGAATGCAGGGGTTTATGGTCTCACTGCTTGTTCTCTCATCAACGATGTTGATCGGGATCTGGCTGGGGACAAAGATATTCAAGATGGACCGCGACACCTCGATATTGACGGCATCAGGCGCATCTGTCTGTGGTGCAGCTGCAGTATTGGCAACAGAACCTGTACTTAAGGCAGAAGAGCATAAAACAGCGATTGCGGTCTCTATGGTCGTCCTCTTTGGTACGATCTCAATGTTTATGTACCCGGTACTTTACTCAACGATCATTGAACCGGCACCAGGCTTTTTACATATGGACCCAAAGACATTCGGTATCTATGTAGGCGGTACCATACATGAAGTAGCGCAGGTCGTTGCTGTTCCCGCCTCTATTCCGACAACGGTTCCGGGTGCTCAAGAAGCTATGGCTAACACGGCTGTTATTGTCAAGATGACCCGTGTTATCATGATCGCCCCGATGTTGATCGTCTTGGGCCTTATACTGAGTTATATGGCTAAGAAGTCAGGCGGCGAAGGCAGTAAACTTAAGCTGGTCATCCCTTGGTTCGCTGTCTACTTTGTCGGTATGGCAGGTGTGAACTCTCTTATTCACAACTACACGTTGAGCGCACCCGCCGAGACAGCCGAGATGATCAAGATGGTGATCACCGATCTGAATATCGCTGATACGTTTTTACTGACGATGGCGATGACGGCACTGGGTATGGGAACGCGTTTTGCGAAGTTTAAAGGTTTAGGCCTCGCCCCGATCTACACGGCAGGCGGTATGTTCGTCTGGCTGGTCGTTGGTGGCTTTATGATCACACAGATGGTGGTCGCTGCCTTCTAAATGTTCGGGTTCGATCCGACTTGCTCTTTTTACGACTCTCTGTAAAACCTGTCTAGCATCATTTGGATGCTGACCTTTCCATTCCACTCATTTTTACTGATCGTGTAACTGCAGCTAAGGCGGCGGTTGGTTTTCATTTTGTAGCGCTGTTTAAAGGCGATAAGATCATGTTTCTCAACACCTCCCTCAAGCTGGATACCGATACGGCTGTGATCACGCTCTTTGCCCATGTAGTTAACACTGTCTACATATGCATCGACAGCCAGAAAACGCGGGCGGGGGTTTGCTTCGCCAAAAGGCTCATAGGCATCTAAAAGATCCAGTAGGTTAAGGTTGATGGAGCTCGGTGAGAGTTCGCCTACGAGCTCTGCTTGCGGGATAAACGCATCAGGGTCTATTTTTGATGCAATAGCGTTGATGTCGTCTTTAAACTGTGTTAAATGCTCTACCGGCATGGCCAGTCCTGCAGCCATCATATGCCCGCCAAAACCTTCGAGCAGCTCTTCTTGGGACTTTATAAGTTCGTAGATATTGACACTTCCGATACTGCGGGCACTCCCTTTGGCACGCCCATCTGTGATGCTCAAGACAATGGCCGGACGGCCAAAGCGGTGAACCAGACGGGAGGCAATGATCCCGACAACACCCTCGTTCCAATCTTCGCCAAAGACCACAAGAACATCATCTCCCTCTTTGACCTGGGTAGTTGCCTCCTCTGTGACATCCGCTTCGATGGCTTTGCGAAGGTCATTTAACCGGTTGAGCAGTTCAAACTGCTTAAAGGCCTTCTCTGGTGTCTCTGCCGTGAGAAAATCTAGGGCGATAGAGGCATCTTCAAGACGACCGGCGGAGTTTAGGCGCGGAGCGATCTGAAAACCGATGTCTTCAGCAGAGAGAGCCGACTTGTTCAAGAACTCCCTGATGATCGCAAATGCAGGCAGTTCGCTTGTCATCATCTGCTTAAGTCCATGTTGAACAATAGCGCGATTGATCCCGATAAGGGGCATAACATCTGCCACGACAGCAAGTGCAAGAAGTGGAAGATACTGTCCCATGTTGATGTCGAGGTCTAACTCTTTTTTGACCAAAACCAGTACCAGCCAAGCCACCTGCGCACCGCAGATCTCTTTAAAAGGGTAAGTGTCATCTGGCAGCTTGGGGTCAACGATGGTATAGACATCAGGAAGGGTGTCGGAGGGGGTGTGGTGATCAGTAATAATAAGATCAATACCGCGCTCTTTACAAACTTCTGCCGCCTCAAAGGCGTTGATGCCGTTGTCTACCGTAAAGACAAGATCAGCCTGGACTCTCTCTAAAACAGATGCTGAAACCCCGTAGCCGTCCGTAAACCGGTTTGGAATGATCGTAGTCAGCGGATACCCGAGTTCTCTGAAAAAGAGGGTGACAATAGAGGTCGAAGTGACTCCATCGACATCGTAATCCCCCACTAACGTGATACGCTCTTTATTTTTAATAGCATCGGATATACGTTTTGCTGCCTTAGGTGCATTGAGAAGCAAGGCCGGATCAGGAATGTCGGATAGTTTGGAAAAACCCTCAGAGAAGCGTTCATCAAGTTTGTGTTTGAGTGCATTAAGGTCGAGTTTGGGAACGTTTGGTATGTTGGTCATGGGAAACCTAGTGTTAGCGTAGTCAAAGGGCTTTTGCCCCCTTTATCGTTTAATTAATGTGACTCAGCATTAGCTAAAGCAGCTTTAACAAAGGCTAAGATAGAGCCGTTCGGTGTCTGAAGACGAGAGGTGAACTCAGGGTGGAACTGCACACCGAGGAACCACTTGTGCTCAGGGATCTCAACGGTCTCAATCAGACCGTTAGACTCACCTGTAACGACCATACCGGCTTTTTCAAGGTCTGCTCTGTACGTAGGGTTCGCTTCGTAACGGTGACGGTGACGCTCAAAGATCAGTTTTTCACCATTGTACGCTTCACGAAGGATCGACCCCTCTTTAGTTTCACAAGGGTATTCACCGAGACGAAGTGTTCCGCCCATCGGTGAGGTATGAGTGCGAAGCTCTTTGTCACCTGACTGGTTGATAAACTCGTCGATCAGGTAGATCATCGGGTTGGTCGTCTCCGGGTTGAACTCGACTGAGTTGGCATCTTCAAGCCCAAGTACATTACGTGCGTATTCAACCAGTGTCAGCTGCATGCCCAGGCAGATGCCAAGGTAAGGAACATTGTTTGTACGTGCATATTCGATCGCCAGGATCTTGCCTTCAACACCACGGTTGCCAAACCCGCCCGCGACCAAGACAGAGTCACAGTCTCCAAGAAGGGCTTGCGCGCCTACCTCTTCGATCTTTTCACTGTCTACCCAGCAGATCTCGACTTTAGTGTCCAGATGGGCACCCGAGTGGATCAACGACTCAATCAGTGATTTATATGACTCTTTAAGCTCAAGATATTTGCCGACAAAACCGACAACCACGCGCTTGGTCGGTGAGACGATCTTTTTGACCAGTGAGTCCCACTCTTCCATGTTCGGTATCAAGTCGCCAAGTTCAAGCTCTTTTGCGATCGGTGTCAGGATGTTCTGCTGCATAAAGCTGATCGGTACGGCATAAACAGTCGGTGCATCCAGTGCCAGGATTACGCTGTCTTGTTTGACGTCACACGAGAGTGCCAGCTTCTTTTTAAATGATTTTGGAAGGTCACTTTCACTACGAGCGATGATCATCTGCGGTGTGATCCCGATACGGCGAAGCTCTTGAACTGAGTGCTGTGTCGGTTTAGACTTGTACTCGCCGGCCACTTTGATGTAAGGGATAAGCGTTACGTGAATAAAGAAGGTACCGGCAACCTCTTCGTCGTGTTTCATCTGACGGATCGCCTCCATAAACGGAAGACCCTCGATATCACCGACAGTACCGCCAAGTTCAACAACAAGGATGTCGTGTCCTTCGCCCGCTTTTTTGATACGGTCAACGATCTCGCCGACGATGTGCGGAACAACCTGGATCGTCTGACCAAGGTAGCCGCCGGAGCGCTCTTTTTCAATAACAGATGAGTAGACCTGACCGGTCGTAAAGTTGCTTGTTTTTAGAAATGATGTATCAAGGAAGCGCTCATAGTTCCCGATGTCAAGGTCTGTCTCTGCACCATCTTTGGTGACAAAGACCTCACCATGTTCAAGGGGGCTCATGGTACCGGGGTCGACATTGATATATGGGTCGATCTTTAACATACCTACATCTTTGCCTGCGTGTTTGAGGAGTGTACCGACACTGGCTGCGGTGATCCCCTTACCTAAAGAACTTAGTACCCCGCCGGTTACGAAGATGTATTTTGTCATATGTGAGCTCCCTTTTAGAATACGCGATTATATCGAAGTGGCGCTTACAGGCATCTCAAAAAAATAGTATTTTATCTTGGCATAAGAGTGTATAATAAGAGAAAAATAAGTGACTGCTTTATGAATGTTCTCAGCTACGTCATCGCTACTCTTGCTATCTCTATTGTTCTGAACCTGATCTTGAAGCGTTTAGGCGTCTCGCAGATCATTGGTTATATCATGACAGGTACGATCATCGTCTATCTTTTCGATCTCCATGAGATAAAAGATTCTCACGCTTTGGAGATGGTGGGTGAGTTCGGTATCGTCTTTTTGATGTTCACGATCGGACTGGAGATGTCACTTCGAACACTTCGGTCGATGAAGAGACTGGTCTTTGTCAATGGCGCTCTTCAGGTCGGTTTGAGCGGGGCGCTGTTCTTTTTGGCGTCGTACTACATCTTTAATATTGCGATCGATGCATCACTTATCATCGGTTCGGCACTGGCACTCTCTTCAACTGCTGTTGTTTTGACCTATCTGAAACAGAACAAAGGGATCTATGCCCCTTATGGACGCAGAGCAGTCGGGATTTTGATCTTTCAGGATATTGCGGTGATCCCGATCTTGATCATGATCGGTTTTCTTGCCAGTGACGGTGACAACCTGAAAATGGTGCTTTTGGAGACGCTTCTGAGTGCCGTTGTCGTGATCGGTCTGCTCTTTTTTGTGGGGAAAAGGGTGATGAACTGGCTGCTGCACTTTTCGGCAGACAGTAAGCTGGAAGAGCTTTTTTTAGGTTCGGTATTGGTGATCGTCGTTGGGGCGTCGCTTTTAGGACATTTAGCAGGATTTACCTATTCACTGGGGGCTTTTGTTGCCGGTATGATCATTGCCGAGACACGACACCTTCACAAGGTCGAAGCTGATATCGCCCCGTTTAAGGATCTCTTGCTCGGCGTTTTTTTCGTGACGGTAGGGATGAAGATCGATCTGGCATTTTTCTTTTCGCATATAGGTGAGATCGTCGGACTTTTTGTGATGATACTTTTTTTCAAAGGGGCAGTTATTCACGGTATCATCGGGATGGGTTCCAAGTCAGTTACAGGCTTTAAAACAGCCGTGACCCTGGCCCAGGTCGGAGAGTTCTCTTTTGCGATCTTTGCCCTGGCCTCGGCAAACGACCTGCTTGAACCGGACCTCGCGCAGCTATTGGTCTTAACAGTTGTCCTCTCCATGGTAGCCACTCCGTTTATGCTTGCCAACAGAAAACGGCTGCAGGATATTTTGTTCAAAGAGGGGGAGATAGAGCAGAGCGACCTCTCAGCACTGCAAGGTCGTAAAAACCATATCATCGTCTGTGGTTACGGTAAAGTCGGTCAAAAGGTGGCAAGAGAGCTTCAAAGAGACGGTATCGAACACGTTGTGATCGACTATAACTATTCACGGGTTCGAAAAGCGCAGAAGGCGGGCGAAGAGATCTACTATGGCGATATGTCCAAATCGGCAACATTACATGCGTTAAATATCGAATCGGCGGCTTCGGTCATTGTCACCTTGGATGATCCGGAGAAAAAACTGCTTATCTGCGAAACACTTTCACCGTATGGTGGCTCTGTCAACATCATCGTGAAGATAGTTTCGTCCGAAGAGAAGCAGATGTTGAGAGGGCTGCCGATCGGTACGATAGTCAACGGTAAAGAGGAAGTCGCCAAGATCTTGGTTGAAAAGACAATGAGCTGTAGCTTGTAAATGGTTTTTGATTATTACGAAGTAAGAGCTATAGAGACAAGTGTGTTTTATCTACACGCGGGCTTGACGCCGAGTCAAACACAGCGTTAGCGTAGCGAAGGGGAACTTGTTCGCCGCAGCGTAATAAAGATCAGTTCCCGCGCGAACCGGGTTTGATCGCTTCGCTTTTGCCCTCTTTGCAGAGTGGGCAATCATCCGGCGAGTACATCTCAAATGTAAAATCATCAAGTGCGAAGAACGGTACGCCGTCCGGCAGTTTACAGTTTGGTTTCTTTGTGACATCAGAGTTCTGACGATCGCAGAAACCGCGGTTGGCAAGTGCTGCAAAACCGACGACAACGCCGCCCATAGCTTCGATAGCCGCCGCCGCTTCCATAGCAGAACCGCCTGTTGTGATGATGTCTTCACAGATCATCACACGCTCGCCTTTAGTGACTTCAAAACCGCGACGAACGGTCATCACCTTATCTACACGCTCAGCAAAGATAGAGCGCTTGTCAAGTGCTGTTGCCAGTGCAAAGCCGGCAATAAGGCCGCCAAGTGCCGGTGCACAGATGGTGTCAACCTCTAGACCGCTCTCAACGATCTGCTTTGCAACACCTTCAGCCAGGACTTTAGCATTTTTAGGGTCTTCAAGCACCTTAGCAGACTGAAGATAGAATTGTGAGTGGTTGCCGGAGCTGAGTTTAAAGTGACCCTCTAAAAGAGCGTTGGCATCCATATATATTTTTTTAACATCCATTGTTTTCCTTTGGAGAGGGGGTAGAGCGGGAAACGGAAAAGAGAAAGAGGGAGGAATGACAAAGACGCTTCCCGCGTTCCCACTTTCCATATTTCGATTGATGTCGAAATTAAACTTTAAGTATCTCTGCTTCTTTATCTTTCAGTGTCGCATCGATTGTTGCGATAAAGCCGTCTGTGATCTTCTGGATCTCATCTTGAGCAGATTTTGACTCATCAGAGGTGATCTCTTTCTCTTTTTCCAGTTTCTTGATGTCGTTGTTGGCTTTTTGACGGTCATTACGAACAGAGACTTTAGCGTCTTCGCCCATGCCTTTCATCTTTTTAACCGTCTCTTTACGCTGATCGACCGTCATTGGAGGAAAGTTAAGGATGATCTTCTCGCCGTCACTGTTAGGATTGACACCGATGTTCGCTTTAGCGATAGCCGCTTCGATGTCGGCAACAAGAGGCTTCTCCCATGGAGAGACAATGATAGTCGTCGCATCGGTAGCGATCACCGAACCGACCTGGTCAAGTGATGTCGGTGTACCGTAGTAGTCGATTTTGATGTTGTCAAGTACAGAGACCATTACCTTACCGGTACGCAGTGTTTTAAAGCTGTGGTGCATGTGCTCAACCGAGCCTTCCATGTTTAGTTTACATTCCTCTTGAATATCGTTTGTCATTATGTTCTCCTTATGGTTTTACTAAAATTATACTGCTCTGGCGGTTGCCGCTCTTCAGAAAGATACGCGTACGGTTCATCTTCAGTTTTTTGTCGACGTTAACCGCAAGCTCGCCGTTTTTAACAGAGGCTCTCTTCCACCCGTGACCCGAGATATAGTACTCGATCTTTTTGACCTCTTTTGGCAAAGTGGCTTTTATCGTTGTGATTTTACCATTTTCCGGCCAAGCTTTCGGATAGATCCACTCTGTCGGCATTGTATTGGTGCGAAGTTTCACTTTGATGTTGTTCTCTCCGGTGAGTGCAGTCCGGTCAAGGTCATGCATGTCACTGTGCTTGTCAACGGCTCCGGCATTCTGGTTGATGATAAGGTCAAAGTCGAAAAGTTCTATCTGTGCGCGTACGCGGTCATCGTACTCACCGTAAGGGTAAGCGTAATATTTGGGCTTATAGCCAAGCTCTTTTTGCATGATGTCAAGACCTTTTTTGCTATCTTGGTAGATAGCAAGGTCGCTTAATGAGACAAGATGCGGGTGGCCGTAAGAGTGAAAGCCGATCTCACCATATTTAGAGGCCTCTTTGATCTGCTCCCAAGACATGTAGTCACCGTACTTTTTAACTGTTCCTTGAACATAGACAAAGAGGGTAAAAGGGTAGTTGTACTCTCTGAAAACAGGAAGACCGTTCTCATAAAAACTTTTAAAGCTGTCATCAATGGTAAAAACAACCCATTTGTCGCTGATCTCTTCACCCTTTTGCAGGGCTTCGTGCAGGCGTTTGAGCGAGATGACCTCATAGCCGTTCTTTTTTAGAAACTCAAATTCGGCACGCAGGGTCTCTACTGATGTGTTGGTAGAAAGGTGTCGTGTATCGTCAAAACGGTGAAAGACAAAGAGGTGGGCATTAGCCCAAAGATAGAGGGGTAGCAGCGTAAGTAAAAGAAGCTTACGCATTGCTCTAGTTTGAAGTGTTTGTTTCTACTGCCGGAGCCTCTTGAGGCTCTGCAGGAAGTTGAACTGCTGCAGGTGCCGCAACATCAGTCGTCTCAACGCTGTCAACGACAGAAGCACTGCTCTCTTGAGCGTAAAAGTAACCGAGTGTTACAGTGTTGACAACAAACAAAAAACCAAAAAAGAATGTCATCTTAGCTAAGAAGCTTCCTGGACCTTTTGCACCGAAAACAGACTCATTTGAGCCGCTGTATGCGCCAAGACCGATACTTGAACTTTTTTGCAGCAGAACTGCAATCGTAATGATCACAACTAAAACGATTTGAGATATAAGCAAAATGCCTGTCATTTATAGACCTTCTAAAATAATAATTGGCGAATTATAGCGAAAAAAATTGAAAACAGATTTTATTCTTTGGAGGTAGGGTATAATTAGAGCATCAAAAAGCGCTCTGAAGAGTCTGAGTTCGGGAATATATGTGAAAAAAGTCGGTTTATTAGCTGTTGTTTTATTATCTTTTACTATAGCACTCTTTTTTTCTCAAAACGAGAAGAGAGCAGCTTCTGATATTCCGACAATAACGGTCAGCACCTTTGCACTGCATGATATTGCGAAACGCATCGGCGGTGATAGTGTTGATGTGCAGATGGTGATCCCGTTCGGTGTAGAGATACACAGCTTTGAGCCGACACCAAAAACGATCATCGAGATCCAGAAAAGCAGACTGTTTTTATACAGCGGTGCCGACCTTGAACCTTGGATCATCAAACTAACGCAGAGTGACAACATGCGGGATATGAGCAGGTATGTTGATCTGCTAAAGGCTGAAAAAGCGTGTAACGGTCATGGAGATCATAAGCATCACCACTCTCACGAAGCGATCGATCCGCACTATTGGCTTGACATAGCGAACATGAAACTGCTGGCTCAGAAGATCGCTCTTTTGTTTGTAAAGATGGACGGGGAGAATGAAGCACTGTACGTCAAAAGAGCGGCAGACTACATAGAGGAGCTCTCCGTATTAGACAAAGCCTATCAAAAAGGGCTGAAGGATTGTCAAGTAAGAGAGGTGATCCTTCATCATAATGTTCTTGGTTACGTTGCTGCCAAGTATGACTTTTCAGTCGCAACATTAACAGGTCTTTCGCCGGATGCTTTAGCCGATGCACAGACCATGGCCAGACTTTCGACAATGATTAGAGAGAAGGGCATAGAGGTGCTCTTTTTTGAAGCCTTTGTCAGTGACAGGCTGATGCAGAACCTGGCGAGAGAAAATGGTGTCAAGATCGACTACCTGGAGCCTCTGGCCAACATTACTGCTGCCCAGGCTGAAGCAGGTATGAGCTATGCAGAGGGGATGTATATCAACCTTGAGAAACTCGCTTATGCAATGGGGTGCGAATGAAATTCGTCTCTTCTCTCTTTGAGGTCAAAAACCTCTTTTATGAAGTCGGTGGGCAGAAGATCTTAACAAATATCTCTTTGAACATTTTACCGGGGGATTATTGTGCGATCATAGGGCCTAACGGAGGTGGTAAAACAACCCTGATCCGTCTATTGCTTGGACTGGAAAAGCCGACAAAAGGTGCCATAAAACTGTTTGGACAGGAGTTAGGGCATTTCAAACGTTGGCATAAAATAGGTTATGTACCGCAACGTGCTTCGCACCTCGACCAGAACTTCCCTGCCACCGTTGTCGAGGTGGTCAAGATGGGACGGGTCGCCAAGCAAGGTCTGTTTAAACGTTTAACACAAGAGGACAAGGAAGCCATTACAGAAGCGATGATCAAGATGGATGTTGCTGACATTCAAGAGAAGCTGATCGGTGAACTCTCCGGCGGTCAACGTCAGCGTGTTATGATCGCAAGAGCATTGGCGTCAAAACCCGAAGTGTTGATCCTGGATGAGCCAAACACCGGTGTTGATGTAGTGTCGCAACAGCGCTTTTACAAACTGCTTAAAGAGTTAAATCAAAATGAGAACATGACCATTGTCTTTATTACCCATGACATAGGGGTTATCGCTGATGATATCGGACGGTTGTTTACTGTCAATCAAAACTTGTTGACCTGTAACAACCCCAAAGAGGCGATCAGCTGTGAAGATATGAGTGCCCTTTACGGGATAGATGCACACCTGATCCATAATCATCACCATCATCATTAAAAGCATAAAGGAAGAAATGTAATGGTTGAAATGATATCTCAAGAGAGAGGTACTAGATGTACCTCTATAGAAGAGTAAAGTAGGCTAAATAAAAAATGGAAGGAATGTAATGATTGAAATGCTCTCCTACGACTTTATGATCCGTGCCTTCCTTGCCGGTATCATTATCGCGGTCTTGGCAGCCATAAGCGGCTCGTTTATCGTACTGCGCCGTTATTCGATGATCACTGAGACCCTGGCGCACTCTGCGCTTGTCGGTGTTGCCGTCGGTGTTATCGCCGGTGCCAGCCCTCTGTGGATGGCTGTAGCGGCAGCATTGATCAGCGCCTGGACCATTGAATACCTGCGCAGTAATTTCCAGCTCTATTCTGATTCTGTCTTGGCTATTATTCTCTCCGGGTCTTTAGCGCTTGCCGTGATCATCGTCTCACTTGCCGGAGCCTTTAACAGCTCTCTTTTCTCGTATCTGTTCGGTTCTATTCTTTCGGTCACAAAAGAGGACTTGATCATTATGTCTATATTCGGAGTCATCGCTTTGGGCCTGTTGGGACTTTTTTATAAAGAGCTCTATTTTATTGCCTATGATGAAGAGGTGGCACGAACAAGTGGGATCAAAGTCGATCTGTTGAACTTTTTATTAGTCAGTATCGTGGCTGTTATTATCGCACTCTCTATCCGTATTGTAGGTACACTGCTCATCGGGGCGATGATGGTCATCCCTACTGTGGCGGCGCTGCAGTTTAAACAAGGTTTTGCGAAGACTATTGCCATTGCGCTGCTCTTTTCTATTCTTGCCGTGATAGTAGGAATGAGCAGTTCGTATTTCTTCTCTCTTCCAAGCGGTGCAACGATCGTTTTAACACTGCTGTTTATCTTTATCTTCTCTCTGATCGTTAACCGCCGATGAAAATTCAAAGCGAGTTCTCGCGATATGCCGAGCAGTACGGGAACTACAACATCATTCAAGAGAAAGTGGTCTCAAAACTGTTGGATGATCTTGATGAGCAGCCAAGACGTATTTTAGATCTTGGCTGCGGCAAGGGGGCACTTTTTACTGCCATAGATTGGCAGATGGAGCATTTTGTCGGCGTTGACTTTGCTCCGGGAATGCTGGAGCTTCATCCAAAAGAGGGTGATAATGTAGAAGTGCTGGAGTGTGTTTACGGCGATTTTAATGATGTCGCACTTTTTGAGCAGCTCTCCTTCTCTGAGTTCGATCGCGTCTTTTCGGCATCAGCTTTGCAGTGGGCAGATGACCTGGAAACTGTTTTTCGCAATATTGCTTCACTCAAAAAACCTGTCTCCTTAGCAATTTTCAGCGGCAGTACGTTTAAAACTCTTTTCGAGACAGCCGATATCAAACCACTGTTGCGAAGCAGTGATGAGGTCAAAGAACTGGCTAAACGCTATTTTAATGCTGATCTTGAGATCGTTCAGTACAGGCTCGCTTTTGACTCGGTGAGAGAGATGTTCCGTTATATAAAACGCAGCGGGGTAAGCGGCAATAGAAATTTGCTGGGCTACAAAGAGATGAAAAAACTGATGGAGAGCTACCCGTTGGATTATCTAGAGTTTGAAGTGATTTTTATTAAGGGTTAGAAGTTTACGAGATTCTCTTTTTCGAGCTGATAGAGTGCGTAGCGAAGCGATTTGAAATTTTCTGAGAGTGCCGGGTCAACGATCTTATACATCTCCTCGAGTACTCTTGATGACTCTTGCGCACGCTTATAGTTGGCAATGATAATACTCTCAAGCGAATTACGGTTCATCTCGCTGGTCACGGTAGGACGAAGTACATCATTAATACTGTCGCGAGAACTCAGAAGGTTTTGCAGATCATCGATCCTGCTTTGATGGCGGATCTCTTTCAGTTTTGAGGCGAGAGCCTTATCATTATTGATATATCTGGCAATATCCTCGATAACACGAACCCCCTCTTTCAGTCGGTTAAGATTGGCATCGATGACACGATAGAGAGAAGGCTCGAAGGTAGAAGACATCTTACTTGTTTTTACGCTTTGACTGTTTTGCCATTTTAGCTTTTTTCTTAGCCTTGGCTTTTTGGTCTGAAGAGGTACTTTTACGTGTACCGGCCTCTTGTTTGTTGTTTGGATCGGTGATCATCCCGAAGGTGTTTTTCTTTGTGCGGGCCTTAAACGCGATCTTGATTCCGTCGTCCATCTCGACGCTGGAGGTATTTGCTCTTGACATAATTGTTTCCTTGTCCGGTATTTAAAATAGTGCTTTTAGTTTTAGAAGTGGCATTATAGCATTTTTGTGGAAGTGTCGTTTTATGAAGGGTGGAAGTAAGAGCCGAAGCTCTTAAAAGGGTGATTAGTCGTCGCTGCCAAAAATACCAAGAAGGTGAAGAAGGGCTGTAAAGATGTTCAAGAAGTCAAGATACAGAGCGATAGCACCATCGATCGGTGTTTCGTAAGCACCGTTCATAATGTTCTGCGTATCGTAAACAACCAAAATACTAAAGAGAAAAACAACTGCTGCCGAGATAAGTACAGCAAGCATCGGACTACCTAGGAATAGGTTAACGATAGAGAAGCCGATGACCACAAACAGCGCGATCATCAAAGGCTTCCCATAACTAGAGAGGTCAGCTTTTGTCTTAATAGCGAAATAACTCATACTCGCAACAATAACAGAGGTCATTGCAAAGGCGTTACCGACAATACTCGCACCTCCGTTCATAGCCAGCGTATGTGAAAGCAGCGGTGCAATCATAAGACCTGTCATAAAGACGAAGCTGAACATCACGACAAGGTTGATACCCGGTTTGCGTTTTACAGCAAAAAGCCCGAAAAGAAGTGCGAACTCCAGAATCATCAATGGAATAAACCAAGCATGAATAGCACTTGCCATAGGGATACCGACATAAGCACCAACAGCACCTGCCATCAATGAAGCGGCAAACAGTTTGTATGTCTCTTTAACAAAAGAGACGATCTTGGTTTCAGAACGCTGGCCGTAACCCGCTAACTCTTCTCTTGCATAATCACGATCATATAGACCCATAATCTTATCCTTTTATATAGTCCACTCTTGCAGACTTTTATTGTGATAGCACTATACAGCATTTTTTACAATAAAAAGTAAACATTGTGCTTTGTTTTGTCAAGTCATTTGAGCATACTATATAATAGAGAATAAAAAGGCTTTAAACCCACATCAATTACAACAGTTAGCAACACTGTATTACGATAAAGCGCATCAAATAAACAAATTAAAAAGAATTTACCAATTCCCCTAAAAAGTCCTTGACAATGGAAAAGGATTCTCCTATAATTCCCGTCCACAAACGAAGAGAGCTTGAAAAGGTAACTCGAAGATTCAACGTGTTGTTGAGTATTTAACGTTTGAGATCATTGAAAACTAAGT
>JBDLJE010000037.1:0-23048 GCA_039714575.1 Campylobacterota bacterium | reverse complement strand
TCTTTACTCTTTACTCTTTACTCTTTACTAAAATAATTTGTGAAATTAGTGTAATTCGTGGATAAAAAGAAGAATTAGTATGAGATTGTTCTTAACGCTTAACGCTTAACGCTTAACGCTGATAGCAATGCTATCGTCCGCCAAACCTATCATTCCACCATTCATGCGGTGATATCGTCTTCTCCTTGATGAACTCTTCATCAAAACGATATTCGTACTGCTTAACATACTCTAATACGATCTTATAGGCCTCTATGATATCGGTGCTCATCTTGGTTGCTGTCTCTGTTTCATCAAGATGTTTGTCGGGGTGCCATTGGTGCATGAGGTTTTTGTAGCGCGCTTTAATTTCAGGGAGAGAGGCCGTGTCTCGAAGGCCAAGTAGTGTTTTGGCCTTCATAACCTCGTCAAAGGAGTGCATTGTTGTAGTGTTTAGTCTTTCTGTTGGCGCATGTATGTCGGAACGTCCAGGTAGTCATCACTTAGATCGCCGCCGACAACCATTTTAGGACGCAGTGTCTGCTGTGTCGTTGTTGGTTGAGTAGGTGCATCTGAAACGAAGGTGTCATTGTTAACACCTTGGTTAAGGTCTTTCTCAAAACCTGTAGCAACCAGTGTGATACGAATAGCGTCGACCGGCATACTGTCATCTGTTGTTGTACCGAAGATGACGTCAGCTTCAGTGTCGGCACTTTCATGTACGATCTCCATCGCCTCAGTCATCTCCATCATCGGGAATTCCGGGTGCATGTGGAAGTGGACCAGGACACCCATCGCGCCATTGATCGACATGTTGTCAAGCAGTGGTGATTCGATAGCTGCTTTGATCGCTTCATACGCAGCGTTCTCACCCTGGTACTCGCCAACACCCATCAGTGCCATACCGCGGTGACACATAACGGTTTGAAGGTCGGCAAAGTCAAGATTGATGTCATTGTCGCCATGCGAAAGGATCACACCTGAGGTACCGCTGACCGCTTGTGCAAGAACCGAGTCAACGATCTTGAAACTCTCGCGCATACCAAGACGTTTGTCAATGATAGAGAGAAGTTTATCGTTGGGGATCACAACGATAGAGTCACATTCGCTTTTAAGATCTTCAAGACCTTTTTCAGCAAGTTTAGAACGTTTTCCGCCTTCAAACTTGAACGGTTTTGTCACAACAGCAATGGTCAAAGCACCGATCTCTTTTGCGATCTGTGCTACGATAGGGGCCGCACCTGTACCTGTACCGCCACCGAGACCGGCAGCGATAAATACGATGTCGGCACCGTTAAGCGCCGTGTGCAGTTCATCATAGCTCTCCAGTGCAGAGTCTTTACCGATAGAGGGCTTCATACCGGCACCAAGACCCTTGGTCAACTTGTCTCCAAGTTGGATCTTTGTGTTTGCCAATGACTTGTCAAGTACCTGAGCATCAGTGTTTGCAACCACCAGCTCAATACCGGTAACACCTTCATTGATCATATGCCCGATCATGTTTCCACCGCCGCCGCCGACACCGACAGCAACGATTCTAGCACCAGTCTGTCGAGTTGACTCCTCGATTATAAACATATCACTACTCATATTACACTCCTTGTTAAAATAACTGGGTCATCCAGTTCCAAAATTTAGAAAACGCACCTGCTTCCTGATCACCCTTGACTTTCTTGGGAGTGATAGGTTTTCTAGTTTTTACACTAGGTTTCGCGGGGGACTCGTCATCAATAGTCGGAATTCCGGCAGGGTCAACATCACCCAGGTCCGGCATCTCTATCTCGTGCAGATCATTTTTTGTATGACGCATTTTTTTATTGACATCGACTTCATACAGTGAATAGCCGTTGGCCTCATAACGAAGAAGACCGATCGCACCGGAGTAGGCCGGACTTCTTAGTTGGTCAAAAAGACCGTCCACTTCAATCGGTTTTGCAACACGTACCGGAAGATTGTCGAAGATGGCACTTGCCAGTTCTCTCAGACCGTCCATGTTGGTAAAGCCGCCTGTTAAGACAACACCGGCACCCATCTGCTCTTTGAGGCCGCTTTTTTCCAGTGACTGGGCAATGATCATCAAGGTCTCTTCAACACGCGCATAGATGACATTGTGTATGACCTCTAAAGAGACCTCATGGGTTGAAGCCTCATCACCGATGATCGGCAGTTCGATAAGGTCGTTGTTGGGCGAGTGAAGAGAACCATACTCTACCTTGACACTGTCGGCTACATTAAGCGGTGTGTGAAGTGCCATAGAGAGGTCGTTGGTAATGTGGTTTGAGCCCACACCCAGGAAGTCGTTAAAACGGATGGAATTACCGGCATGGATAACGATATTGCTTGTACTTCCCCCCATGTCGACCACAGCAACACCAAGCTCTTTTTCATCGTCGGTCAGGACAGCAATGGCAGAAGCATAACCGCCTAAGACCACGTTATCGACTTCAACACCTGCTGCGCGAACGGCCTTGCGAAGGTTGTTGAAGTTGGATTTTTGTGTCGTAATGATATGCGTTTCGACCTCTAATCGCGACGCGTTCATCCCCATTGGGTCCTCGATGTAGTCCTGGTCATCAACCTTAAAGTTAAATGGCAGGGTATGAAGGATCTCATATTCATTCGGGATGTTGGCATTATAAAGAGAGGTGCGCATAACACGTTCGATCTCTTTAAGGGAGATCTCTTTATTAGGGATATTGACGATACCGCTTGAGATCAGACTTTTGGTGTATGCACCGGAGATGCTTACCGTCGCTTTTTTGATGTCTGTTCCTGCTACACGCTTGGCGTCTGACAGGGCACTTTTGATCGATTTTGAGGCTAACTCTATATTCGTGATACTGCCCTTTTTCAGGCCTTGAGTTTTAGCTATTCCGGCACCGATGATCTGTATATTGTTCTCAGAATCAATATTGGCGATGATCGCACAGATCTTAGTGGAACCGATGTCAATTGCTAAAACTTGTCTGCTCACGTTAGTTGCCTCCTACATACGATTCGATCGTAAATTTTGTCTCAAGCATCTTGATCAATGATGTATCGAAGATCGAAGCTTTAAGACGCGCTGCTTGAGGTGCTTCTGTACCGGTCGCAGTTTCGATTAGTTTCTGCTCAATGATATTGAAAAGCACCAGTTTGTCTTCACTGAGGAGAACGGAACCGCGTTTTTGTGCCGAAGCAAAAAGTTTAGATACAAAAAGTGTAGTCTCTTCATCACTCAGACCGGCAAGCGGTGTGCTTTGTGCCGATGTGATAAAGTCACTTTGTGTCCCGCTGAAACTTGAAAGTGAGCTGTTAGCCAACTCTTGAAGTTTTTGAGCACCTTGCTGTGCCGTGTAATCGGCAAGTACGGCACTCTTAGCATCATCAAATGACTTAGCCGTTGCCGGGTTCAACTGTTGCAGCTTGATCGTGACATAGCTGCTGCCGACTTTGCGTGGTTTGAGAAAAGGGCTTGTGACGTTAAGAGCCGTGATCTCGGCAAAAATCTCAGCTGAATATGGGTTGTTCTCTTCATCAACAGTAAGAGTCTCAACAGCAGTAGCACTGTCTAGTTTCCCTTTTTTGAAGGCGATGTAGTTACGAAGCGCCTGTTTGTTGGTCGCTTTATCATCTAAAGCAGCGATGACCGACTCTCTGGCAGCATCAAGTTCAAGGATCTTGCCTTCAGCATCTGTAAAGTCCGTACGGTTCGCTTTGTAGTGTTCCTGGACCGTTGCCTCATCTGCATCAGCAGAGATCTTCTCTTGTGTCACAGTCCGTAGAGTAAACGATGGTCTGCTCATGTAGTTTTGCTGACGTGTCTCCCAAAATGCTTTAAGCGCTTCGTCCGAAGAGTCAAGTGTGATGTTATTGGCATCAAGGATCTTGTATTCGATCTTGTCGGCAATACTGTTTGCAGTCGAAAAGATCTTCTCTTCGATCGGCAGTACTTCACTCTGGAAAAGTGAAAGTACTTTTTGGATCAAGATCGAGTTGCGAAGATCGCCTTCATACTCTGCAACGCTAAGGTTGTTCTGTTTCAACGCTTTGACATAGATCTCTTTTGAGAACCTGCCATTGTCAAAAAACATATCTTGAGAGACGATGACTTTTGAAAGTTCTTCTGAAGTGACCTCCAGGTTATAGCTGTTAGCGAGATTTAAGATAAGAGCCTGCTCAACGACCTGGCGCAGCGCTTGTTGTTTTAAACCAAAACTCTCAGCCTGTTTTTCATCGAAGTTTCCTTGAAAAGCCTGGTTGTATTGTCCGTAAAGACGGCTGTAAGCCTGCTGCCATTCGCGCTGGCTGATAGAGATGTCGCCTACTTTAGCGACGGCTCCGGCTTTATCGCCGTAACTGTACTGCCCCCAACCGACAAAACCTGCACCGACAAAAGCGATAGTAGAGATCCAGATTGTGATGACGAGGTATTTTCGGTGTCTTTGCATCCAAGTGATCATTGTGATGTTGCCCTTAATATATTTAATTGCTTTATTTTATGTTTTTATATATTAAACTAGGCTAAAAGTTCCCTAATTTAGGTAGATTGTCGCATTTTTAGCAAATGTGTTTTTCGCTATGATTAGATTACTAAAATGATTGAAGGGTAAATGATGAATAATGAGACAATGGCCAATCGAGATCTTGATGTGATCTGGCATCCTTGTACCCAGATGAAAGACCATGAGTTCTTGCCGATGATCCCGATAAAGAAGGGTAAAGGTGTCCATTTAGAGGACTTTGAAGGCAATAGTTACATTGATGCTATCAGCTCTTGGTGGGTCAATATCTTTGGACACTCCAATGAATATATCAACGATGCGGTCAAAAAACAGTTAGACACACTTGAACATGTTATTCTGGCAGGGTTTACACATGAACAGATCGTTCGGTTGAGTGAAAGGCTTGTCAGTCTGACCCCGGAAGGACTAACACGCTGTTTTTACGCCGATAATGGCTCATCTGCCGTGGAAGTCACCCTAAAGATGAGTTATCACTTCCACAAAAACCAGGGTCGTGAGCGTCCGCTGTTTGTCTCTTTGAGCAACTCATATCACGGTGAGACCATCGGTGCTCTCTCAGTCGGTGATGTTGAACTTTACAAAGAGACCTATGAGCCGCTGCTTATCCGTTCTATCCAGACACCGGTACCCAAAGACCAAAGCGAAGCCGCTGCACTGGAGGCTGCTGAGGCTTTAGAAGAGTGTTTCAAAACACACCCGGATGAGATCGCGGCCTTGATCGTTGAACCGTTGATACAGGGTGCCGGTTCGATGCACATGTACCATCCTCTCTTTTTGACGAAGGCACGTGAGCTGTGTACTCAGTATGGTATTCATCTCATCGCAGATGAAGTTATGGCAGGCTTCGGTAGGACAGGTACGATGTTCGCTTGTGAGCAGGCCGGTATAACACCGGATTACATTGTGTTATCAAAAGGGCTTACAGGCGGCTATCTACCGCTCTCTGTCGTACTAACAACCGACGAAGTTTACAGCGCTTTTTATTGCGACTATAAACTCTATAAAGCCTTTTTGCATTCACACTCATACACAGGAAATGCCTTGGCCTGTGCAGCAGCCAATGCAACACTCGATCTCTTTGAATCAGAAAATATTATAGTTAAGAACCGAGAAACAACTAAATACATCGCTTCAAAATTGGAAAGATTTGAGCGTTTGGCCAATGTTAAAGAGGTGCGCCAATGTGGAATGGTGGCGGCCATAGAGTTGGAAGGTTATGATGCTAGTGAGCGTATTGGTCTGAAAGTATATGAGTACGGATTAAAACATGGCGTTCTTCTTCGTCCGCTTGGCCACATTGTCTATTTCATGCCGCCATATATCATCACAAATGATGAGATTGATGTTATGATGGATACGGCCTATGATGCCATCAGTCAGATATAGTAGAAGATCATGATGAAGCTTGCCCTTGTATTGTCGCTTTTACTTACTTATATATATGCAGAAGAGATCAAGGTCGATACAGAGGCTATTACAAAAGCCCATAACGATCTGCGTAAAAAGTATGGTTCACCTGCACTGACATATTCAAAACATCTGGAGAAAGCTGCACAGAAGTGGGCTGCAAAACTTCAAGCTGACGGCTGCGGTATGGTACACTCTTATGGCAAAGTCGGTGAAACGGGTGAGAACCTTTTTTGGTCAAGTGCCTTTAAAACAGCCAATGCAAAAGATGCCAAAGGCAACTGGGTCTGGCACAGCAGTCTTAAAAAGCTGAAAGAACAAGAGGTCGTTCAGGCATGGTATGATGAAGTCCAGTGGTATGATTATGCGACGAACAGTTGTGAAAAAGGTCAGATGTGCGGTCACTACACTCAGGTCATATGGAACACAACAACTGAACTGGGTTGTGCGGCAGTGGCTTGTGGCGACCGCTCTCAAGTCTGGGTCTGTGAGTATTCACCGTCAGGTAATGTAAGCATGCAGTACCCGGACGGTAGAGTCGAAAGGTTAAAACCGTATTGAAACAAGACAACGACTGGGAAAATATCAGTACCGAAGAGATGCTTGAACGTTCAAGCAGACAAAACGATGTGAACATTACCAAACCGGGTGATCTGGCTGTCCGTATGGGTCTGCTTCTGCTGATGCCTTACATTATATGGTTGAGTAAATACAGTGACAGTTATGTCGCCACTGTTCATGGAAAGGCCATTCGTCTTAACTTTGATGGTGTGATGCTTTCGTTTCATAATCTTATAAACGGTGCCAACATGATCGTTCATGAGGCCGGTCACGGTATCTGCTATCTTCTGCCTTGCCCTCAGTTCTTTATGTTTTTAAACGGAACGCTATTCCAGCTCGCACTCCCGCTTATCTTTATCTACTACTATTACAAAAGAGGTAATATGGTCTTAAGCGGTCTAGGCTCGATCTGGCTTGCACAGAACCTGATCTATGTCGCCTGGTACATGTCCTATGCGCAAACACCAAATCTCTATCCGTTTTTTTTAGGCGGCAGTGCTACGCATGATTTCTGGTATATGTTCTCTCAATTAGGTGTTTTGGAGTATGATTGGTTGATCGCAGGGTTTGTACGTGCAGTTGCTGTGATGTTACTGCTCGGCTCATACATGTACTTACTCTATATATCTTTTTTCAAAAGCGGCAAACGGTCAAAACGCAGACTATCAAAAGGCAGGCGATGAGCAATAGTGTAAACAAGTTTTCACTGACTGAAGAGATCTGGCACGCAATAACACACGGCGTCGGTCTAGCTCTCAGTATTGCAGCTTTGACGATCATGGTAGCCTACTCGTCGATGAGCGATTCTGTCATCTCTGTTATTGCCAGTGCTCTTTTTGGAACGACTTTGATCATTCTATACGGCTCCTCAACACTTTATCATGCTATCACCCATCATGAGCTCAAAAAGAAGTTTCAGCAGTTTGACCATGCCTCTATCTATATTCTTATAGCAGGCTCTTATACCCACGTAACCCTTGTCTCCCTCGGTGGCACTCTGGGTTATAGTATATTTGCAGTGGTTTGGGGTGTTTCGATCATTGGTATCTACCTGAAATTCGCTTATCCCGGGCGTTTTGAAAAACTCTCTTTAGTGCTTTACCTGCTGCTTGGCTGGCTGATCGTTATCGCTATTAAACCGCTGTTCGAGGTGATGGAGACGGGCGGTCTGTGGCTGTTGTTGATCGGCGGACTCTTTTATACCTTCGGTGTTATCTTCTATGTCTGGGACAAGCTCCCTTTCAACCACGCTATCTGGCACCTTTTTGTCATGGGCGGAAGTATCAGTCACTTTTTAATGGTACTGCTATATGTCATCTAAAAGCCTCTCCTTATATATAGACGGAGATGCTTTTCCAAACTTGCTTAAACCTATTGTACTTCGTTCCATCGAACGGCTTCGCCTGCCGGCCTATGTGGTCTCAAACAAGAAGATCACACTGGGTGACTCCGAGTTTGTCACCTATATCATCGTCGAGCAGGGTGCTGACGAAGCTGACCATCAGATCGTCGAGATGGTGGAAGAGGGTGACCTGGTCATTACGGCAGATATCCCTCTGGCTGACCGTGTCATCGCTAAAAAAGCCCATGCCATCGACCATCGCGGTGAGCTTTTCAGTGTGGACAACATCAAACAGTACCTGGCGATGCGCAACCTCATGGAGAAGATCAGAGAGAGTGGCGAGATGACAAAGGGACCTAAACCCTTCAGCCAAAAAGATGCCCATGAGTTTGCCAACCAGCTCCACCGGTTTTTGACAAAGCACTGTTAAAATAGAGAAGATAAAATCAATCTTAGGGATCGCTATTAAATAGTATATTAATATACTGTTTTGTCATCTGTTTACTCTATTATTAGACAATAGAGGAACTTAAAACAAAGGGCATTTATGAGAAACCGCATACTGTTTATCGGAAGCGTTATATTTGCTTCTCACGTTGTCTTTGGCGAGACTTTGGTGACTCTTCCGCAGCCTGCTCAAATCGTCTCGCAGATCCCTATCCCTTTTGAACAAGAGATAGCAGCTGAACTGGTCTCTCGAGGCCTGGAAGACCGGGCAGCAAAAGAGTTTTCCCAAAACAGTGTGGAAGATGTCTACAGTGCAACGCTTCTGACACATATGATCACTACAAAACTGGGTATTGAACGTACGAAAGTACACGCTTATATCGCCTCTCAGGCCCTGTTCCAAAAGCGTGTTGACCTAAGAGTCCATGATGATGTTGTCGCCATGGTGCAGCAGATCAAAGGTGTTTCTATGCAAAAAGAGGACCTGAAAGCCATTGAAGAGTATATTGCGATAGTGTAGATGCTCTTCAGCCTATCTCTTTTCATTCTTATCATTGCTGATGAGAATGTATACATAAACCTTTATTGAATACCTTCTCCAAATAAAATTGCCCGTAAACAAACGAAAAAAAAGTAATAACCTAAAATTTGTTTCTCTTATAACATTCTCTGAAATAGGGCTTCATTTTGATCTATGGACTTACATTTGACTAACACTCTTGTATTAGAATTCATCAATTCATAGCAAAGGACTAACATGAAAAAGCTAAGAAAACAACTCGGATCATTACTGCTGACAGTATTGGCGGGAACAACTATATTTGCACAGGGTGTTAGTGCAGAAGATGAATACGGCATCAGAGCATTTTACGGAGACCGTTTACTTGACCGTGTCGTTGTCGTCGATGTTGAAGCGATGACGTTAACAGGCGAAGTCATTACACAGGGTGTCGACCCGTATCCTGTAGATCAGGCGGGAACATTGGACAAGGTCTATGCCATTACACGAGCCAGTAACTCTATCGATGTCATCGATGCGTCTACCTTGGAGCCTCTAGGTCTTATTGAACTTGAGCATTACCCAAGATCTTCAGAGGCGTATAATGCAGCACTGGGTCTGCAACTAGTCACGGGTGTTGACAAGCCTCTGGCAACTCTTATTGATGTTGAGACCGACAAGGTCGTTGCAACGGTGGGCGACAGTTCACTGGTTTTTCCTGTCGACTATGGCGGATCAAACGCTACCGGTCACCCCTTCTGGTTCAGTGATGACAAGTTCGCGTTGATCGACAGAGGGAACAGAACGATCGAAATGTTCCAGGTAACGAAGAAAAAAGGTAAAAACAGTGGATGGAAAGTGACATTTTTAGACATCGTCGAAACGCCTACTGCCGTCCACCACTTTGTCAACAGAGATGTATCGACGTTGAAAGGCGAAGAGCGTTTTAGCTACTATGCGCTCTCTGAAGGTGCGCCAGAACAAGGTATCTCTCCTTCTATCTTGAAATATGTTCTTGAAGATGATGCATTGACTTTGGTAGGTGAGGCGCATCTTGCTGAAGAAGGCATTGAAGATATGGGAAGTCACCATGCTGATGTCCACCCTGACGGCAAGGTGATGTATGTCGGTTCGACCGAAGGTAATGTCTATGTTATCAACATGGCGCAGATGGCAGTCATTAAAACTATTGAAGCGGGTCTGGGTGCCGGACATACTACCTTTGTTCCGGAGAGAAACCTTGCAGTTGTCACAAACCATAAAGATACATTTGTAACGATCGTAGATACGCAAAAGCATCAAAAGATCAAAAACATAACAGTAAGCGGTGAGTCGATCAACGGTGAGATCCTGCAGTCGCATTCAAGTTTCGTCCATCCTGATATGAACTTCTTCTATGCGTTCGCAACGGACAATGGCGTTTTTTATGAGTTGAACCTGGAGACGCTGGAAGTGACGCGTACACTTGAGACAGGCGGAACACCGCTGCAGGGTGTGTTTATGTGTCAAGGTGCGGAGTGTGAAAACCTGATGTAATCAGGTAGTTGCTCTTTTTTATTCCCAAGCACCAGCTTGGGGAGTTTTACAAAGCTCAAAACTGTCTGTTTAAGTCTGTATCTCTTCTTGTGCAGATGGATAATCTTCAAACTCTTTTAACCTGTTCAGCAGAGCAAAAGAACTGGTACAGACCTCTTTGCTTTTTTTTGTCAGATGTTCTAAAACCGCTTCTTCAGATGTATCAATGATGGTGTCAATACTTTCCAACAAAGCCATTAACTCATCTTGAAGCACCTTTAGCTTTGAGAGAGGCTGTTCTCTGTACTCTTGTTTAAACTGTGACAGCTCTTTTTGAAGTGCGATCATCTCTTCTTTAAGCTCTTCGTTTCTCTGTTTCAGCTCTGAATTCATCTCTATATGTGCATTTAGAGACCGGTTGAGTCTCTCGAAGTTCAGCTCATTCAGAGGTTCTGAGGAACGGTTAAAAGAGATCATATGAGTACACTCCTCTACTTTATTTAAGTTCTTTTAGGTGTTAAATGACATCTGTATCTGTAATAATTATAGCTGTAGTCTATAGGCAATGTCAATTCTATATATAACTGGAGTTTTACAAGAAAAGAGTAGCGTCTTATGGAGATCAAAATCAAACTGCAGATGTCTCTGCTTATATTTACCTGCACTTACTACCTCTGACCATTAATGCTATAATTACTCAATAATAAAAAAGGTTTCTTATGGGCTGGAGCTGTCAACATGACTATAAAGGCTACTGCAAACGTGTCGAACAGCCGTGTGTACCCGGTATGAAAGGGTGTATACTAAAAAACGGCGACTATGTCTTCAGCGGTGAACCTGAGCCTAAAAAAGAGGAAAAAAAAGAAGAGATAGACTTCGCGGCACTTGTGCGAAGTCACTAAGACAAGGTTTATACTTGCACCTAAAGATCAGTTGATCACCCCATTTCTATTCGGTTCCTACCCAGTGATTTGGCCTTATAGAGCGCTTCGTCTACCCGGTTTACAAACGAGAAGATCGTGTCATCTTTTTGCGCGATGGCAAGGCCAAGGCTCGCTGTCTGTTGGCCAACATCGCCAAAATCAAAGTCGGCAATCGCCATATGGATTTTCTCAGCCAGTATGAGGGCCCCTTCGGCATCGGTAGCCGGGCTGATAATGCAGAACTCTTCTCCACCCCAACGGTAGACTGAGTCACTTGCTCGTATGGATGACTGTAATAGTTCCGCCGTTTTAACAAGAACACTGTCTCCTGTTTGATGACCGAATTTGTCATTTATCTTTTTAAAATAGTCGAAGTCGACCATAATCAACGCGAGCCCTTTTTCGTGCCGCTGCCTTTGGGTGAATTCGTAGTGCAGTATTTCGTCAAATTTGCGACGATTGTAGATGCCGGTCAAACGGTCTGTGATGGAGAGCTCTTCAACCTTTTTCTTATCGGTAATATCGAAACGGACGGACTGGTAGGCGATAACGTCGCCTTTGTCATTATGTACCGGTTCTATGGAGACAGAGACCCAGTAGTGATCTCCGTTCTTTTTCCTGTTTTTGATCTCACCTTTCCATGGTTTTTCAGATTTTAATGTCGCCCACAACTCTTTAAACACCGATGCGTCCATATCCGGATGGCGAATGATATTGTGGTTTTTTCCGATCATCTCCTCTTTGGAATACCCGCTGATATCACAAAATGCGTCGCTTGCGTAAACAATAACACCTTTTAGGTTGGTAATAGAGATCAATACATAACGGTCAACCGTCTCAATATAACTGCTGAGTGACTCTTTTTGTTTGAGGTTTTTCGTCATACTCAAAATATGGGTGTTGAACCTCTCCTTGTCAATCGATTCGGCGAAAAAATCGGTCACGCCGCTTTTGAAAAACGCCCCTCTCAGTTTTTTGAATTTTTGGGTATCCATGTTGATCTGAGCACCGCCGAAAATAATCAGATCACGGTCCGGATAACGGTTCTTGATCTCTCGGCAGAGCCATAATCCACTTTCATCTTGCAGGGTTTCATTGATGTAGATGATCTTGATGGATTGATTCTCCTGCAGTATAGTTAACGCTTCATTGGCAGAAGTTTTTATGATGGGTTTAAACAGCAGGGAGTTGAATATTTGGAGTATCGATTCGGAAGCCGGTGAGTAGGTTGCATTACAGCAGAGCAGGACCTCTTTATGATAAAAAGACTCCAGCCCCTGCAGCAGCTCTGACAAGTACTCTTTGCCCGCTAAATTGTTTTTAATAACATAGTCAATAACGGGGTATTGTGATATCTCTTTATACTGTTTGTCACTTAATTCATCAAAGGTGGCGATAGTAGGGATGTGCTTGCTAAGAACATAATCAACAACCTTTCCCTTTTCATCGCTCTGCATCTCAAAATCAATGATCGCAGCGAAAAAGCTTACACTCTCAAGCAGGTCAACGACATAGTCATAGCTTGTTGCTATGATAAAGTGAAAGCGCTTGTCTTTTATCCTCTCCTGTAAAAAAGCGACAAGTTGTAAATCGGTATCGGCAACAAGGATGTTTTTTTTGTTGTTCATTATACAACTTTCTTTGTACTCTTCTATTATAACATTTTATTATAATCGAGTGTGTTTGTTTTAGAATATTCGATTGTATGGAAATTGAGATATTTTTTACCTTAAAAACCTTCAAACTTGATAGCGGTAACAGAGTATAGAATTATCATATTAAATCGTAGAGTACTGTGTTGTCGAGGATTTTGTAGATATTTTTATAGGTAGATTGTTTTGAAAAGATTCTAGATATTCGCACCGTGGTAAAAGTAGTGTCCCAGTCCAAGGGTATATAGCGTGTTGCCGTAAAGCGAATGTTCTATGGCTGTCAGCAAGGTTGAACGGCTCTTCAGGTAGGTCTGCGCGAACAAGAGCCCTCCGAAGAAGGTAAGAGTGACGGCGATCCAGTTGCCAAAGACGATGTGGACATAGGCGAAGGTGAGAGCATTGACAATAACAAACAAGAGCAGGCGCTTTTTAAAAAACTTTTTATAGCGGTGAAAGAAGAAGCTTCGAAACAGGACCTCTTGTGTAAATGCCGAGAGTATGGGGTAGAAGAGCATAACGGTCAGCCAAAACCAGGGTCTGTTTTTAGGCAAGGTCAAAAACTGCTCGGGCATATACAACAATATAAAAAGAGTCATCGCCATACTGACGACAAGGAATCTTTTTATGACAATATAGAGTGCTTTCTTGTCAAAATCGATCGCCAATACTTTTATCTTGCTGCTGCGCAAAAACAGGTAGGCGTAGAGCGAGATAACCCACAGCATCGGCATGATCCCCTCTTTAGGCAGCAACCCCGTTACTACAAGTAGCGGGGGAAAGACAAAGATAAAGGTAAATTCGGCTGCGAGCAGGGTCTTGTTCATGGCGTTTACTATAGCATAGTTGTATTACGTTTAGCGAAGAATATAGATCTTGACACGAAGTATTACGGCATAAACAGATATAACTCTCTTTTTCACTATAATTGCACTCATATTACAAAAAGGAAGTGCCCATGTGCGACTTCAACAACTTGGATGATGCGGCTAAGAGCGCGTACCATAAACAACTGGCTAAATGTGCCGACGCTTTTGGCGGTACGAATTTTTTTCTTCAGCTTCTTGAGGCTATCCGCAAGACCAAGCCGCATCCATTGACAGCTAAGCACTGCGAGTTCAGGTTCTCTCGCGGTATTGTGAAGTGGGAGAAGGTGATCTTTAAAGACAAGTTCACTTTGCTTGCAAATGTACGTGTTACTGAAAATGAAGACGGAAACCTTCTGCCGGATAAAGATGACAAGTCCTTTAAAAAGGTGATGAACCTTCTTCGTACACTGCAGCCTATCGAGTTTGTGGTCACGCCTAAAAACCAAAAAGACGGTGAAGGATTTACATTTCACCCGTTTGATATCGTGGATAAAGAGACAACGCGTATCAATCCTGTGTTTGATGCGCTCTTCTTCTGTTCGGTAGACACTATCAAAAAAGTACTCAGCTACACACCAAAAGAGTCATAATGGACGGTCAACTGCGTAAGAACATCATCAGCGGCAAACGTGTTGCTATCGTTCTTAAACAAGACCAGGACACCGGTTATTTGACCGACGGTGTCGTTCGTGACATCCTGACCAAGTCGGCTTCACATCCGCACGGCATCAAAGTCCGTCTGATGAGCGGTGAAGTCGGAAGAGTCAAAGAGGTCTATTAGAGGTGCCCTAAAGTCAAGATTGAATATAATCGCGTCATATTTATATATTATATAGGAGCATCTCATGGGTAGAGCCTTTGAATACCGTAAAGCAGCAAAGATGAAACGTTGGGGGAACATGTCTCGTGTCTTCCCTAAGTTGGCAAAAGCGATCGAAAAAGCGGCAAAAGAGGGTGGCGGCGAGCCGGAGATGAACCCGAAACTTCGTACAGCGATCTTGAACGCTAAAGCGGAGAACATGCCTAAAGACAACATCGCTGCTGCGATTAAACGTGCTACAGGTAAAGATGCTAAAGATATGCTTGAGGTCAACTTTGAAGGTAAGGGGCCGAACGGTTCACTTATCTTTGTAGAGTGTCTGACAGACAATAACACCCGTACTGTTGCCAATGTCAAGAACATTATCAACAAAAATGCGGGTGAGATGTTGAACAAAGGCGCACTTGACTTTATGTTCTCACGTAAAGCGATCTTTGAGTTTGAGATGGGCGAAGAGATGGACATTGAAGAGCTAGAACTTGAGCTTATCGATGCGGGTCTAGAAGAGATCGAATCCGAAGAGGGTGTCTGTATTGTACATACCGACTATACTGAGTTTGGTAACATGACACATGCGCTCGAAGAGATGGGCGTTGAGTTGAAAAAAGCGACGCTTGAGTATATTGCCAATACGCCTATTGAGCTTACTGAAGAGCAGGAAGATGTGTTGCAACCTATGTTAGAGAAGTTGGACGAAGACGAGGATGTTCAAGCTGTCTACACAAACTTCCAGTAAAAGTTAAAAGTTACAGCTTCGGCACATCTTGCACAAAAGTTTGACTCTCGGCGCACATTAGTGCGCAGTCGGTCAAACGTTTTGCACAATCTGCACCTGAGAACCGTTAAGAAAAAGCCAATTGCTTGGCTTTTTTAGGGTCGGAACCAAAGCAGATGTACGAAGTACCTGCGGCGGATGACCTCCTCTTTACCAGTACAAGAACTTTTTAAGATGAGCTTCGCCATCTTTCTTAACGCTTAACGCTTAACGCTTAACGCTTAACGCTTAACGCTTAACGCTAATAATCAAACCCCACACCGTTATCTTCGTTCTCCAGCATCAACAAACGACAGCTTTTTTCCAAAATAGCCAACTGTTTCGCCATTTCATGAAGGTTACGGTTATAGGCGTAGACGCCGTATCCCCGTATGACCATGATGTTAGTGTCGTGACTCAGGAAGTATTGTGGTATTTCGGTGACGGCACGGTCGTACCAGTCATCGAAGTTTTTAGGGTCGTAGATGGTGATCTGTCCCAGCTCTTGATGGCCGAAATAGTCTTTTGGGTCGATGATGTTGTGCTCTAGTGAGTACGCAGTGGCAAAGGGCGGCATAGAGAAGGTGATGAACTTGGCATCGGTGATATTTTTATAGATCCCTTTATGGATACCCGCATCAACACTGGCATCATTCCAACGATAGTCCTTGGCAAAATAGAGCTCTAAGAGGTGCTCGTCATCGATAGCGTCAAAGATGGTCTCTCTGGTGTTGATGACAAAACGGTTGCTTTCGGTCTTGGCCGAGAGTGCCCCGTGGAAGATCCCGTAAAAATCTTTACGGAACATGGAGAGGGCAAAAGTGGATAGTTGTTTGTTTAGTCGGGCTTTGTTCATGGTGTTATTCTAGCACAATTGAGACCTCTGAACAAACCTGTAGATTTTAGATGGATCGGTAGAAGTTATTTGATTAGAAGTGTGAAAAAGTGCATGATCATTTTGTCAACTTTGCCTCTCCAAAATACTTTGGACTGACGGCCTTGAGAGGAGGCAAAACAAAATATAAGTGATATAATAGACAAAATAATTGAACATTAGTAAACAATATAAGAAAAAACAGTGAACAGAGGTTGATGATGTATTCGTTTAAACAGTTAGAACTATTTATCTCTTTAGCCAGAACAGAGCGGGTTGTCGAGACGGCCAGAGAGTATGAGATGAGTCAGTCGGCCGTTTCGATGTCCATACGTGAGTTGGAAAAAGAGTTAAAAGAGCAGCTTTTTGACCGCATTGGTAAAAAGTTGATCTTGAATGACAGGGGACACCTCCTGTTGGAGCGGTGCAAAACACATGTGGAAGGCCTTAAAGAAGTTTATGCCAACTTTAACGCTTCACAGCTAATGGGTGAGCTGCGTATTACAGCAAGTGTCACCATTGCGGACTATCTGATGCCCTACCTGCTAAATGACTATCTCAATGCTTATGAGGGTTTGAGCGTTAAACTGAAAAGTGCCAATACGTCTGATGTCATAAGGCAGGTGAAAAGCGGGGAGTGCGACCTTGGTTTTATAGAAGGTGACTGTCTTGACGGTGCTATAGAGTGTAATATTCTGACACAAGACGAACTAGTCGTGGTGAGCCGTGACAGGTCTTTTCATGAGAAAGGGACCCTGTTTATGGATCAGCTTCTGCATAAGAAATGGATCTTGAGAGAGGAAGGTTCCGGGACGCGTTCGGTTTTTTTAAATGCTATTGCCCCGCTTGACAGGGAGATCAATATATTTATGGAGTTTGAAAACACTGAAGCTATCAAGAACTTCCTTTTAAGTGATGATGCCTATGTCTCGGCACTGCCTAGGATCTGTGTGGCCAATGAACTTAAGGAAGGGAAACTTTTTGAAGTCAATGTCAAAAACATGGCCTTCGAGCGCGACTTTACCCTGGTGAAGCGCAAAGATCGTGCTGAGTCAGCATTGATGAAGCATTTTAAAGATTTTGTGATGGAGCGTTTTACGTAGTTGTGTTTTGCTTTAACATTTAAAGTCACCGATCAAAATCAGCTTGCGGGTTTTGATTGGGGTGCGGTGCTTTGTTAGAAACATTACAGCCCTTCTGTTACATATACTTTGTAAGAACTATACTTGATAGGAGTTTTTTTGTCACAATAGTTACAGGATATTTTGAAATTGTATGTTTTTGTTGATGGAAAAGTAGATACATACAATTTACATTGATCTATGAAAGTACCGTTGCCATCAAAAAAATCAGCTTGAATATTAAATGACCGTACTTTTTCATCTGTTTGATTTTCTACAGTTCCGAAAATATAAACATTGTCATTACGTTTAATATCCCTATGCTCTGTAATCACTAGATTCTTTTCTGCTTTATTGGCATTAAATAGACTTGTAGGCCCAAAGTATAGGCTAATAAATGTGACCAATAGCCCTGCGCTAATACCTATTCCAATGCCATACAACAAGCCTGAACCTATTTTTTTAAAAATCTCTTTTATTGTATTCATTATGTTACCTTCCAAAATTATTAAGTAAATAAACTTCGTAACTATCATGCTTAACTATGCCATCACAAGATATTTTAAAATTACGCACTTCTTGAGGTTTCAAAGTTCCTTTGATATTTTTTCGGCACTGTTCAACAAAACGCTTAGCATCATAAATATCTACTTGAACACTTATCCCTCTTTGCCCATCAGGATTATTGTTTTTCAAACTACCGAGAATTATTATTTTATTATCTCTAATAACTTTTTTATGGTCTTGAATAACTATTTTTTTAAGTCTAGTATTGTCATGTGTAGTATCTATAATCTTTTGAATAGAAGAATTAGAAGTATAATTATAAAGTAAGCCAAAAACGAGACCAAAGCCAATACCTTGAATAAGCCCGATAAATATTTTGTCACGTATGCTTTTGAGTGCTTTCAAGTACTCTCCTCCGATGATTTCCAACTATTTATTCATGCTCAAAGTGTCAGTATATTCTGATTTACAATAGATACACAAGCATTAAAAATGCCAGGGTATTGGGTGAAATAGAATGCAACATGACAAATTGTCATAATTTTAAACATATTAGCGACATTTAAGTAAATCTTATCTTGATGGAGCGGTTTGCGTAGATCAATAGAATAGATAAGCCAAACAGATATTAAAACGGTCGGTTAGAACCGACCCTGCAAATCAACATCATGATTGATGAATATCCTGTAAAATTTTGTTTTCCAAAATATTAAGCACCTATAGAGTAAAATAAGCCCAATAATAAACAAGGACAGATATTGTCAGAGATCCCGCATATCCCCGTACTTTATCGAGAAGTCATCGAAGCCTTTGAAGGCATTGAGGACGGTATTGTTGTTGATTGTACGATGGGGTACGGCGGGCACAGTTCGATGCTGTTGGAAGCCAATGAGAAGATCACTTTGATCGGGATTGACCAGGATCAGACGGCTATTGATTTTTCGACAAAACGGCTGGCTCCTTTTGGTGATCGTGCACGGATCAAAAAAGGGCGTTTTTCAGATGTCATCAAGACCATTATTGCTGAAGAGGGTGCGGAGAACATCAGGGGGATACTGGCGGACATCGGTGTCTCGTCACTTCAACTTGACCAGAAAGATCGCGGTTTCTCGTACGAGAGTGAGACCCTTGACATGCGTATGGACAGAGACGCACCCTTGAGTGCGGCTGAGGTCGTGAATGAGTATTCGCCAAAAGAGCTGGAATACATCTTGCGCGAGTATGGCGAGATCCGCAATGCGGCGCAGGTCGCTTCGGCGATCGTTAAACACCGTCCGTATACTTCGGCAAAAGAGCTTAGTGATGTGGTCAAACCTTTTGGCCCGCGCGGTAAAAAGATCCATCCGGCCACGCTGGTGATGCAGGCGATCAGGATCGAGGTCAATGATGAACTGGGTGAGCTTTCGCGCCTGCTCGATGCTATCGGTGAGGCTGACCTGCCTCATGCCCGCATCGGGATCATCTCTTTTCACTCGCTCGAAGACCGCATGGTCAAACAGCGTTTTTCACAGTGGAAAAAGTCATGTATCTGCCCGCCCGAAGCGATGCGATGCAGCTGCGGAAACGACCATGCTAAAGGAAAGAGCGTTACCAAAAAGCCGTTGACAGCGCAGAAAGATGAGTTAAAAGAGAATGCCCGAAGCAGAAGTGCGAAACTGCGTGTCTTTGAGATGGGTGCCTGATGAACGAAAAAGATCTTATACTCAATGAAGTCAAAGAACACCATAAACTCCAGAACGTTGAGAACAAGATGGGGTGGCGTTTTCTCTTTATGACCCTGCTTATCCTCGCTATTGCCTGGCTGCTGCTTTTTCCCAAGATCTATCTGCAGTCGCAGGTCTACTATAAAAGCCGTGACATCGCCGTACTGACGGGTGAGTATAATGTCTTAAAAGAGGAGAACCGCATCTTAAAGACCAAGGTCGAGTCGATCCGTTTTAAAAACCAGGTTCTCGACACGATGTTTGAGGATTGAGGCTAAAAGATGATCCGCCGTATAATTGAATTTGCTATTGACAAGCCGCTCTTAAACCACATCTTGCTGCTGTTTGTACTGCTGCTCTCCATCTTTGCCTACATCAACATCCCCAAAGAGATCTTTCCGCCCATACAGATGGACAAGATCTCCATCAATGGCGGTTATGTCGGAACATCGGCCAATGTGCTCGACAAGATGGTCGTCGGGACCATTGAAGATGACCTCAAAAACATCAACGAACTGGACACCGTCAAGACCAGTATAAAAAACGGCTCCTTCTCGATCATGGCGGACATCAAACCCGGTTCGGACAACATTAAGGTCCTGCAAGATGTCAAAGACATCATTGCCCAGACTAAACGTGACCTGCCGGCAGATATGAGTGAACCTATTGCCAAGATCCATGTGGAGACAATTCCTCTTGTGCTGATCGCTATTGCCGGTGATGTTGAGACCAAAGAGCTGTTGGAATATGCTGACGAGCTTAAAGGCGATCTTTCGCAGTTTAAAGAGCTGAGCGAGATCTCGATCCGCGGTGACTCTGATGAGGAGCTGGTCCTGCGTCTGAATGAGAGCCGGATCCGTGCTTATGGTCTGGATATAAGCAGTGTGGTGCAGGCGGTGCAGAACCTCAGTTCCATCTTCCCGATCGGTACGATCAAAGAGAAGGGTGAACACCTTTACATCTCTACTTACAACGGAGAGAAAGACCGTTCAAACCTCGAAGACACCATGATCAATGTCGGTGCTCAGCACATTCGTCTCGGCAACATCGCCGACATCTCCTTTGAGCTGAGTGATGAGAGTGAGCTTTCGCATTACAACGGTGTGCGAAATATCTCTATCAATATCACAAAGTCCAAGTCGGGTAATGCGATCGCGCTGACCAAAGAGATACGTGTTCTTTTAGACGAGTATGAAAAGAGGTACCCGCAGATCACTTTTGATATCTATACCGACACCTCTGTCTGGATCAAAAACCGTCTGAACACCGTCTTTGCCAACATCATGTTCGGTCTGATGCTGGTCTTTGTAGCGATGCTTATCTTTGTCAACCGGGGTATCGCCCTGGTCGTTGCAATGGGGATCCCGCTCTCTTTTATGATCGGACTTATTGTCACGGAGGCGGCAGGGCACAGTCTTAACATGCTCTCGCTGCTGGGAGCTTTGATCGCCCTGGGGATGCTGGTGGATGAAGCGATCGTTGTCGCAGAGAACATCTACCGTCACATGGAAGAGGGGATGGAGAGGCGTGAAGCGGCGATCGTCGGTGCGACTGAGATGTTCCCGGCGGTCTTGACGGCCACCTTGACCACGATCTTCGCCTTTTTGCCGATGTTGATGCTGACGGGGGATATGGGGACATTCATCCGTATCTTGCCGATCATGATCTCGGTACTTTTGATCAGTTCGCTCTTTGAAGCGTTCTACTTTCTGCCGCTGCACTCATATGACTTTTTACGACTGCGTCCGGAGGGGCATATGACCCATGGCATATGGCATACTCTCTATACAAAATACAATAGTTTTTTAACACGCCTTTTACGTAAAAAAGTTCTTTCGCTTATTGTGATCGTCGTCTCGATTTTAAGTGCAACAGCCGTGATGGTCAGCAGTTCAAAATTTCAGCTCTTCCCGGAGTTTGATGTGACACAGGTCTATGTCTCCGGAAAAGTGAACATCAACAACGATCTTGAAAATACGGAACAGTTAGTGACCAGGATCGAAAAAGTGCTGCTGGATAAACTGGACGATGAAGATTATATCTCTGTGACTTCGGTTATCGGTCTGCGCATGGATGCCAAAAACAAGCCGGAGATCGGTGAAAACCTTTTCCATATCTTTATTGAACTGCATGAACGTGCACCGGACAACATCTTTAACGAGTATATCAACCCTTATCTCTCCATAGACTATGATGCCTCGCTCTTAACACGGGAACGCTCGGCTTATAGCATTAAAAACGATATTGCAGCGTGGATGGAACCGTTGAAAACAGCAGAGATCGATGGTGAATTGATGTATGAAGAGCTGAACACTGACGTACAGGGTACGGGTGTTGTCGCTCATGACGTTGAGATCAGTATCAGTGGAAAAAGTGATGAAGAGATCGTCGTTGCGGTGGGTGAACTCGAGAAGGCGATGCTCGGTGTTGACGGGCTGATCAATATCGGTAATGATGCTGATGTGGGTGAAAAAGAGTTGAAACTCAGGGTCAATGCCTATGGTCAAAAGCTAGGGTTCAACGAACAGTTGATCACCAACGAACTGCGCACTTACTACCTCAAAAGTGAATACGGCAAGATGTTTAACGATAGCGGACTGGTCCGTGTCCGCGTTGAGGGAAGTCATAAAGACACCCTTTCATCACTCGACCAGATGGAGGTCAAAGTCCCCGGGAGCGCAAGTTATGTCGCTCTGCGTGAGGTGTGCGACTTTATTTTGACACAGGGTTATGTCAACACCATCAAAGAGGACGGTAAGCGCATCCGCTCCGTCTTTGCTTCTCTGGACAAAGAGAAACTGATGGCGGCTGAGGCGATGCAAAAACTTGGACCGGCTATTGAGGCGTTGGAGAAAGACGGCTTTAGTGTTGAGGTCAAAGGTGAGCAGCAGGAGAATGAGAAAAACCAGAGAGAGATGGCGCAAGCGGGTGTTATGGCGATCTTTTTGATCTTCATCACCTTGATCTGGCTCTTTGACTCTATCAAACAGTCCTTGATCGTCTTAAGTACCATTCCGCTGGTGATCCTGGGGGTCTATGTCGGCCACTTTATTATGGGTCTTAACATGTCGATGACCTCAATGATCGGGATCGTTGGCTTGGCCGGGGTTGTGGTGAATGACGGGCTTATTATGGTGAGTTTTATCAAAAAAGCAAAAGACCTGGAGGAGCTGGTAAAGCTGGCTAAAACACGTCTTCGTCCGATCCTTTTGACTTCGATCACAACGGTGCTTGGACTCTCGACCTTGATCTTTTTCGCATCCGGCCAAGCGATGATCCTGCAGCCGATGGCCGTTGCCCTCGGTTTCGGTATTACCTGGGCGACAGTCTTAAACCTTATTTACGTTCCAATCCTGTACGCGGTTGTTTATCGGATTAAAAGCCCTGCGAGCTAAAGTGTTGAAAGTGATACTATTACACCTTAGTGGTGTAATAAAGCGCCCGAGTGGTATAATCACAAAATTTTAAAAATATGGGAAATATAAATATGGAAGATTATGAGAAATACGCAGCACTTTTTGAAGATGCTGATGATATCTTTTTGGGTTCGCCAAGATCAAAATTTTTAGACAT
>JBDLJE010000036.1:0-23275 GCA_039714575.1 Campylobacterota bacterium | reverse complement strand
TTTCTCCGGTTTGTTGACCGTGTGTGCCGTTATGAAACGGATGCTCTCAAAGCCGTGTTTTTCAAGGATAGTCTGAAACTCATCACGGTTGAAACCCAGGTGGAAAACACCCTGAACATCTTCGGGGTGGAAGGTCCCGTCCTCTTTGTCCAGGTCAGCCAAAGCGACCCTTGCGCCCGGCTTAAGATGTTCGGCAAACCTCTGGATGAGCTTGTCGGTATCTTCGACATGGTGGATCGCCATAGCACTCATAATAAGGTCGAATTCAGCATCGATGGGGTTGTCAAGGATGTTCTGACAGAGCGCTTCTACCTTGCCGTGGAACTCCGGCTTGGAGACCAGTTTGTCCAACATCGCTTCGGAGATGTCTACCGCTACGACCTTACGGACCAAAGGGACGACATGCGAGCAGACAAGACCCGTACCTGCGCCAAAGTCCATCACCTCCATCTCAGCATCAAGAGGGACATGTTTGAGTATGGAGGCACCAATAGCCGTCGAGAGCTGTTTAACGACATCGTTGACATCCCAGTCGTCGGCTTTTTTGTTGAAGAGGTCTGACATTATCTGTACCTGGTTTGCGTGTATGGTCAGTAACTCATCGAACCGGCATTAAGCAAGCCGATTGAGACAGATAAAAATGCCATCAAAACACCAACAGGGACAACCCCGTTGCTGATCTGTTTTTCAAAAGAGAACTTGCCGCCGGTGCGGGTCATAGCAAAAGCAAAGATAAGCTGGATGAACATCGCAACACCCGCCCAGATGATAAAGTCGACATAAGAGACAGAGCTTATCAGCGCACTATACAGAGGGATACTAAGGCCGACAATAGCACCGCCAAAGCCAATGGCAGCTGCGGTGTTGTTCTCCTGAAAGATCAGCTTGTAGTCATCATAAGGCGTGACAAGAGCATAAAGGTAGAGAAAGACGACGACAATTGCGACAGCCGTCACGAAAAAGAGTCCGAATGAGAGGAATGGTTCTATTGGCATGTAAGATCCTGTTTTTGAATGGGGGAATAATAGCTCAAGAATGTTAATGGCGATGTATTGCAGCGATCTTCAATACCTCCAGATAAACGTGTAAGTCTATCTGTGTTTTTGAGGAGGGGCTGTGAACGTCATCTTTTGCAGACGCATAACAGCCGTGTTGACACTGCCTGCGTACTTGACCTCTTTACGGGGCAGCATGACACCGTTAAGAGACGTATAGTCTTCATAGAGCGTTAAAAATTCCATCCCTTGAGAGCCCATCTTGAGGTGCCCGACCACTTTTTCGATTAAGTAGCTCTTTTTAGAGACAAAGTACTCAGCACTTATGCTGCCGGCTTTCAGGTCAAGAACATAGTGCTCAGACGTTTCTGATAGCGTGATGTCACCGAGCTTCTCTTTTAGTACCAGAGGGTGAAAGAGCCGCATAAGCTGCAGTTTCATGGCATCAAGCATGGCACCTTCAGCCTGGACCTTTTTTTGACCGAACTGTTTTGTCCCGTAATCGTTGATCAACGTTCTGACCTCGGTCTTGTGCGGGTAGACAAGTTCCGTCCTAAGCAGGATCGGCATGTGAACCGCACGGGTGTCCGTACCGTTGGTGTCTCTTGTCTTGGTCTCGATATGCCAGAACTGCTCATAATTATTCAACTGCATAATGCTCTTCTCTCCGCCATACGCTTCTATCATCTTGTTGACGACAACTTCGCTGGTCGGTGCCTGGGCGTGAAGTGCAATGGCAAAAAGGCTTACGGTTAAAAATATCTTTATGACGGTTTTCATGGTATCGGTGTCCTCTGATCATGTATACAAATTTTACGTCTGCATTTATATCAATATTTAGTTTTCTTATACCTGAAAGCCAAGAGATGCTTTTCTTTTTATAGTTTTGCGCTCTTTACGTATTAAGAGCTGATGCTGATACTGCTGTTAACACAGTTCTTGCCGCTGTGTTTAGACTTGTAAAGGAAACCGTCGACAGTCGTGTAAAAAGAGTTAAAGTCATACTCTTCCATGTAACTCTCCGCACCAAGGCTGATCGTCACTTTTATGCCATCTATATAGTTCTGTTTTTCAATGACCTCTCTGATCTTCTCAGCAACAAAGATGGCGCTTTCGCGGTTTGTCTTAGGCAAGATGATGGCAAACTCCTCACCGCCGATACGACACAGCACATCACTGAGACGCAGCTGTTTAGTGACATCTTTTGCCATGCTGGTTAGAACAAGGTCGCCTTTGCTGTGTCCGTAGGTGTCATTGATAGACTTAAAGTCGTCAATGTCGAACATGATCATGGAGAACTCTTCGCCGTAACGTTTGAAAAGGTCGATCTGTTCGTTTATCTTTTGATTGAAATAGCGGCGGTTGGCACACTGGGTCAACTCGTCTTGCATGGTTATCTTGTTGAGATGACGGACTTCATCTTTCCAGCGGAGCAAAAAGCTGTTGTAACGCTTTATAAAATAGCTGAACTCGCTAAAGAGAAAACCGTCCATAGCGATAGGGTTGTCGATGTACATCTGTTTTTCAATACCGCTGATCTTCTGAATGACCGTTTTGTACATCACTGCAAATCCCAAGATCATGAAAATATAGATCAAGGTGATAAAGAGGTACATCAGGTTTTTAAGTTCAGCATACTCTGCAAGATAGAACTTCTGGTCGAACTGCACTTTTGCTATGAGCATAAAGTCGTCTGAAGGGTTTTCAAAACTGCTCTCCACCAGAGAGTAGACAACACTCTCCTTCTTTGCATCATTATGCAGAAACGTAATACTCTGCTCCGTAAACCTCTCTGCTATGGCCTCGATAGGCGAGCTTTGCGCAGCTGCCGTTATACCAACGTCACTCATGATCATCGCGGCATGGCGCTCTTTGTTCACCATGGCTCTGTTAAAGTCTTTCTTCTTTTGTACTTTATTGTTGATATACTGAAGATTGTCATACGTCAAAATAAAAAGGTCCAGGTTTTGCAAGGAAGGAAAGACTTCTTTCAGGTCTTCTGTTTTGTAGTTGACATATTCACTAAACGGCAGAACAAACCCGATCACCAACCACTTGTTGTTGTCTATGCTTCCAATATAGTATTGTGCTATGTCTAAAGCATACTCATCAAAGGTCGGTGCAGAGACTTTGTACTCAATGCTCCCTGACCTAAGCTGGTCCAGCTCTTTTGAAAAGTACGGGTACTCTTTATAATCAAGCCCGATGTCTGCCTGGGACGTACTCTTTGTAACGACCTTGTCTTCATTGATGATGTATATCTCATAGTGTCCGTCAAAGACATTTTTGTTGATCAAGCTTGCCATAGCTATAAGATCGACACTGGTCGTATCTTCGGTTATCTGTTCAGAGACACTCTGAAGCTTTTGCAGACTGATCTCTTCATAGTGGCCAAAACGCTGCTGAAGCGTGTTGAAATTGTTCAGCAACTGCTGGCGTAACTCTACCGTTGTTGAGCGGACATTGTTCTTGACCTGGGCATCAATATTGTTTTGAAGAAGCTCTGCAATATAGAGATAGAGCAATGTCATTACTGTCAGAGAGATAAGAACAATAAACGCGTTAAATTTTTTTAATGACATCAAAACCCTCTCTATAGTCTATAGCTATATATTATATTCTTATATAACATACTAAATCAATCAGGATTAAAAAGAACTAAAAACCATGGATTATGCTAAAGTTAACAGCTATAGAGCCCTATCTTTGCGCTGCAAGAGGTTATATAGCCCTGAGAAGCATACAAGTCACTGCGAACTGAAGTGCTATACTGTGATCTCTAAAAAGAGAGTTCGTACCGGAAATAATAGGTGTTGCCGAACGCTCCAAATTCACTGTCACTCGGACCATTTTGCAGCATCGCTCCCAGCGTGAATGTGTTGTAGTCGTTAAACGTATAGGTCGCTGTCGGCGAGATGAAGCGCGAGTTTTGGTCATTAAAGCTCTCTATGTAGACTATAGAGCCGTCCAAAAACAGGTTAAACGCATAACTCATCGTTGCTCCCATATAAAACTGGGAGTAGACAAGGTTGGGCAGTACCTCAGAGTCGAGGTTAGGCAGTACCTCGTTATAGGCAAACTTTTCTGAGCTGTATAGAGCTTCAAAAACAACTGTAACGCCGTTCTCAAAACCGTAATCAGCCCCGACAATACCCTGAAAAAAGGCAACATCTTCTATCTGTGTGGTATTGGTGTCTTGATGATAGACGCTGATGCGGTTGTTTTTGATGTAGGCACCTTCACTGCGCACCTCAATACCGGTGTCGCCAAGGTTGGCCTCTAACTCATACCCTGCCATAAAGGTCTCGTCCGAACTCACCAGGTCAAACCCGACATCCGCAAACTCTAAATAAGCTTTATAGACCGCTGCATATTTAAAACTCCGGTCTGCTTTTTGACTCGCGACTACCGTGACTTGCGACATCTCGTCAAGGTGCCTTGTGTATGAGAGCGCTGCAACGCCGAAAGTCTCGTCAGGTTCGAGAGCATAGGTGTTGCGCGGGTTAAAAAGGTTGGTCGGTGTCCAGAGTCGCCCCACTCCCATGGTGATGTTCTGCAGCCCTATGACAACACGGTTATGTTCATCCTCATACCCGCCGTAGAGACGGTACAGTTTGGCATAGGCCATCCCCTTGTCATAATCGTAAAAGGTGGTCTGTGTCTTAAACGGCGTGTCCGACTCCTGCAGTTTCACATAGTCAAAGGAGAGGGAGTTGACATAGTCATCGCCCACATAATTGACACCGTCACCGATAAAGGTGGCAAAAAAGCTGTCTTGGGTGTAATCACTCCGCAGACGGAGCCTGTTATAGTTATAAAGATACGAGGTGTCATCTGTCGGCAGGGCTGAAGGCTGTGAGATCGTAAAGTTGGTGTTGGTCACCGTGTAGTCAAGGTCGGCAGACAGTGTTACTGCTGCAAGTGCTAATAGAACGATGGAATATTTAGCTCTCAACAATGGCTCCGTCATTAAGTTTGATGATGCGGCGAACACTCTCGATGACATAGTCGTCATGGGAGGCGAAAAGTATCGTCACCCCCTCTTTCTCATTTAGCGAACGCATCATCTCCATCAGGGCCGTCGAGTTCTTCGAGTCCAGGTTGGCCGTCGGTTCATCCGCCAGGATGATCTTCGGCTTTGCCGCCACCGCACGGGCAACGGCAACCCGCTGCTGCTGACCGCCGCTGAGGGCATTTGGAAGAGAGTCGAGTTTGTTGTCTATCTCCAGCATCGACGCTACTTCATAGACCCGCTCTTTGATCTCCTTGTCGCTGAACCCTCTCAACTTCATAATAAAACTGATGTTTTCACTCACATTTAGTACCGGAACAAGGTTGTAGGCCTGAAAGACAAAGCCCATCTCTGTCAGCCTCAGCGTAGTGCGCTCGTTCTCATTCAGTGTTGCTATGTCTCTTCCCTCAAGGTAGATCTTTCCGCTGTCCACATCGTCAAGCGCGCCGATAGCGTTAAGAAGGGTCGTTTTCCCACAGCCTGAAGGGCCGTTAAACAGCGTAAACTCTCCCTTTTCTATATGCAGGTTTATGTCTCTAAGCGCATGGATCTCTCTCGGTTCGCCTCTAAAAAAGTATTTCTGTACATTTTCAAGTTGTATCATGTCTCTGCCTTTATGACCTCTATAGGGTTGAGTGTTTTGATCTTTCTAAGCGGCAAGAAAACGCTTAAAAGCGACGCTGCGATGATGGCGAAGAAGGTATTTGTAAAATAGCTTAACTCCATGTGCGCATAGATGACCGATTCGTAACCGAAACTCTCCAGCCCCTCTGCCCAGGCACTAAGGTCCAGACCAAAATGCTGAAGGTAAAGCAGACCCAGCACACCCAGTACTGCACCTGCAAAATACCCTATCAGACCCACAAACATCGCCTCAAGCAGGATCTGAACTCTTATGAGCCTGTACTCCATCCCGACAGCCCGCATAATGCCGAACTCTCTGATGCGGTCAAGAATAGAGACATACATCACCCCGAGGATCCCGATAAAGACCACAAGCATGACAATACCGAAAGTGATGGAGTTAAAGATCACCATCACCTCCTCGACCATCTTGAGCATCGGACTGAGCTCTAACAGGTTTTTGACATCGAGGCTTTCATACTGTTTTACAAGTTCTTCTTGAAGTGTCTCGGACTTTGTCCGAATGGCGATCTGTGTGGCCTCGTCTTCGTCAACACCCAAAAAGTCGTACAGACGTTTCGCGTCGATATAGAGCGCGGTGCCGTCGAGTGCGACGTTACTGGTCATCACAACACCTCTGATCTTTACCGCGATGGCGTTGATGTCACCGTTTTTGTCCTGAGTGGAGAAGATCACTTTTGAGCCGATGCGGATCTTCAATGTCTTTGCCAGCTCGCTGCCGATGATGGCACCGCGTTTTGCAAAGCTGATCTCACCCTCTTTCAGAAACTCGCTGAAACGTCCGAAACGCTCTTCATCGTCAAGATCGACACCGATGATGTTTGAAAACGATGACTTTCTAGCCGTTGAGCTGAGCCCCTCCACACTGAAGCGTGTTACCACCGCGTCAACCTCGCTTCGTGCTTCGAGTTCCGCCTTGATCTTGTCGGCACCTTTAATGCTGTTTTGCAGGACTTTGTTGAGCCGGTAGTCGGGGTTATAGATACTGATCTCACCGCTGTCGCTGCGTTTGGTCTTGTCGATCATGTTGATGGCCATACCGTCATAGATACCTTGAAGACTGAGCATCATGCTCATACTTACCGCGATCATCACTATGACCAAAAGCGTGCGTCGAAGGCGCAAAAAAGCGTTGTTCCATGCCAGCTTAACGATAACACTATACATGTCTTGCCGCCTCTATGGGTTTAAACGCGTTGATGTAGGTGACAGGGTAGATAATACTGAAAAAATTGAGTATATAGATCACCGCAATGTTCCAGCTGATGGTAAAGAGGTTAAAGTCAAACGGCATCTCGTCGGAGACAACACCGTAATCCTTATAGGTCTCGCTTATGCCTTCGATGATGATGGGGTTGACACTGAAGTAGTAGGCGATGCAGCCTCCTATCGGCGCGGCGACCATGATCGCGGCCGTTGAGAGAATAAAGATCTCATAAAAAAGCAGCGAGCGGACCTCCTTGCGCGAAAGCCCGATACAGCGCATCGTACCGAACTCTCTGACACGGGAGCTGACATTGATAAAACCGTAGATCATCACCACAAAGAAGATGACCACAAAAAAGAGTGACATCGAGATGTAGCCAAAGACGCTGTCGACCTCCATAGCCTCGACCATCGCCGACATCAAGGTCTTCCAGGTCAGGCTCTCATAGTCACCGTCTATGACTTGTGTGATCTGCTCGTTGATCTCTTCTGCCCTGCTCACGTCGTCAAGTTTAATGGTGATGTACGAGGCTTTGTTCTCGGCATACATCAAGGTGTCAAAATAGCTTCGTGCCACAAATGATGCCGACGAGTCGAATTCAAAGGAGCCGGTGCGAAAGACACCGCAGAGCCTGAAAATATCGGCGGCAAATGAGTTGTCGCTGGCACCGCCGACAAAACTCACTTCATCACCCAGCGTAATCTGCAGTTTTTTGACCAGCTCAGCACCTGCATAAAGGCAGTTCCCGGAGTTTGCCGTTAAAAACTCCCCTTCGATCAGTGCGACTTCCAGCTGACTCATGCTGATCTCTTTTTCAGGGTTGATACCGGCAACCAGAGCCGCTGCTGACTGCTCGGAAGATGACAACAGTCCGAAGGTCTCATATCTGGACGTATAGGAGACGATACCCTCGATCTTCTCCAGTTCGGCTTCGATCGTTTTGACATCTCTAATAAGATACTCATTACCGCCGATATCTCGATAATCTTTTTTATAGATCTCGATGGCACCCGTATAGACTTTCAAGGCATTTTGAAGCATGGAGTTGTGCGAACCGTCCAACATAGCGACATAGACGATAAAGAAGAGTGCCGAGATAAAGGTCAGCACAAAGGTGGTGATGGAGCGCCCTTTGTAAAATAGAATGTTTTTAAATGCCAGGGAGAACATCAGCGCGAGAACCTTTTGAGCGCGCTTTTACGGAAGTACTGTTCCGAGATCTCGCTGTCGTACTTGACCTCTTCTAAAAAGATCTCTGTATAGTTACCCGGCTTGTTGACAGGCTGGAGTTTCCAATAGGTCGGTGTGTAGTATTGGCCGTACTGTTTGACATCTTTATAGTAGAAGACACGTACCTCTTCACCGTCTTCATCGTAAAAGATATCTTTGTGACTGGTATAGGTGGTGGTGTCGATAAGCGAGACGATCTTTCCCCAGACAACGGCGGCGTCCTCTTTGGGCGTAAGCTGCATCGTCACCAGCGTCCCCTCTTTTTTCAGTATCTTCGCATCATAATCTTCGACAATAGAGCTCTGTTTGACCATGTCGTCGTTGGTGATGTCTGAGCCCATCCAGTTCTGCAGCATCATCGAAGGCGGTATCTTGATGATACGTTCGATCTTCGGTACATACTGCCACATCTGGTTGTCAAGACTTAAAAAGGTGATGCCCTTGTCTTTGGGCGGGTAGATGGTCTTTACAAAACTCTTCTTCGTCCCCTTGGCCCAGGTCTGCATCTTCATCGTGCGGGTATGTCCCATAGAGGTGATACTCATCTTCATCTGCATGTAGACATTCTGACCGCGTATGTTGTTGTCGATCTTTTTCATAATGTCCTGGGCTTCATCGGCTGACAGAGAACTAAAAACAAACAGTAAAAACAGCAATATCTTTTTCATAATCTACCCTCTTTACAAATATTATAGTATTTCCATTATAAATCCCCCTCATTTATCTGTTAAAATACTGTCCATGAAATTATGGATCAAAGACACAAGCACACCGACACACCACATCATCTACTTTACGAAAGAGAGCTCAGAGAACACAAAGTATTTCAGAGACCTGGATGATGATGGGTTTAAAACCTACCTCTCAACACTTTCACCTAAGATCGATGTCGAGAAAAACCTGAAACTTATCCACTATTTTGGGTATCTTCACATTTTTGCAAAGAAGGAGAGTTAAATGTCACTCGAACAAGATCTGGAAAAAAGACTCAAAGACTTTGGCGTCTCAGACGAGTTTGTCAAGATCTGTATGTACTACAAAGATATCTACAAAGAAGAGATCGATATCGAAGAGTTCATAGAGTATGTCGAAGAGGAGTTTGCCAAGGTCGAGGACGAGCAGTTTAAAAAGGCGGAACAGCAGGTTGACGCTTCCGACCTTTTTGGCGAATATGAGAGCGAAGAGGAGCTGTAAAAGCTTTTGGCTTTTACTATAATAATTAGTTAAAAGCAAAACCCATGACACTCACACCGACCCCAACAGCAAAAGAGTTATTTTTTTCTTTTAACTGCTAAACTTTTTTTTAAATTCTCTTCAAAATCATCTTGTTCTGCTTTATCAAAATAATGCATCACCATCTCTTTTGACATTGCAGCTCTTTTATCTTGAGAAAGTCTTCCAAATATCTTATAAAGCTCTTGCCCTGCTTTAAAGTCTATTGATTCATCATCTTTAAACAGATAACCATTTAGATGTGTCTTTGCATCAGTATTGATTCTTGGATGATACTCTGAAAACATCTCAATCGTTTCAACAGTGATAATACCTCGATCGAGCATAACAGCAGCATCGATCATATCTCTACTTTTTTCTCTATCTAAAAGCGCAAAGGTCTTAAGCTTAGCAAGTGTGTCTACATCTAAAATCTGTAATGCTGTTGCATTTTCATAAAATTGCGGCTGAGCCACACTTAATATACCTTGTCTTATGGCGTCTTCCGGAAAGAAGAACTCCACTTTAAGTCCACTGAAATCAAACGTCATCACACGTGTATTAAGATCAATGCCTCGCTGAATTCTAAATGCGCTTTCATTCGGGTCACGAACTTTACGACCACCTTGAGCAATGGCAAAAGCAGTTATAGCACTTACAGGCAGCTCTTTTGAACATATAAAATCTAAATCATACGATATACGATGATCTAAATAATACGAGAGAGCTGTTCCACCTGCAAAGTAGATGTGACAACGACCCTCTTCGACTTGAAACAATGGGTTATCTTTAATACGCCCTAACAGTGCTTTAGCTTCGTTTGTCATTTAGACTCCATTGTGCACACTTTTCCAACTCTTTTCGAACCAGAATGTAACGTTCATTGTTTCTACTTTTAAAGTGCTTTAGTGCCGTTGCTAAAACTCGTTTATATCCAAAAAGATGATACAAGGCGGAGATATCTTTAAACCTAGGGAGTTCAATATACCTCGTGATCAAAGTATCTACCTTCACTTCAGCACCATTACCAACACTCCAGAACAGGTCGTTTGTAAACATAGTTTTGTTAATTGCTATAGATTTATCTGAAGATTTATACACTGACTTACCTGATTTAAAAAATTTTCCACGACTGTGCTTAACAATCTCTCCACGATCTGCCAACCTTGACATGTAAGCTCTCTCTTTTGGACCAATATTTCCAATCACAGAATAAGAGTATATTTTCTGCCTATTTAATCTTTTGATTTTTTTTAAAAGATCATTGATTGATGATATATTTTCTGATTGCATCTTATTCATAATAGGCATAGTATAACACAATTGTTTCATAAGAAGGAGATATTTATTTACAACTGGTTGTTTTTTATAAAAAATTAATAAATAATAACTCCCATATTTTAGAGTCAAATAAGAGTTTATAGAGTTATTTCTACTACTTTTTTGTTTCGTTAATTTAGTAAAATATATTATTTGTATTGTTTTTTATATATAGTTAAGAATATTTCTTAAACCGCACTGCATTTTTATGTTCACTTTTAGACTCAGCTATACACCCTATCTGATACTTTATCATCGCTTTAAAAGGGTCTAAGAAGCTCTCAAACGCCACTTTCTCTATACGCTCCATCTTATGCTCATCCAACAGCTCCAAAATTGTCAAGGTCGACTCGATAGTCGAGAGGAAGTGATCTTCCGGCTGTTGTTTGATCTGAAACTGCGAGCTTTTGGTGTGCGTGAAACTCAGCTTGGGCAGGCCTTGCAGGTTGGTCGAGACATTCAGCAGTTTTTGCGCCGTGCTCCAGGTCGCGTCGATGATGAAGATGACGATCTGTTTGCCGTCAGATTCTATTCTCTTTTCATTGAGGTTGTGGCTGTTCTCATCCGGATAGAGGACGTAACAGAGGTTATCTGTATCATCGATAAGAGCATTGACATGGTTGTGCTCCCTAAAGTCAACACCGATGTATAGCTCAGAGTTGGTGAGGGAGAGATGGGTAAGATGGCCCGTGCCGTTTTTGACTTTTTGGAACTCTTTGGGATGCATTAAGATAACGAACTTGGTCTTCGTCTCTATAGGCTTGACATGTTTACACATACAAGAGCTTTTCGGGCGGTAACAGCGATAGCACTTCAGCCTCGCCTCTTCGACCTCATTTCGCCGTGATGCACCCATATGGCTACGACTCGGTCTCTGTCAAGGTGATCTGTTTAAAGTCTTCCAGCCATGCATTCAGCTCTTCTCTCGGTACAAGGAAACCATCCTTGTTGAGTGCGCCCTTCCATGAGCGCTGAACAATATAGATGTCATGTTCGCCCTCTATAAGCATGTAGAGTCCAAACTGTGCCTGTGTTGCATCGTCAGGAAGGCCTTTAAGCCCCATGACCACCGCCAATCTCTGCTTTGAGACGATAGTCTCGGAAAAGAGCTCTTCACTGTAGAAAGCCTCTCTGTTCAGTGAAGCCATCTCCTCTTGCATCATCTTTAGAAGTCTGCGCGCATTCAGGTCGATGTCATCATTGGCATTGTTAAAGCCCTGTACTGTCAGCTTGTCATGCCACTGCTCACTCGTCTGACCTTCACCGACAAACTCAAGCACAAAGGTGCCCTCATCAAGTGTTCGTAATGCCGGTTCTATCGACCAGTCGTCAGGCAGCGGAAAAGCCACTGTCTCGTGAAAGATCGGCATCTTGACAAAGCTGTTCTGTACGACAGGCTTTTTGGCACCGAAAAGCTTAGAGAAAAGACCCATTATACTTTCGTCGCACCCAGCTGCATCGAGCCGTACCATGACTTCTCAAATGGTGCCATCTGCTCTAAAAAGAGCCATAGATCAGACGGGGTTCTGGCTTGTGAAGTGAGTGCATAAGAGACCTCTAAAAAGAGCCCAGGCTCATAGTCTGTGCAGAGTGTTTTTGCCCCATGCAACATCGCTTGAGGCTCAAAATCAGCCTTGAATTGCGGTTTGAACTGTATAAAGTCATGGGCATTGTCAGTCACGATCAGAAGACCGTACTTCTCCATCGCCAACAGCGCATAACAGTCCTCATAATGTTTCTCATTGTTAAGATCATACGCCGCTGTAAAGATGTGTTTGTCCGAGCCGTTAAGACGAAACTGCACAAAACAGAGCGCAACGTTTTCACCTTGAAAAACGACATTGAAGATAGAGGCTTTAAGCTCGCAGGAGATCCCGCCTTCAGCAATTATCTCTTCATTTCCGGCAGAGAGTTTGATCATCAAAAAAGGAACGCCTTTCTCGCTTCCAAGCGGTACGGCTTGACTCAGTGAGAGTGTCGGGATAATGTCTTGAAGGTTTTTAGGGAGTGCGCTATTTGGACTTAACACTATATGCCTTTATATGTATCTGATTTTTTTGCCATCTTCTCAAAGTCCACATCACGTCTGTCAACCTTGCCTCTATAGATGTTTTCCAAGGTGTTGATGTGCCCTGCTAAACGGTTCACTAAGTAAAGCGCCATACGGTCACCATCGTAACGTTTCATCGCCTTGGCAATATGATCTTGCAAAAGGTCGATAGCTTCGAGGTCGTCTTTTACGTCCAACTGCTTTAACAGAGCATTTACCTCTTTATAGCTATTGCCGGAAGCGTCCAGAAAATCTTGTCCAATATCCATCGTCTGCATGGTACTGATAGCCTTCTCAAAAGCAAACTGGTTATAGAGCATACACCCTATAAAGTACTCAATGTCAGAAGGCTCTTTCTCCGAGTAGTCGTGCTCATCACTGTCATCAAACCAGTTGTGCCAGACAGCACATGCCTGCTCTATCAGTTTCTCATTTTCATTCATGGTTCATCTCCACATAATAATTGCGAAATAATACCACTATTTTTCTCTAATGAAATAAGATGAGAAAGTAAAGTTGTTTTTTTATCTGTATATTAAAGAGAAACAGATCGATCTTTAAAATAAAACGTTAGTACAACTCTTGATTAAAACTGCACAATAGAACTCATACTAGACCCACCCATTTTCGCTAAGTGTTGGAAAACATGGGGCAGTCCAGCACGGTTTTCTTACTTGAACAGTCCTTTAAACAGCTTTTTCATCTGCTTACCTGCCTCTTTTTTGACTTCACGCTCTATCAATTTTGACGCATCAACAGTCACTTTCGGGTTGTCGACCTTCCCTTTTAACTTTACTTTCAAAGGGTTGTTATTGGCATTGATATCGAGCTTGGCATCGATCTGTCTGCTCTTTGAGTTAAGATAGGTATTTTTACCAATGATCGAAGATTTTCTTGAACGCATATCCAGGTCGGTATAGATATTTTCTTCTTTTATACGGCTTTTAAAGGTTGAGACAAAATTCTCTTTATAAAGATCAGTTTTGCCGTACTGTTTTACCAAGTCCAGCATCTGGTTTTTTGTAAAGTGCCCATTTGTCGTTTTAGCATAGAACTTTCCGCTCTTTTTAGCAAGATTATAATCGAGTTTGCCGTTAAGAGCCGAGTCAAAGATCTCAGGATACATCACCATTTTCAGTATGCCAAGAGTATTTAACTTTGTCATGTCTGCATGAAGATCGTCATTATGAAGTCTGGCATCGATCTTACCGCCAAACAGTTTTGTATGTGCCGTAAAGTCCAGATCTTTTGCCTTAGAGAGTTCACCGCTTACAGTAACGGCTCCTTTTAGATGACGCTGCGTCGCAAAGTACAATTTGTCGAGGTCCGGTATATCTGCCCTGTAGTCAGCATGCAGTGACGCTTTGTCAACATTAAAGCGTGCCTTCTTGACGTTGAGTTTTGCCAGGTTTGAGTCCACATCGATCTTGGTGTCAATGGTGTTTTTTGAGAGTATTGAGACAGCTTTAACTGTAAATGTCGTTTTCGGCATCGCTTTAAACTCAAATGCTTTTTCAACCGTTTTGGTGTCCACCCTGCCTTTAGTGACACGGCTTAGGATCTTGCCGGAGAGTTTTCCATTACGTGCATCATCAATATTGGCATCGACATCCAAGAGCCCGTCCGCATAGTGCGGCTGTTCTACCATATATAAGAGCTTTGAGAGCTGCATATTGGCTATTTTGGCCTTGACACTTCGCGGTGCAAACGATTCAAGTCTAGCATTAAAATCGGCATCTGCTCCGGCAATTTTTCCCTTGCCCTCAACGTTTAATGATTTCTCATCGCCTTTAGCCGTAGCCGAAAGTTCCAATGGACCGCGCAAAGGTGCTTTAGTGATCGGCTTTAGGAGTTCAAGTCTGGAGACCGCAAGCTTTAGATCAAGGTCCATTGCCAATGTTTTGGGTTGGACAGTCCCTTTTGAATTGATCTTGGCAAGATCTGAAACAAATGAGGCCTTGTAGTTAATATCTTTACCGGCAAGTTTTGCCGATATGTCGCTGGTAAATGCAGTTTTTGGCACGTCGATCTTGTAATCTTTTTTGAGTACTTTCTTGTTAAACGAGGCTTTTGCAACAGTGACGTCAACACTGCCTCGCAAGTCGTCAGGGTTTAGGTCGTCTAGTTTAATATCAGCATTCAACTCACCCTTTGCAAAGTTGGGTTGCCCTGCCATAAAGATGAGCTTTTCCAAACGGGCATTTTTGACCTGCGCCTGCAGTTTATGGGGCTGCATCTCTTTTAAAGCGAGGTCATAGGTGGTCTCACTTTTAGCGATGTCTGACCTGCCCTGAACCTGCATCGCTTTTTTATCGCCTCTGATCTGACCGGCTGTTGCAAAAGGGCCGCGAAGCGGCGCATTCGTCAGCGGTTTAAACAGCGCCAGCTCTTTGATGTTCAGATCATAGGCGATGTCACTTTTCAAGGTGGCTGGCTCAAAAGAACCTTTTGAGTTGATCTGCGCTAGATTAGAGAGCAAGGTGAGGGTATAATCGATCTCTTTGCCTTTTAAGTCAGCACTGAACCGGGTGTTGAAATCAGTTTTCGGCAGTGCTATACCGTAAGATTTTTTCATTGTTTTCGAAAAAACACGACCCTTGCTAATGTCCAGTTTTGCACTGCCTTGCAGGTTTTGCGGGTCAAGGTCGGAGAGGTCCACATTTAGGTTTACGTCTGCCTCAGCATACTTGTTTTCGCCTGCCAGATAGAGCAGTTTGGAAAGTTTGGCATTTTTAACGGTTGCAAGCACTTTAGAGGGTTTAAAATGCGCCAATGTGATGTCATAACGGCTGTCGCTTCCGGCGATATCGCTTGTACCTAAAATGTTAAGTGCAGCTTCATCTCCTTTAACGTGACCTTGTGTTGCAAATGCTCCGCGCAGAGGTGCATTGGTGAGAGGACGAAGCAGAGCAAGTTCTTTAACGTTCAAGTCATAGTTCAGATCCATGCTCAGCGGCGCCACTATGAGTCCGCCTTGTGAACTGAGCGTAAGAAGGTTAGACTGGACTGTAGCTGTATAATCTACCGAGTCGCCCTGAAGTTTAGATACGACCTTGGCTCCAAATTTTGTCTGCGGCAGTGTAATGTTAAAGTCACGGCGCATAAGCGCTGTGTCTACCTTGCCTTTTTTGACCAGGAAGCTAATGTCACCGTCAAAATCTTTAACATCAATACCTTTGATCTCTGTTTGCAGCGATACATTGGCATTGGCATAAGCCTTTTCACCGGCCAGGGCTAAAAGTTCATCAAGTTGAGCATTATCAACCGTTGCAATGACCGCTGCAGGGTTAAACTCTTTGAGCGTAAGATCATAACGGGTCCGCGAAGAGGCGATATCACTCTCACCGACTATTTTCATCTCAAGCGTATCACCTTTTGCCGTACCGTTGACATGGATCTTTCCTTGAGATTTACGTTCTAAAAGCGCTTCAAGCTCACTCATCTTCTCAAAAGAAATGGTGTAGGCAGCATCAACAGATCGTGAAAAAGGCGAATACGTTCCTGAAGCGGTGATAAGGTTAGAAGGTGTCAGTGCAATTTTAAGTTCAAAACTGCTCATGTCAAGTGCAAAGGTCTCAACAACGGCTTCTATCTGAAGTGAGGCGTTGAGCCTCTTTTCTATAATGGGCTTGACAATACCGTTTCCAAACGGGGTGAACAGCAGCGTGTAGATAACAAGAGTCAGTGTAACTAAAATAGAGAGAGCAATACCAAACCACTTCATAAATAGCCTTTATGTACTTAATATAGTGACAATTATATTCTATTACTCTCTAAGAGTGCATTAACAACGTTTTAGCCGATGCCTCCCCCGATCCCTATTCGAATAGACACCCCGTGCCACTTTGGCATTTGGCTCTTTACACCCGTTTTAAGGTGTTCGTGTCCGTATGCTCAAACACATTGCCGTAGATGTCGACCATCGTCGTCTCAAAATAGTAGAGTTCGTCCGCTTTAACGGTCAATGCATGCTTGAACGAAAGTGTTTTGGCATTTTTATGCATAAACGGTGACTGCACTACACTCCAGGCATCGTCATCTATGTCGGACACTACGGAGAGAAGCACATTACCCTCGCTGTCATGTGAGGCCTCTCCGCCGGCCAATAGAGCAACAGCACGGGGAATGACGATGGATTGCATTACGATGTTCTTTGCTTTATCCCACATCCAGTAACCTGTCTGGTCATGAAAGACCTCGTCATCAGCTTTGCGGCGGACGACCTGAAGATAACGCACGGCAGCAAGCACCTGCTTCTCTGCATTTTCAGCCGTACCTACCTCTTCGAACGTAATGGTCTCATAGTAAGGGTTTTCCTCTTTTCCGGCAGGGTCCGGAGCGACATCCATCCCTTTATCACCTTTCCACGTGCCTTGAAGACCGGCTAAGGGTCCGTAATCTACAATATCTTCAGCCATGACTTATCCTTTAATAATGATCTTTACAATCATCATATGACGCTAAGGCTTTGATGCAGATGAGAGAATCAACCTCTTTTAGCAGTTAAGCTTACCTGCCTGTTTTCATAAAGTACTCTTTAGTGAGCATAAAGATCACCGGACTGAGCAGTACAATAGCGATAAGGTTTGGTATGGCCATCAGCGCGTTAAGCGTGTCGGCAAGCAGCCAGATGAACTTCAGATCCATCATCGAACCGAACGGGATGACCAGTACCCAGAGAACACGGAACGGGATGATCGCTTTTTGGCCGAAGATGTAATAGACACTTTTTTCGCCGTAGAAACTCCAACCCACCAGTGTGGTAAAAGCAAAGACGATGAGTCCAAGGGTCACTACATACTCGCCGATAAACGGCAAGGCTTTAGAGAAGGCAAGCATAGATAAAGCCGCCCCGCTCTCACCTGACGTATAAGCCCCGGTCACAACGATAGCAAGACCGGTGATACTGCAGATGATGATGGTGTCAATAAAAGTCCCCATCATCGCAACCAGACCTTGACGAACAGCCGAGTCCGTCTTAGCCGCTGCATGGGCGATAGGCGCTGAACCGAGGCCTGCTTCGTTCGAGAAGATACCGCGCGCGACACCAAACTGCAGCGCCGCCCAGACCGATGCACCGGCAAAACCGCCCATGGCCGCTGTCGGGGTAAAGGCCGCTGTTACGATGGTACCAATGGCTGCCGGTATCTCTGTGATGTTGATAGCGATGATGGTGATACCGGCAATAAAGTAGGCAATCGCCATAAAAGGAACAACCGCACCCGCCACATGAGCAATGCGTTTAATACCGCCTATAAGGACAAGACCAACCAAAACAGCGAGAGCTATACCACTGTAGAGTTCAGGAATGCCGAACGATGCTTCAAGCACGTCAGAGACAGAGTTGGCCTGAATGGTGTTGCCGATACCGAAACCGGCGATCGATGCAAAGAGCGCAAAGGCAAAAGCGAGCCACTTCCAGTTGTCACCCAGTCCGTTTTTGATGTAGAACATCGGACCGCCCACATGGTTGCCCTCCTCATCTTTTTCACGGTAGTTGACGGCCAGTACAGCCTCGGCATACTTGGTCGCCATACCTAGCAGGGCTGCCACCCACATCCAGAACATCGCACCGGGACCACCCATAAAGATAGCCGTTGCGACACCGGCGATATTACCGGTACCGATCGTAGCAGAAAGAGAGGTCATCAAGGCGTTGAACGGCGAGATCTCGCCCTCTTGTCTGTCCTCTTTGCGTCCCTGCCAGATAAGTTTAAACCCATCAGGGATGTGACGAAGCGGTAAAAAACGAAGGCCTATGGTCAGGTAAAGACCTGTACCCAGGATAAGGATCAGCATCACCGGCCCCCAGACAAAACCGTTAACCGCCCCGATCATTGCATGTAACGCTTCCATATCACTCCCGTACACATTTGAAATTGGAATTATTATACCTATTTTATAATATATTGCTATCATTCATAACTACAATTTTTTTAGGATCATATAACTTGAAAGCACTGACTATTAATCCGGCAACAAAAGAGATCGAAGAGATCGACATCGAGATGAAGGCCAACACGGTCTACAGCTTTTTCAACTCTATCTTGATCGATGAACTTTCATCACTTAACCAGCATATCGTCTACTGCGACGCCAATGCACTGACAGAAGGCAAAGCACCTTATTTCCTTGGTGAGCAGCTTCTTATCGGTGATGCACTGATCATAGGAAGGTCTGGTATGGAAGAGATCGATGCCCAGATCCCTCAGGCAGAACTACAAAAAGTCATCAGCCACGAAGTCAATACTTTTTACCAAGAGAGCCTCGCTCTGCTTGCCCAAAGTGACATCAACCTCTATCGCACCTTTGAGATCCAACAAGAGGGAGAGGCACTCCACTTAAATACCGAATGGGTTCTCTACACCTTTAATATGGCGGATGAGCGTACCAAAGAGTACTTTCTCATCGAACTTCAAAAAGCACTCGATGTCAATAAAGACATCACCGTTCATGTTCAGAAGATGGCGCAGCTCGCTATCAATGCGGCTGGATAAATAGTGAATAAGATCTACATTACCGACCTCGATCACACTTTTTTACGAAGCGACCTGACTGTCAGTGACTTTACCAAAGAGATCTGGAATGCCAAGGCGCAAGAGTCTACTGTCTCTATCGCCACGGCACGCAGCTTCTACTCCGCGATGAAACTTCTTCCTGACTTGACCTTTAACGCACCGATGATCCTGCTTGACGGTACACTTATCGCGACACCCGACAAAAAGATCATCGACACCAAGTTTGTTGACACGGCTGCTGCCAACGACCTCATCGCCGAAGCGATAAGGTTTGACAACATCCACCCCTTTGTCATCGGTCTTAAAAATGATGCGCTTGACGAGAGTTTTGACTTTCCGCTGACACAGACACCCACACAGGCCAAAGTCCTGCTCAACTACAGAGATGATGCCAGACTTTTGGAGTTTGAGAACGTCGTCGCGAAAGAGCAGACCTTCAAAGTGGTCTATATGGCTGCAAAAGAGCGTCTCATCGCCCTGACTGAACACCTTGAAGGTATCTACGGTGACACCTTTCACTTCAAACTCTCTCCCGAGAACTATACCGGTGACTACTTCCTGACCATCGTCCATCCCCTCGGCGACAAGGCACACGCACTCCAAAAGGTGTGTGACCACCTTGGTCGTCCGCTCGACGATGTGACCGTCTTCGGCGACAGTATCAATGATATCGAGATGTTTAAACTGGCCGGGATGTCAGCAGCTGTGGCCAATGCGCTTGCCGAGACCAAAGCGGTCGCCAAGACCATCTTGCCCCACAGCAATGACGAAGATGCCGTGGCACACTACTTAAAATCAACAATGAGGTAAACAATGACAAATACAAAGCACTCTTCACTTATACCTATGATCATTATCGGTATCTTGTTTTTCATCTTCGGGTTTGTCACCTGGCTAAACGGTTCGCTCATCCCTTTTTTAAAGCTCATCTGCGACCTTAACGACTTTCAGGCACTATTTGTCACCTTCGCCTTCTACATCGCTTACACCACTATGGCCTATCCGATGTCTTTTATTCTCTCGAAGTCAGGCTATAAAAAAGGGATGGCGATCGGTCTGGGCATTATGGCCATAGGCGCCCTGCTCTTCATCCCTGCCGCTTACAGTGCCAACTATCTTATCTTCTTAATCGCACTCTTCACGCTCGGAAGCGGCCTCACCATTTTGCAGACCGCCTCTAACCCCTACATCGTACTTGTCGGTCCGACTGAGAGTGCTGCCATGCGTATCAGTATTATGGGTCTCATCAACAAAAGTGCCGGTATTTTGGCACCGCTTGTCTTTACCGCCCTTATCTTCAGTGATCTTGGCAGTTTTTCCAAAGAGGTCCTGACCGCTGCAGAGATAGACCTTTTGGCTTCCAAGCTCATTATGCCTTATCTCGTCATGGCGGTCATCTTAACCGGACTTATCTTCTTGGTACTGTTTTCATCACTGCCTGAGATCGAGTTTGCTGACGCAGAAGAGCATGAAGAGAAGACCAACGTCTTTCACTACCCGCAGATCGTACTCGGTGCCATTGCTCTCTTCTTCTATGTCGGCGTCGAAGTGGTCGCAGGTGACACCATCGGCCTCTTTGGACAGAACCTTGGCGTAGAGAACTACACCGCTCTCACCTCATATACGATGGTCTTTATGGTGCTGGGTTATCTTATCGGTGTCTTTGGCATCCCCAAATACCTCTCACAGGAAAAAGCACTTGCTTATTCGGCAATAGGCGGATTCATCACCATCATCGTCTTGATGTTCAGTTCAGACCAAAGCAGTGTTATTTCAACAGTCCTATGGGGCTGGAGTGGTATCGCAACCATTCCTGACCCTGTGGCATTAGTTGCTATCCTGGGACTCTCTCATGCCCTTGTATGGCCGGCTATCTGGCCGCTTGCACTGGAGGGTTTAGGAAAGTTCACCGCACAAGGAAGCGCACTGCTTATTATGAGTATCGCCGGCGGTGCCATCTTGCCGCTTGTCTTTGGTCAGATGGCTGACATCGGCGGCGACATGCAGTTTGCCTACGTCATCACTATCCCTGCTTATCTCTTTATCCTCTACTATGCGATCAAAGGGCATAAGGTCACACGTTGGTAACACCCTGCGAAAATAGCGTCGTTTGTACAGATTTTGAGCATGTTCGTTTAACATTAGACCCTGCTTTGTGCTATTATGCTGACAATTTAACACTAGAGAGTACATGGACATAATTATTGTATTGGCTTTGATCACATCCTCAGGGATGTTTTCAGGACTGACTATCGGCCTTATGGGTCTTGGTGTTGACGACGTACAGCGCTCTGCTGATCTTGGCGATAAAAATGCGGCTAAGGTACTTCCTGTCATCAAGCACGGTAATCTCCTTCTTGTTACCTTGCTGCTTGGCAATACCGCTGTCAACGCAACCCTTTCTATTTTTCTCGGCGGCGTAGTCGGTACAGGCATTATGGCCGGGGTGATCTCAACCGCACTTATCCTTGTCTTCGGCGAGATCCTTCCTGCTGCCGCACTGACACGCCACGCTCTTGTTGTCGGAGCTAAAGTGGCCGGACTTGTCAAAGTGTTGATGTTTCTCTTCTACCCTGTTTCCGGTCCTATCAGCATACTTCTTGACCGCGTTCTCGGTGAACAGCTTCCGGACATGCTGAACCGTCGTGAACTCCGCCATGTCATTGAGACACATCAGCAGTCACAAGAGAGCGATATCGATGCACTTGACCGCGATATCATTATTGGAGCACTCTCTCTTCAGGATAAAACTGCTGAAATGATCATGACGCCATGCAGCGAGGTCTTCACCGTTGGCTATAAAGACGTTCTTGACGTGCCACATATCACTAAACTCAAAGAGAGCGGGTACACACGTTTTCCTGTCCTTCGTGATGACCGTATTGTCGGTGTTCTCAATATTAAAGAGCTTGTAGGCATGACCTTAGATACCCAGCTTGTAAAAGAGCACAGCACAGACAGACTCATCCATATTCATACTGACATAAAAGCTGACGACATGCTCAACCGCATGATCAAAGGCAAGGTTCACATCGCCTCTGTCAGCGACCAGTCAGGCTGGGCCGGGATCATCACGATGGAAGATGTTCTGGAAGAACTGGTTGGACATGAGATATCTGATGAATACGGGCATTAATCCGTATAACAGATATGCAGACCAAAAGACTACACTGACACGACTTTAGCCATCTTAACAAGCTGAGATGCATATCCATACTCATTATCCTGCCACGCCATGATCTTAATACAGTTTCCGTCTAAGACCTCCGTAAGCGGCGTATCTATCGTTGCACTATGCCCGTTATGTATATAGTCGGAAGAGACTTTATGACTGTCATCTACCGCAATCACATTTTCAAGCACTCCATCCGCCTGTTCGAGGAAGAGAGCATTCACCTTTTCTTTGTCTGTTTGGTTATTGACATAAAGCGTAAAGTCGTAAAGTGTCGTCGCACCGATAGGCACCCTGATACTTTTGGTGTAGAGCTTGCCTTCTAGACGCGGGAACAGCGAACCCAGCGTTGCTGTTGCCGTACTCTCTAAAGGCAGGATGTTCTGTGTCGCTGAGCGTGAACGTCTCAACTCACTGCTTGGATTTTTATTGTCAAGCAGACTCTGGTCACTTGTATAGCTGTGTATCATACTGACAGATACATTTTTCATACCGTAAACACTGTCTATCATCTGTACTATAGGCGCTATTGCATTGGTGCTGCAGCTGGAGTTGGAGATGATCTTCTCACCTCTGTAATCATCATGGTTAAAACCCATAATATACGTCGGCATATCATCTTGCGGCGGCGTGGAGAGGATGACTCTCTTGACCCCTTTATCAAGATACGGTTTATTGGCTTGGAGTGTCAGGAACATGCCGCTGCACTGCAGCAGTACATCTACATCCAAAGAGGAGATATCCAGCTTGGAGGGCTCTTCCTGGCAAAAGAGTCTGATCTTGTGTTCACCGACAGACAAACAGTCGTCATCCAGTGTGACCTTGTAAGGCAGCTCTTTATAAAGAGAGTCATACTGTAAGAGGTATTGAAACTGTGAAAAAGAGAAGATGTCGTTAATACCGACAACATCAAA
>JBDLJE010000035.1:0-23516 GCA_039714575.1 Campylobacterota bacterium | reverse complement strand
CACACCTCTGCCATTCGTTTAGTATATCACAAACGCTTAGGTATAATTTTCTTTCTTAAAACTACTCTATCTCTTGCTAAAAACAATGATAGACCCGTAATTGACCCGTAATTAATTCATACTCTGAATAAACGTGGAGATTAAGCACCATAACTAACAAGTACGAGGAACGCAATAATTTACCCTGCGGGAAAATTATCGCTCACGATAAACGTTACGCCCCAGTTGCCACGTAAAAAGCAGGCATACTATTTTCCATAACGCACCACTGCCACTCTTGCAAATATCAGCAGTGTTAACCCGATAATCAAATAGAGCGCATTTATCATCTGGCTGTAATCGCTCAGAACAATCTTGAAGATAACCATAAGAGCTTCAATCGAGATTGCTATGATAATAGAGTTTAGAAATTTTACCAATATATTATTTTCTATACTATCGCCATAGTGTCTCCCTTTAAAGAGAATCTCATGTTCGATGATATGTTTGGCAAGATCATAGATCGCCAGACCAATAGTGATGGAGATTATCGATTTAAAGACAGCCTGAAGAAAATCCTGTTCTAGCGTGCCGAAAAACAGGTTCAAGAAAATAATCCCTCCGTAGAGGATCAAAAAGAGCGAAACCAATCCAAGTAGTACGCCACCAATTCCAATAACAATCTTATTGATTTTGCTTATAAGAACACTGCTATCAATGAGTCTTAGTTCTTCAAGAAGTCGTAAAAGTTCAAAGTCGATAACCAGAAATATGTCTCCCTCTTTTTTGACAGCAGTTACTGTAGGTAAGCCCGTCCTATGATGCAAATATGGGTTAGTTATATATGTGTCGTTGGTTGTAAACTCAATATTTTTAAAATAGTAAGCTTTGTCAAATCCGACACGAGAATCATCTGGCATACCACGACTATAGTTAGGTGTAATTTGTTTAAAATCACTGCTTACAACATAAATGGTTTCAGCAGCTTTTTCTGTTTCTAGAAATTGGCTGAGACTCTCTTTATTTGTATCGGATGGATGAAATGCAGTTAGGATATCTCGCATATAAAACTGTATGCTTTTTTTATTTTCTGAATATATGTTTATTATACGTTTCATAAAATCCCTTTATAGTAACTACTGTGTTTACATTCTAGCATACATCATGGAGATTGTTACGTTACACCCCGGTGAATGAATCTAACGACAAAGATAGCTAAAAATGCAACTTATAAAAAAGCAATTATTTATTTTCAAACTTTCACTTCCTTATGTCAGTTTTGAGTTTAGACAACTCTTTAAATTATTCAATCCCTTCTTTAACCACAGTTCTATTTAGATAAAAAAGGTATAGTTTTACTAATAATAATTATTTTAATAATGTATGTTTTAGATGTATAGCAAGGTTTTAGATTTGAAATTTGACAATAAAGAGCTCATTTTATTTGACTTGGACGGTACGCTCGTCGACAGTGCGCCTGACCTGGCACTGGCTGTAAACCATATGTTGGAGACTCTGCAACGCGAGACATTCAGCCATGACACCATACGTTCGTGGGTCGGCAACGGTGCGCAGACACTTGTAAAACGCGGGCTCTCCGGAAACAGTGTCATCGATGATGCGATAGACCCGGAACTTTTTACAGAAGCACTGGATGTTTTTCTACGCTTTTATGCACAAAACCTCTGTGTGACAACCGTGACCTACCCTAATGTCACAACCACACTACAAACCTTAAAGACAGAAGGCTTTCGTCTGGCACTGGTAACAAATAAGCCGTACGACTTTATAGAGCCGTTGCTTGAAGGGTTAGGGTTGACAGGTCTTTTTGAACTCTGTCTTGGCGGAGACAGTCTGGTGCAGAAGAAACCTGACCCCCTGCCTCTTCTGCATGTTTGCGAGCGTCTGAATGTCGAGGTCTCAGCGTGTGTGATGGTCGGAGACTCTAAAAATGACATCTTAGCAGCAACTGCTGCAAATATGCAGAGCATCGGTGTTACCTACGGCTATAACTATAACGAGCACATCAGCCACTATGCGCCAGACCACGTTGTAGAGAGTCTTGATGAGATCATTGCACTCTTAGGTGAGAGAGCGTAACCGTATGTCTGAACAGAGAGTAGACACGCCTCAGGTAGCGGTTATCGGCGGCGGTGTTGCCGGTGCGACCAATGCCTTGTATCTGGGACAGACAGGTCTGAATGTCACGCTTTTTGAGAGAGAGGCAAGCCTCATAAGCGGCCCGCCGTTTTGTCATCTGCACGCAGGCGGCAATCTCTACCGAGAGATCTCTGACAAACAGTGTGTGACCCTGCTCAGACAGTCCATCGACTTCTTGCGTTACTACCCCTTTTGTGTCGACTACCGCCCTACCGTGATCGCCATCCCCATCGAAGACAGCGGTACGCCTGAACAGCTCCTGCCCAGACTCTCACTGCTGACAGATGCGTATAAAAAGCTCATCGCAGAAGACGCGAACAACCAAGTCTTGGGCAGAAGTGAGGAGTACTACAGGGTCTACACCCGTGAGCAGGTCGAGAGCATTAGAGAGCTGCCGGTCGTCAAAGTGCCAAAAAGCTTTGATGAGTGGATGATCCCTGTTGCCAAGAATATCGACTTGGAGAAAATTCAATTCCCGCTTATCATGGTGCAGGAGTATGGACTCAACCTCTTTCGTCTCTCGGCAGGTATCACCCTGGAGATAGAACAGCTTAACAATGTGGAACTGCTGACAGAGACAACAGTAACCGGTATCGATAGGACATCTGATAAGAAGCGATGGATCGTCACTTATACATACGAGGGGCGAACAACAGAGAGGGAGTTTGACTACCTTATCAATGCGGCAGGCTTCAGAACGGGCAAGATCGACGACATGGTAGGCGTTGAGTGCAAGAGTATGGTAGAGTTCAAGGCTGCTTACGTGAGCCGATGGGAGGGGTGCTGCGAGACACTCTGGCCTGAAGTCATCTTCCATGGAGAGCGTGGTACACCACGTGGGATGGGACAGTTCACACCCTACCCCGGCGGCTACTTTCAACTCCACGGCATGACCAAAGAGATCACCCTTTACGAAGGCGGACTGAGCGCCAACACCGCTCTTAGCTGTCAACCCAAACTCAAGCAGAACTTCATCGAGAAGATCGAACGGTCATGGGAGACAAAAGAGGTTCAAGAGCGTACCCAAAGCGCCATTCATCACCTCGCAAAGTTCATTCCGGACTTCTCAGCGGCAAAGGTCGGTTCCAAACCGCTCTTCGGTGCACAGCAGATCCCCGGGGACGACCCGACCCTGCGTGTAGCAGAGGTCTCTTTCCCTGCACAAGGTTATGCCCGATGCGAGATCGTCAAAGCCTCTTCCGTGTTGAGCATGGCAGATGAGATCACAAAACAGCTCATATCCCGAGGCTATGTCGATGAGAGTATGTATGGAAAAAGAGAGTTTGCTGCTATGAGAAAACTCGATGAGATGCAGATCAGTACGTCTGCCAAAACACTGTGTGATGAACGCGACTATCCCATATCGTTAAGCCGAAGAAGTATTAGTCATATCTAGCCAAGAGTGGGTTTCGATGCATCTACGCTATAATTGCACTAATCATTAGCAAGACACTTAACTTTATTGTTCTACCCTCGCTTCTTTATAACAAGGACTTTTTATGTCAGTTGACAACATCATCATCAAACGCCACAACCACCGTGTTCACCCCTGCGACCGCAGCCAAAAACTTGACCTTCTTAAACATCTTATCGCCCTGCACTCGGACAAAGAGATCCTTATACTTTCCGCTCAGGACATCTCTGCTTTGGATGAGCAGCTTGACGCTGACAACATCACCCTTAAAAGCGACGCAGAACTTCTTGAGAACCCGAAGGTAAAATGCGACATGATCATCTCTCTTGACCTCTCTACAGACCCCGAGAGCTACGTTAAACGTCTTAACCAGACAAAGACCTACGCCCTGCTCCTGGCAGACGACAAAGACCAGCAGGAGCTCTACAAGATAGAGACCTTGATGAAACGTACCTTGACAAAAGAGATCATCACTGACTTTGAGCCTGCTTCGTACATCAAAGACCGTGAAGCGGCTAAAGATCTTAAAGAGCGTCAGGAGTACAACAAGAAGAACCAGGAAGAGCGTGACGAAAAACGTAAAAAAGCCTGGGCTAAAAAGAAAAAAGAGTCCAAGTACATCGGTAAAGATGAAGACGGCAAGCCTATGTTCTCAGGCAAAACAGGTGAGCGTAACCACCGTTATGACGGTACGGCAAGAACAGAAGAGGAGAAGCGCGAGAACCCTAAGTACAAGTCTAAAAAGCAGGGCGGCAGCAAACCTTGGGACAGAGAGAAGCAAGGTGAGAAAAAGTCTTGGGACAAAAAAGATGGCGACAAAAAACCATGGGACAAAAACCGTGGCGAAAAGAAGTCGTTCGACAACAAAGATGACAAAAAGCCTTGGGACAAAAAACACTCAGACTCAAGCAGAAGTGATGGTGACTGGCGCAACAAACCTAAAAAAGAGGCTGAAAAAGCGGCACCTAAACGTCCGTCACGCGTTATTAAACTTCCCAAGCAGTCTAAAGGCGGCGAATAAACATCATTTGATATCTTTATGATATTCATAAGATATAATTCTATAAATATCAAGGCTGACTGAACATGAAAAAAATTCTCTTAACAACCTTTCTCTTTATGTTAAACCTGCAAGCCACCAACTACGACTCCCTCCTCTTTCACGGCAACTGTACCACCTGTCATTTTGAGACCGAGACCGTCTCTGCACCATCAGTTGTTGAGTTTAGAGAGCGCTACATCTCTGCCTTTCCGGAGAAAAAAGATTTTGTAGCCTACATGTCGACCTGGGTCAAACACCCGCAAGAGGCGACCTCACTGATGCATGATGCCATCGAAAAACATGAACTGATGCCCGAACTTGCCTTTGATCTTGAGACCCTGGAGATCATCTCCGCCTACATCTACGACACTGACTTTACCAAAAAACACGATCACCACGAAATTAAAAAAGCAAAATAAAACAGGCAACAATACAGTACACTCTAATATCTATTTAGAGATAATTCCAAAAAAATATCGAGCTTAAAAAATGAAAAAAGTTATTGTTATCGGAGGCGGTTACGGCGGTCTTCGCGCGGTAGAGAACCTTGCGGGTATTGACGGCATACACGTCACGCTGATCGATAAACACCCTTACCACTACTTGCAGACCGAGGCCTACAGCTATATTGCCGGTCGTTTTAACCTTCATGACATCATCATCGATCTTAAAAACTGGTGTTTTGGCTTTAAGAGTGGTGTTGAGTTTATCCATGACGAAGTCACCTTGGTCGATTTTGAGAACAAGCGCATCCACCTCTCTGACACTAAGCTCCATTACGACTATGTCATCTTGGCCATCGGGGCAGAGACAAACTTTTTCTCTTTTATAGAAGGGCTTAGAGAGAACAGCTTCGGTGTTAAAAAACTGCATCGCGCCTTTAACTTTAGAACCGAGTTTGAAAAACTGCTGTACAACAAAGTCGAAAGCCCGTTTGAGCATAACGAACTCAACCTCGCCATAGGCGGAGCCGGTTTAAGCGGTGTCGAGATCGCTGCCGAAATGGCTGACGTCATCAAAAAACACACCAAAAGCATCGGCGAATCGACCAGAGAGATCAAGATCCACCTCATCGACGCCAGCAGCACCATCTTGCCGGGTATGAGCGACTACATCGTCCAGAACACACATAAAAGACTGGAAGCTCTGGGCATCAACATCATGACAGACTCCTTTATAGAGAAGGTCGACAGCTCAAGCATCCTTTTTAAAGACGGCAGAAAGCTAGACTTCTACTTTATGATCTTCACAGGAGGGATCAAAGTGCCCTCTTTCAAGCTCTCAAGAGAGGTGGAAAAAAACCGCATCAACCAATTTATCGTCGATGAGTACATGCGTATTCCTGACGAGGCCGATGTCTTTGCTGTCGGTGACTGTGTTGAGATCCGCGATGCAAAAGGCAACATCCTGCCACCCACCGCACAAACCGCAGAACGCAGTGCCGAATACGCAGCCCAATCCATCAGACAGACACTGGAGCGTTCAGAGGTCAAGCCTTTCAATGCCTCTATAGACGGTGTTTTTGTCGCCTTGGGCGGGAAATATGCCGTTGGTGAGATGTTCAAGGTCATTAAAGTAAAAGGCTACAGCGCCTACCTGCTCAAAAAGCTTATCACCTACACCTACTATATCGGCCTGAAGCTGCGCGTCAATACCGGTTTTAAGATCCGCACCCAAAAAGACAATACTTAATCATAACCACTAAGAGGTTATGACCTATGAGAAGAAAGCGGCCAGTTTATACAAAAGTAGTAGGCGCTCTGCTTACTAAGACCACTGTTCTACCAATCACTGTATGCCCCTCACTTTTGACATCATAAGAGACCTCAACACAACTTGACACACTTATTCACTTGGAGTACAATTATCAAAAGGCTCTAAAATGGATGATAGCGGTCTCTCTATTCTTCTCTTCGTGGTCGCTTCACTCTCTGTAGGCGCACTGCTTAAAATGCTGATGCGAAACAGCCGTCTCCCCTACACCGTTGTACTGCTGCTAGTCGGGATCGCTGCAGGCGGGATGAACCACTTCGGTCTCTTTGGGACTGAGACAGTGGTAAGCGGTATCTTTACACAGGTGGGCAACATAGACCCGCATCTCATCCTATTTCTTTTCCTGCCGACACTGATCTTTGAGTCGGCCTACTCGATGGAGCCGCACCTCTTCTTTCGTATCGCCCCGCAGATCACCCTGCTGGCGATCGTCGGCCTGATTATCTCCATGGTGCTAAGCGCCTTGGCTGTAAGCTGGCTGCTTTCGTGGGGAATGGGGGTCGCTCTGCTCTTTGGAGCACTCATCAGTGCCACCGACCCGGTTGCCGTCGTCGCTCTGCTCAAAGAGAAGAGTTCACGCAAACGGCTTGAGACCCTTATTGAAGGCGAGTCTCTTCTCAATGACGGTACGGCTGTCGTCTTTTTCTCCCTCTTTTACGGCTTTGCCCTCGGGACGACAACAGAGGTCAAAGCACTGCCCGTCATCGGCGAATTTATCTGGGTCGTCTCTGCCGGCCTGATCATCGGTTCAGCCATCGGATGGGCTGTCTTATGGATCATCGGCAAGCTGATCAACCAGCCGCTCATCGAGATCACCCTCTCTGTCGCTGCCGCTTACATCACCTTTTTCATCGCAGAGTCTCTACACGTCTCGGGGATCGTTGCACTGGTAGCCCTTGCCCTGATGTTTTCAACGCTGGGACGCATCCGTATCTCTCCTGAGATCTCACACTTCCTGCACCAGTTCTGGGAGATGATGACCTACATGGCCAACACGATGATCTTTCTCATCGTCGGTATCGTCATCATGACCCACACCACCTTTGATTCGCCGCAGTTGTGGGTCACCCTCGGCATACTGTACATCTTGCTTATCCTTATCCGCGGTGCCTCCGTGCTGATACTCATGCCGATCCTCAAACGCATCGGTGTAGGGGTCACCAGACAAAAAGCCACCGTAGTGGTCTGGGGCGGTCTGCGCGGCGCCGTGTCACTCGCACTGGCACTCTCCCTCGCGCAAGACGAAGCGATCGAACAGCAGCTTCGCGAACAGATCCTCTTTCTTACCGCCGGGATCGTTTTTCTTACCATCGTCATCAACGGTTCAACGATGGAGTGGCTGCTGCACCTGCTTAAACTTGACAGACTCCCTCTTGCCAAAGAGGCATCCGTTCAAAAAGCACGCAAAGCACTCAACGAAGAGATGAACATCTTTCTTAAAACGCTGGCACACAACCCTTTTTTCAATACGGTAAAGCTTGATTCACTCGGCCGTCTTATGGATGACCACAGCTCTCATACCACCCCATCGGATGCATCAAAGATCAAACAAGAGGAGCTTGATGTCGCCTTTATGCGCAGACTGCTCGAGATCGAACGAAGTGACTACTGGCGTCAGTTCGAAGATGGCCGTATCGGACGTCAGGCCGCCTTTGACCTCTCACGTTCCGTCGACTATGCCCTCGACAACGATCCGGTCATCGCTCCGCGTCACACCCTTGAAAAAAGTTTCAAAGTACCGACACCGCCGAAATGGCTGCAGGAACTTCCAATGATGGGACACTCTATGCAAGAGTGGCTCTTTACACGTCTCTCGCTCAGCTATGATATTGCCAGAGGCTTCGTTACCGCACAAGAGGAGATGCGCCGTCACATCAAAGACCTTCAGCCCGACGGTGAAACGGGAGACCGTATTGAAGAGATGATCGATTATAACTGTTCGCAGGCTTTTGCCTTTGCCCGTCATATCAACCGCGAATACCCTGAATTTATTGCCCAGCTGCAATCCAAATCAGCCAGACGACTGCTGCTCAACCATGAACGCTCGCTTATCTGGAAGATGGAGCATGATGGAGTACTCGAAACTGCAGAAGCACAACACCTTATCGACAATATAGAATCACAGATGCTGAACATGCGTAAAGAGGAGAAAGAGTAGCTGACACCGAAAGCTTTAACTTTTACATATAGTTTTAGATAAACCATACCGTCTAAGATAATTGATGCTACTTTTTATAATAAGAACTCTATCTAAGGAGTCGATTATGAAACTTGACCACACCATAGTCCCCTGCCTCGACAACACTGTCTCTGCAGCGTTTTATGCTGACATACTGAACTTCAGAGAGGGAGGTTCGCATTTCAGTTTTGAAGTCGTACATGTCGATGACACCTTGAAACTGCTCTTTAGCAACCGCAAAAAAGTCCGATCCAACCACTATGCATTTCGTGCTTCTGCTATGGAGTATGACACTGTTCTCAACCGTCTCATTACCAGAAGCCTCCCCTACGGCGACAGCCCTGCTGATCGCAACAACCAATCAGAATATCTGCGTGAAGATGACAAAGGATTCTATTTTGATGATCCCGACGGCCATATTCTCGAAGTGATAACAGAGAGGACGCAGCGATGAAAAGCACCTCCTTTCAGTCAACAGACACCAACGAAAACATCTACACTTGCCCTATGCACCCTGAAGTTCAGCAGGACCATCCCGGTGACTGTCCTAAGTGCGGCATGGCTCTCGAACCGACGGCAGGAGAGGTCGAAGAGAAAAATGGAGAGCTTATCGACATGAGCCGACGTTTCCGGATCGGTGCCGTGCTGGCACTTCCTCTCTTTATCTTAGCCATGACAGCAGACATGTTTCCGGCTTTGCTGCCTGCTGCACTCTCCATGCAGACCGTTCAGTGGATAGAGTTTGTCTTGGCGACACCGGTTGTCTTATGGGGCGGCTGGCCGTTTTTTGTCCGCGGTTGGAACTCTGTCAAGAGCTGGAACCTGAACATGTTCACGCTGATCGCGCTCGGTGTCTCTGTTGCATGGGTCTATAGTGTTGTCGCGCTGCTGTTTCCACACATCTTCCCCTCTACCATGCAGATGGAAGATGGCCTGGTCGCTGTCTACTTTGAAGCGTCAGCCGTTATCACGGTGCTGGTGCTTTTAGGACAGGTACTTGAACTTCGTGCCCGTTCACAGACCAATGCCGCCATAACCATGCTGCTTGAACTGGCTCCCAATACGGCACACATCGTGAAAGACAAAGGAGAAGAACTTGATGTCTCGCTAGAGAAGGTGCAGCCCGGCAATATGCTGCGTGTCCGTCCCGGAGAGAAGATACCCGTAGACGGCACGGTCATCCATGGAGAGAGCAGCGTGGATGAGTCCATGATCACGGGTGAACCTATCCCTGTGACCAAGAGACCCGGTGAGCAACTCATAGGTGCGACGATCAACGGAACAGGTTCACTGCTGATGCAGGCGCAAAAGGTCGGTTCCGACACCTTACTCTCGCAGATCGTCAATATGGTCGCCGAGGCACAGCGCTCACGGGCGCCGATCCAAAAACTGGCCGACATGGTCGCCGGCTATTTTGTGCCCGCCGTCGTCACTGTTTCACTGATCGCATTTTTCATCTGGTGGACAGTGGGACCTGAACCACGCCTCGCCTACGCTGTCGTCAATGCTGTTGCGGTACTTATCATTGCCTGTCCGTGTGCGCTTGGTCTTGCGACGCCTATCTCTATCATGGTCTCAACAGGACGCGGTGCGATGGCCGGCGTGTTGATCAAAAATGCCGAAGCACTGGAGATCATGGAAAAAGTCGACACCCTTGTCGTTGACAAAACAGGCACCCTCACCCAAGGCAGACCGAAACTGGTTGCAGTACAGGCAGAAGAGGGGTTCAGCGAAGAGGAAGTGCTGCGCATGACCGCAAGCCTTGAACGTGCCAGCGAACATCCCTTGGCAGAAGCTATCGTCAATGGCGCTAAGGAAAAAGGGGTTGAGTTGATCAAGACCGATGATTTTCACTCCATTACGGGCATGGGTGTCACCGGTAAAGTCGATGGACATGCAGTAGCGGTAGGTAATACACAACTGTTCGAAAGCCTCAATATCCCTGCCGACACATTAGTGAAACAAGCAGAGGCACTACGCGCTGACGGTAAAACAGTGATGCTGATCGCTATCGATGGCAAAGCGGCAGGTCTGATCGCTGTTGCCGACCCTCTCAAAGCGTCAACACCCGAAGCCATCCGCGATCTGCATGCCGAAGGCATAGAGATTGTCATGCTGACAGGTGACAACCTTATTACGGCACAAGCCGTTGCAGACAAACTACAGATCGACCATATGCATGCGGATGTATTGCCGGAACAAAAGGCCCAGATCATCAAAGAGCTGCAAGACAGAGGCCACATTGTCGCCATGGCCGGTGACGGCATCAACGATGCCCCTGCTCTGGCACAAGCACATGTGGGTATCGCCATGGGAACAGGTACCGACATAGCGATGGAGAGTGCCGGTATCACCTTGGTCAAAGGCGACCTGAGAGGTATTGTCAGAGCCAGACGGTTAAGTCAGGCCACCATGCGCAACATCAGACAGAACCTCTTCTTCGCCTTCATATACAACTCGGCCGGTGTCCCTGTCGCTGCAGGTCTGCTCTACCCCTTCTTCGGCATACTGCTCTCACCGATGATAGCCGCCGCAGCCATGAGTTTCAGCTCCGTCTCTGTCATCAGTAATGCCTTGAGACTTAAACGTGTCAAATTATAAAGGGAAAAATTAAAAATTTTATGCACTTTTGATTAATAAGATATTTTTTCTCTGATTAGGACTATAGTAGTTACATAGGAGAAAAAAAGGAGATGTTATGGCTCAGACAGATGTTGACAAGATCGTCTCTCAGGAGTACAAGCTCGGTTTTACGGTCGATGTCGAAGAAGAGAGTGTCGCACCGGGGCTTAACAGTGATGTCATCCTCTTTATCTCCGCCAAGAAAGAGGAGCCGGAGTGGATGACACAACTGCGCATCAAGGCACTGAAGCGATGGGAAAAGATGCAAGAGCCGCACTGGTCGCATCTGCATTATGAGCCCATAGACTATCAGGCCATCTCTTACTTTGCAGCCCCTAAAAAAGCCCCCAACACTCTTGACGAAGTTGATCCAAAAGTCCTGGAAGCGTATGAAAAGCTCGGCATCCCGCTTGACGAGCAGAAGATGTTACAAGGTATCGCGGTGGATGCGGTCTTTGACTCTGTATCTGTCAAAACAACCTACTCCGAAACACTGAAGGAACTAGGTATCATCTTCTGTTCTATCTCAGAGGCCATACGCGACCATTCAGAGTTGGTGCAGGAGCACCTCTTCTCTGTCGTACCGATGAGCGACAACTTCTTTGCTGCACTTAATGCCGCCGTCTTTACCGACGGCACCTTTGTCTATGTTCCCAAAGGGGTGCGCTGCCCGATGGAGCTCTCCACCTATTTTCGTATTAACGCGCTGAACACGGGACAGTTCGAGAGGACACTGATCATCGCTGATGAGGGCAGTTACGTCTCATATAATGAGGGGTGTTCCGCACCGCAGCGTGATGAGACCCAACTCCATGCCGCCGTGGTGGAACTCATTGCCAAAAAAGATGCCGAGATAAAATACTCCACGATACAGAACTGGTACCCAGGCGACGAGAACGGCAGAGGCGGCATCTTTAACTTTGTGACCAAACGCGGTCTTTGCGAGGGGGAGAACGCCAAGATCTCCTGGACACAGGTCGAGACGGGCTCTGCTATCACCTGGAAGTACCCGAGCTGTATCTTGCGGGGTGACAACTCTGTGGGCGAGTTCTACTCCGTTGCCGTCACCACCCTTGCCCAACAGGCCGATACCGGTACCAAGATGATCCATGTCGGTAAAAACACCCGCTCCACGATCGTCTCAAAAGGGATCTCCGCCATGCGCGGCCAGAACAGCTACCGCGGACTGGTTAAAATGGGTCCAAAGGCAAGAGGTGCCCGCAACTTCAGTCAGTGCGACAGTCTGCTCATCGGCTCAGAGTGCGGAGCGCACACCTTTCCCTATCTGGAGTCACAAGATGCCAGCGCCGTGATCGAACACGAGGCGACCACCTCCAAGATCAGCGACGAACAGCTTTTCTATCTGCAGAGCCGTGGTATCGGCGAAGAGGACGCTGTCTCGATGATCGTGCATGGTTTTTGTAAAGAGGTCTTCAGCCAGCTTCCTATGGAGTTTGCGGTCGAGGCCAAAGAGCTGCTCAACTTAACGTTGGAAGGAAGTGTAGGATGATGAAGATAAAGAACCTGACCGTCACTATCGGCGATAAAACAGTTCTAGATGGATTTGAGCTTAAGGTTGAAAAAGGAACGGTTCATGCCATCATGGGGCTCAACGGCTCTGGCAAATCGACACTTGCAAAAGCTATTGTCGGCCATTACGATGTAAAGGTCACCGATGGCGACATCCTTTACAAAGACAAAAACATTCTCGACATGGCACCGGAAGTTCGTGCCCTGAATGGTCTCTTTCTAAGTTTTCAAAACCCTGTTGAGATACCCGGCGTCAACAACGCCTACTTTCTGCGGACGGCTCTTAATGCCAAACGTGAACACGAAGGTAAAAAGGCACTTAATGCCGCAGAGTTTCTCAAACTGATGCGCACGCATGTCGAACAGCTCGGCATGAAGACCGAGATGATACAGCGTTCACTCAACGAAGGCTTCTCCGGCGGCGAGAAAAAACGCAATGAGATCCTGCAGATGGAGATGCTGGAGCCCGACCTTATCATCCTCGATGAGATCGATTCGGGACTTGACATCGATGCACTCAGAGCCGTAGCCGAAGGGATCAACCGCATGAAGAACGGCAAACGGAGTTTTCTGGTCATCACCCACTACAGCCGTATTTTAGACTATATCGACCCTGATTATATCCATGTCCTCCAAGACGGCAAGATCGTCAAGACCGGCGGTGCTGAACTCGGCAAAGAGCTTGAAGAACAGGGGTACGGAGCGATCAAGGAAACATCATGAGACCCTCTGAACTAAGCAATTTTACGTCGGATGAACTGCTTGCATCTCTTCACCTAAATAAAAGTAAAGAGGCTGTTGCCAAGCGGTTTTTAGAGCTGGGTATGCCCGGTAATAAAACGGAGCAGTACAAAAGCTTCTCTGTCAAACCGCTGCTGCAGAGAGACTACACCCTTGTTCAAACTCAACAAAAAGAGCTGCAAACAGCAGGTGAGATTTTGGAGATCAGAGACGGTGTCGTCACCTCGCTACCTGAGGGTGCCGACATAACTTTTACTACCGAAGGGAGTGTCGATATGACGCATTTTGATGCACTCTATTATATGGGGCATCTTCTTTCGCCACGATATATTGTCGTCAACATTAAAAGCGATGTCGACATCACGATCGTACATCATATCACCCTGGAACAGACACTCATACCCTACCGCATTATCATCAAAATAGCGGAGAGCTCTCAGGTTCAGGTCTATGAGACATTTCATACCGAGAACAGTCAAGGCTCACTTTTGCTGTATGGCCTTGATGTGCATCTCAACAGAGACAGTATGCTGACATGGCTGCGCAACCAAACTGCAACTGCTGATGAAGCGGTGGTCATCGGCTCACATCACTATGATATAGGCGAACGTGCCAAACTGACCATACAGACCTTTGACTTTGGATCAGGCACGGCCATGCATCTTTACAACAATGACTTGGCGGCACATACAGAGACCAGGGTCTCGCACCTTCTTTTTGCCTCAGCCAAAGCACGCCGCGGCAATGTTGTCATGCTGCGCCATAACGGCGTCTCTGCTACAAGCCGTCATCTGGCAAAATCTATTTTGAAAGACAATGCCACCGGTATCTTTGACGGACGTATCCAGGTCAACCAGAGTGCTCGGTATGCCAAGACCAGTCAAAATTCCAAGGCCATACTGCTTAACAACCGCGCCTTTATGAAGTCCAAACCACAGCTTGAGATCTACATCGATGAGCTTGAAGCCTCGCACGGTTCAACGATCGGTCAGCTCGACGAAGCCGCACTTTTTTACCTCTGTTCACGCGGCATAACAACAGATGAAGCGCGAAAGATGTTGATCCTCGCCTTTGCCAATGAGATGATCGAAGAGGTCCAAGAGACGACTCTGTCAGAACAGATCGGAGACGGTTTTGAATCCGCCTATCATACACAAAAGGATAGATCATGACTATGTCAGAACAAGTTACCGCGTATAAAGAGGACCTTGACCTTTTTAGCTCCGAGAACGAGAAGATGGAGTACATACTCGACTTTGGACACGAAGCACAGACACTGGACAAGCAATACATCACAGATGAGAACATCATCAAAGGCTGCTCATCACTTGCCTGGCTGCATAAAGAGTATGTTGACGGCAAGATCGTACTCGAAGCTGAGGGAGACTCTATTATCGCCAAAGGGATGCTGGTGATGCTGCTTGGCATCTTCAACAACCGCACCCCTGACGAAGTCCTCGCTTTTGATCCTAATGAACTCAAAGAGATGGGGCTGATGGAGCTGCTCAGCCCTGTACGCCAGCAGGGTCTTGAGGCCTTTTTAGGTGTTATTTACGCCTACGCCACTAGGTGCAAGGAGCAAGAAGGATGAAGTTTGATGCCCTGAAAGAGAAGATCGTTGAAGAGATAAAAAAGATCTATGACCCTGAGATCCCTGTCAACATCTATGAACTTGGCCTCATCTATGACATTCACTGTGCGAAAGAGAGTGAGGGCATAAAATGTGTGGTGACCATGACCCTCACCTCCGTTGGCTGTCCTGTCAGTGAGACACTCGTTGACCAGGTGTGTAATATCGGTTACCTCCTTGATGAATATCCCAACCTTGTTGTCGAGCCTTATCTTGTCTTCGATCCGCCATGGACACAAGACAAGATGAGCGAAGAGGCCAAGTTACAGCTGGGCATGCTCTGAGCTGTTACCATCTTACCTATAAATACTATGGGTAGATAGACATAAATACTGTTTGATGCATATCAATTAACTTGTAAACATCATATTGGTATAATCGCGCCACGACAACTCAAGGAATATTTTGGAACATACATATACACCATACGATGAGATCGACCAAGACGAACTTCAAAAAGATATTGATGCCATCAAAGAGACCATCGGTGCCCCTAACGAAGAGGATTTTGAGCATCTTTTAATGTTAGAGAGATGGGGAAGAAACGCTACGTATGTAGGATTTGCTATCGTACTTGCCTTAGGTGTCTCATCATTTATGGGTTACTATCTTCCGACTGCCGGATACTGGTTCTTTGCTATTATCGCTGCTGTTTTTATCGGTCTTGCCAACACTTCACGATGGGCTAATGTTACCCACCCGATCTTACACGGTGCCTACGACAAAGTGCCTGATGTCCCTTTCCGTTACACCAAAGCGGGCTATGCAAGAGGCGCACGCCGTTATGTGGACTGGTTGGACTGGATCAAACCTGAGGCGTGGGAGTATGAGCACAACATCATGCACCACTACCACCTCGGCGAAGATGACGATCCTGACAATGTAGAGAACAACACACAGTGGCTGCATGCCATGAAAATACCGGTATTTTTAAAGTATATCGGTGTTGTTATTCTTGCCGCAATGTGGAAGATCTCTTACTACGCACCCAACACGCTGAAGATCCTGGAGAACAAAGAGCGCAGAAAAAAGAAACAGCCTGAACTTGACTCTTACCAGTGGGATATCTTCAGCGACAACGGTTTTCTCTTATGGAAAGACTTTATCTTGCCGTACGGAATCGTTAAGTTCATCTTGATCCCGCTTCTCTTTTTACCACTTGGAAGCGAAGCATTTGTTACTGCTTTCATCATCATGTTGATGGCAGAGGTCGTTGCCAACCTTCACTCATTTTTAGTGATCGTCCCTAACCACTCTGCCGATGACATCTACCGTTTTAACGAACCGCACAAGTCCCAAGGCGAGTTCTACCTTAGACAGATCATGGGAAGTGTAAACTACTGTACAGGTTCTGACCTTATTGATGCGGCACAAGGTTTCCTGAACTACCAGGTAGAGCACCACCTCTTTCCAAACCTCCCCTTAAGCCAGTACCAAAAGATGCAGCCTATCGTGAAAGAACTTTGTACCAAGTACAACATTGAGTACCGTCAGGAGAATGTCTTTAAACGCGTTATGATGACAGCTGACCTTATGGTCGGAAAAACTAAAAACCTTAGAGTCGACGGCGTATAAAGAGTTCGTCACTCCTGTAAAAGCAGGAGTCTAGCTCGCTCCAAAACATCTCTCCCTTGTTTTCTAAGAACCTCTACACTATAATTGACGTATGACATATGAACTTAACTCCCCACTAACCACACACCTCGTCAACACACTGCGCGACAGCAAGACCGATGCACTTCGCTTTCGCCAAAACATCAAAACCCTAAGCTTGTTGCTTGTCGACAAGGCACTGCAGGCAGATGCTCTTGAAGATAAAACACTCTTTACCTGGCAGGGCAAATACAGCTTCAAGCAGTTCAAAGAGAGTGACCTGCTCTTTGTCACCGTCATGCGTGCTGGCCTGCCGATGCTCGAAGCGCTGATGGATCTCTTCCCCGATGCTCAAGCCGGGTTTTTAGCGATCAAACGTGACGAAGAGACCCACCAGTCTAAACTCTACTACGATCGTGTTCCCGACTGCAAAGGCAAACACCTTGTGCTTGTTGACCCTATGGTCGCTACAGGCGGTTCTATGATCGATGCGATGGAGCTTCTGAAAGACCGCGGTGCGGCTAAAGTCACCTCACTGAACATTATCGGCTCTCCTGAAGGGCTGGAGCGTATCGCAAAACAGTACCCTGAACTCGACATCCACATCGCTCAGATCGATGAACGCCTAAATGATGATAAGTACATCATTCCTGGACTTGGTGATGCCGGTGACAGACAGTACAACACACCGGAATAACCGGTTTTATAACCTGATAAACCTGCAATATCTTTTCATAGAATCTAATAATTTCACCTCATATAAAGTCATGCTTAAGTTAGAGAGTTATAGTATATAACATAACCCGATAAAAGGCTTTGGACATGAATGGTTATGATGCACTGATAAAACAAGCTCATTTGCAATTGGACACATTATCAAAGTTGTCTTCTATCAAAGAAGATCCGTTAGAGATAACGCTTGAGAAAAACGGTATAGATAGACGTGACTTTTTAAAATGGGCTGCATCATTAACCGCCATGCTGGCCCTGCCTTCAAGCTTTACACCCCTCGTAGCCGATGCCGTTAAACTGGCGGACAGGCTTCCTCTTGTCTGGCTCCATCTGGCTGAATGTACCGGCTGCAGCGAGTCGCTTATCCGCACCGACTCGCCTACTATCGACTCGCTTATCTTCGATTACGTCTCTTTGGAGTACCATGAGACATTGATGGCTGCAGCAGGCTGGCAGGCTGAAGAGAACCTCGAAAATGCTATTACAAACTATGCCGGACGATACATCCTGCTCGTTGAAGGCGGGGTGCCTACGGCTATGAACGGTCAATACCTGACGGTAGGCGCTCAAGCGCGAACCGGAGTCGATCTGCTGCATCATGCGGCCTCTTCCGCCGCCGCCATCTTCTCCATCGGGACCTGTTCAAGTTTCGGCGGTATTCAGGCAGCCGCACCGAACCCGACCGGTGCCAAAGGTGTTGACAAGGTCATCTCACAACCCGTCATCAATGTTCCGGGCTGCCCGCCAAGTGCCAAGAACATTGTTGGGACACTTGTCTACTACATTCTCTTCGGTACACTGCCGGCGATCGATGCCTACAGCCGTCCAAAATGGGCCTACGGCAACCGTATCCATGACCTCTGTGAACGTCGCGGTCACTTTGATGCGGGTCAGTTCGTCGAGACCTTTGGCGACGAAGGGGCAAAAGCGGGCTGGTGTCTATATAAGCAGGGCTGTAAAGGTCCATACACCTTTAATAACTGCTCCGTTGAGCGTTTCAACCAGCATGCACACTGGCCTGTCGGCGCAGGTCACGGCTGTATGGGGTGCAGCGAACCCAACTTCTGGGACACGATGGGACCGCTTGAAAAACCGATCTCATCACATCTGGTAATGGGTCTTAACTCGACCGTAGACAAGATCGGTACAACCCTCTTGACAGCCACAGCCATAGGTATCGGCGCCCATGCAGTCGCCAGTCTCTTTGCCAAAAAAAATGAGGAGGAGTCATCATGAACAGACGTGTCGTAATTGATCCTATTACCAGGATCGAAGGCCACCTGCGCATCGAGGTCGAAGTCGATGAGAACAACGTTGTCCAAAAAGCATACTCCTCCTCAACACTCTGGCGCGGTATCGAGCTGATCTTGCAAGGACGAGACCCGAGAGATGTCGGCCTGATGGCGCAGCGCATCTGCGGTGTCTGTACCTATTCGCACTATAAAGCAGGTGTTGAAGCCGTTGAAAATGCTCTGGGTGTCATACCGCCTTTGAACGCTCAACTGGTGCGTTCACTGTTAAATGAGTCACTCTATATGCATGACCATGTGGTGCATTTTTACCACCTGCATGGACTCGACTGGGTCGATATCATCTCCGCTCTGAGTGCTGACCCTGCCAAAGCATCCAAAGAGGCCTTCAACTACAGTGACAACCCTATTGCGACCGGTGAAGACGAACTCCGAAACGTTCAGGCACGGGTCAAAGGCTTTGCAGCCAAAGGGTCGCTTGGGCCGTTTGCCAACGCCTACTGGGGGAACAAGACCTACAAGTTCACACCCGAACAGAACCTGATCGCCCTCTCCCACTACCTGAAAGCCTTGGAAGTGCAGCGTACTGCGGCACAGATGTTCGCTATCTTCGGTGCCAAGCAGCCCCACCCCCAAAGTCTGGTCGTCGGCGGGATCACCAGCGTAAGAGACATGTTAAGCCCGGCACGCCTCATCGAGTGGAAAAGCAAATATGAGGTCGTCAAAGACTTTATCGATCGCGCCTACTATGCCGATATTGTCATGGCGGCAGCTGCTTACGGAACAGAGGAGAGTGTCTTAGGCGGCATGGGCGTGAAGAACTTCCTCTCCGCCGATGCTTTTTTACTGACACGCAACAACAAGCTCTTTGAAGCAGGGATCATCAAAAACGGTGACTTGAGCAAAGTGTATGAGATCGAAGATGAAAAGATCGAAGAAGATGTCACTCACGCCTGGTACAGAGGCGATAGTCCGCTTCAACCTTATGAGGGTGTAACAGAACCGGAGTTTACAGGGTTCGTAGACGGCGACACCGTCAACGGTCCGGCCAAAGTCATCAACCCGGATGACAAATACAGCTGGGTCAAGGCGCCGCGTTACGACGGTGAGAGCTACGAAGTCGGTCCTCTAGCCTGTATGCTGGTCAACTATGCCAAAGGCAATAAACCTGTCGTTGACGCAGTCAATAGCTTTTTAAAACGTACCGGTCTTCCGGTCGGTGCCCTCTTTACCACCCTTGGCCGTACAGCGGCTCGGATGTTACAGACCAAGGTGATCTCCGACAACGCCATTACGACGTTTGGCGCCCTGGTAGAGAACATCAAGAGTGACCAGAGCACCTATACCAAGTATGAGATCGATCCGAACAGAGAGTACAAAGGACGTTTTATCGGTGAAGTACCCCGCGGTACACTCAGTCACTGGGTACGGATAAAAAACGGTGTCATTGAGAACTTTCAAGCCGTCGTTCCAACCACATGGAACGCCGGACCGAAAGATGCCAACGGTGTTATCGGGCCATACGAAGCCTCTCTTGTCGGCTTGAAGATCGAAGATCCTACCAAGCCTTTAGAGGTCTTGCGTGTCATCCACTCATTCGATCCGTGTATGTCATGTTCAGTGCATGTCATGGATATCAAAGGGCATGAGCTCGGCGAGTTCAAAGTGAGTGTTGCCGGCAGCGGAGCCACGTGTTCAACGTGAAAGGAGCATCTTATGAAAGAGAGTAAACGCACCTATTACCCCGACTTTGTCTACAGCGGTGCCAACAGGCTTCTGCACTGGCTGCGCGCTCTGACGATCACTATACTGACAGTCACCGGTTTTTACATCGCAGAACCTTTTTTGTCTGCACCCGACAGCAGTGACAAGTTGGTGTTTGCCCAGTGGGGAATGGTCCACTACATAACAGGCTTTGTCCTGATCGCAGCCGCTATGCTTCGTATCTACCTCTTCTTTTTTGGTCAAAACCATGAAGAGGAGACACGTTCAGTCAAAGACGTACTGAGCCTGAAGTCATGGATAACCCAGTTAAAGTCCTACTTCTTTATCGGTAAGCTTCAGAAAAAAGGGATCTACGGTCCGCTGCAGTTCGCTACCTACTTTATGATCACAGTACTTGTCATCTTGGCCATCCTGACTGGTCTCATCCTCTACTCCAACGTCTACCAGCAGGGCCTCGGCGGTCTGCTGCGTGAACCCCTTAGTGTTGTCAGTATGTGGCTTGGCGGCTTGGCACAGGTTCGTCTTATCCACCACATCGTGATGTGGGGCTTCATCATCTTTATACCGATCCATATCTATATGGTGATCTGGTCGGCTATCCGTTTCAGACACAACGCCCTGGATGTTATGTTCACAGGGTATGATTACCACCTGAAAAAAGAGGACAAGGACCAACAGTCAAAATGAAGATATTGATCTTAGGCATCGGCAACATCCTCTTTGCCGATGAAGGTATCGGTGTCCATATGGTCAACTATATGCAGAAAAAGTACCGCTTTAAGACAGATCATCAGGTCGACCTGCTCGACGGCGGCACCTTGGCGCAGCACCTTATCCCCATCATCGTCGAATATGACTACCTGATCATCATCGACACGGTCAATGCACCGGGCGTTAAAGCCGGTGAGGTCTATTTTTTCGATTTTGAGAACGTCCCCAACGGCATCGACTGGCAGGGAAGTGCCCACGAAGTAGAGATGCTGCAGACCCTGACGATGATGGACCTTGTCGGTGACAGACCGACCACAAAAATCATCGGTATCGTCCCGACGGTCATCGAACCCATAGAGTTCTCTCTCTCAGACGGTGTTGACAAAGCGGTGCATGTTGCAGAACAGACTCTTATCAAACATCTTAACTCTCTAGACATAGATACCATTGTCAAAAAAGAGCTTACCATCAACGACATTCTTCCGATCTCCTATAAGATGCATTATGAACATAGCCTTTAGTTTTACCTATACCCATCATAACGGTCTGATGAGCCGTCTTCTCAATGCCGTTAAAAAAAGGGCGGCTACCACCGTCTATCTGCAGCAAGATGGAGACCATTACACACTTGAGGCAAGCGGTGATCAAGAGACCTTGGAAGCCTTAGCCGAACTGGTTGCTGCTATAGTCCCGCTCTCTATCTTTTTGCAAGAGGCTCAGCTCCAAGAGGTCGAATCTATAACTGCAGACGATCATTTTTTGAAAGACAACACACGCTTTTATGAGGTCCCGTTCTGTCCAAGCTGTCAGGACGGTGTCATCGACCGGACATTGACAGAGTTTGACCGTTGTGAGGTCTGCGGCAGCAGTGATCCGCAAAAAAGCTATAGCTCCTTGATGGAGCAGTTCAACGGCAATGACTTTTATGAAAGCATCGACCAAAAAGCGCAAGAGCTGATCGATAAGGGTGTTATTACCCTTCGCACCACTAACGGCGAACGTACTCTCTCCATCAATGAAAACGTGCAAAGAGGCTCTTACGGCATTCTTGCTTGTAACCTTGAGACCCTGAGCGACTCCTTTGTTATAACGCCCTCTGAACTTCAGACGTTAACACTCGTTGAGAAACCGGTTGTCCGGTTAAAACCAAAGTTAAAACTGCGCTCTTCACATGAGCTCGAACGCCTCTGCTACGAGCTATTTATTGCAGATGACCTTATCACTCTGGCCTTGTCAGAGGCACTGAAAAGACGCGGGGTCGACCTGCTCTTTTCATCTCACCCGCCTGCACTGCGATGTGTCACGGCACTTGAGCACCCTTACATCGTGACAACAGGACGCGACCTTCTGCCCCTGACCTTCAGAGAGGCTCTCTCCGTTCCGGCGCAGTGTGAAGCTTATGGATTTTATGCCAGCGGCAGTAAAGAAGAGATGACAGTAGCTCATGCACAAATGCAGAGAGAAGGTCTTAACGCCGTCACCTTTGTCCCTCACGGTGAAGATAGACAGCAAGAAGGCACCCTCTTCTTCGAGCCTGCACATGCTGCTTTTGCTTCTGTTGTCTTGGAAAACGGCCTCTCAGGAGAGTCACTATGCGGTATCCATCTCAGCTGCGACACCCCCTCGCAGCTCTTCAGTTATTCACCTAAGATCGGCTACACGACGATGGTAGAGTTTCAGCGTCACGACAAGCAGCCCCAGGCTATACTTGAAGGTATCTCGGAGCTCGAAGAGAGCGCACAAAGGCTGATAGCCAATTATGAGAAACAGCACCCTTCCCTCTGTCAAAGCATTCAAAAGCTCCATTTTAAAAACCTTGACAGTGCCGATACGTTCACGGAGCTTTTCGGTTTAGCCGCAGCTATACTCGGCTTTTATGACGGTGATGACATCAAAGAGGCCGCCGAAGCGCTGGGAGCCAATGCTATTGAGTTCAGCGGCAAGTCCGGACCGCGGATCGACTATAAAGTCATAAAAGTTGACGGGCACTACTGCCTTGACACCCTCACGACACTGCGATCTGCCATGAGCTTTAAACTGGCAGGTGTTGATGATGTACTGCTCAGCTTCGGCTTTCTGGACTCGTTGGCAGATTTTATCGCCTTGCAGACACAAAACGCCGACGCCAACATTGGCATTACCGGAGTAACGCTCAGCGGCTCTCTCTTTGAGAACCGACAACTCTTGATGCGTACGCTGAACAGTGTGACACCCAACTACAGGGTCTATACCAACAAACTGTTGAGTATGGACAGGGAAAATATCACTCTAGGTGCCCTGATGCTGGGCAATTTAGACGACCTGTAAGCTTCAATCAGCTCGGTTTCGCTAAACTATAATACTTAAGGAGTCACTATGTTTAAATTTCTATCTTTTTTATCGTTAGGAACACTTTTGTCTGCTCATGAAGGGCACACAAACCACCTGCACGCACT
>JBDLJE010000034.1:0-24007 GCA_039714575.1 Campylobacterota bacterium | reverse complement strand
TTATAAGCCTTCTCCGCCTTAAGACTCTTGATCTCCACTTCATACAGCCCCGGTTCGAGAAGATCATTTGGTCTGAAGGTCAGCTTTTTCTCTGTTTCGCTGTAGCTGATGGTTCCGCTAATGTGCTCATTGGTCTTTGAGGAGAGGTAGGTCAGTTTGACGTTATGCTCTTGGATGGCAGAAACATCAAGAGGTACAGTAAAGGTCACTTCTATCTTGGTGCTTTTAGGCACATTCTCCTGCTCCGGCGTTGGAACAAGTGAAACGATCACATCCTGGTCGGTTCCTTTGGACTTGGTAAGGTCATTGCTTGCATTGTTAATTTTACTGCTAATCTCCACAGTAGAAACATCTCTGGATGCCGCTGCCGCTACGGAGGATTGATCAGTTACAATATATTTCGAAGCGTTGTCTTCACTTGAATTACAACCCGTCATCAATGTTAATGTTACGAATAATACAGCAGTTAATAAGCTTGTATATTTATTCATATTGTTTCCTGTTCGTTTAAAATCGATTTTACATACTACATCAAAAAACTACAAACTCAAAATTTACAGCACAATACTATGAAAAAGAGATGATTTGTTCAAAGTTTACCTCTTTTTTTAATAAGCGCTAATTGTTCAATGTAGAGATCAACTAATGCTTATACCCTGTAAACTTGAGTGACGGGCGAACAACGTGGAAAAAACTGATACAACAAAATATAAATTTCTTTTTTAAGCACAAAACTAGCAACATTGCCCTATTGTAAAAAACAATAAATTACTATTACATAAAGGAAACATCGATGTCAAACCGTCTAACCAAAGAGGACTCTCCCTACCTGCAGCAGCACAAAAACAACCCTGTCGACTGGTGGCCTTGGTGTGACGAAGCCTTTGAGAAAGCAAAGGCTGAAAACAGAGGTATTTTCATCTCTATCGGTTACAGTTCCTGTCACTGGTGTCATGTTATGGAGCATGAGGTCTTTGAAAATGAAGAGATAGCGGCCTATCTTAACGAGCACTTCATCAGTATTAAAGTGGACAAAGAGGAACGTCCTGACATCGACAAACACTATCAAGGGGTGCATATGCTTCTTAACAGACGTGCCGGCGGCTGGCCGACCTCTATCTTCTCGACCCCACAGAACAAACCTTTTTATGCCGCGACCTACATCCCGCCTGAACCGCAAGACCGAAACATGGGTTTTATGCAGCTCATAGAGATCATCGCGCCCAAGATCGCAGAAAAGGATGAAAAGCTTTTTCAAAACGCCGATGAGATCGAAACTTTTTTACAGCCCGACAAACGCCCGACAGAAGCCAAGTCCCTACAGTTGGGGATCGTCGACACCTTTGTAAAACAGGCCCGTAACAACTATGAAGAGGCTTATGGCGGTTTCTCGGTCACACCAAAGTTCCCGCATGTCTCCACGCTGAACGCCCTTTTGAACATTGCCGCTGTGGAGAACAACAAAGAGGCTGAGAAGATGGTGCGCCACACCCTGGAGAAGATGCAGCTCGGCGGTATGTATGACTTGGTCGAAGGCGGGTTCTGCCGCTACTCTACAGATGACAGATGGTTAGTCCCCCACTTTGAGAAGATGACATACGACAATGGACTCTTGATCGAACTCTACACCAAGGCTTCTCTGCAGTTAGACAATAAGCAGTTTTTAACGACTGCCAAAGAGAGTGCTGACTTCATGCTCTCCACCATGACCGAGGATAACCTTTTTTACTCGGCAAGTGACGCAGACACAGAAGGCGAAGAGGGAAAATACTTTGTCTATGATCTCGATGATGTCTCAACACTTCTTACAGAACATGGCTACAGTAAAGAGCAGATCAAAGAGATCAGCAAAGTGCTCTCGATCACAGAAGATGGAAACTTTGAAGGCCGTAACATTGTCCAATTGACAGTTGAACAGCGTCCAGAGTGGTTTAGCGATGTGATGGGGCATCTGCACACTGTCCGCCAGAGCAGACTCTACCCCTTCATTGACAAAAAGGTACAAGTCTCCTGGAATGCGATGATGATATCGTCACTGTTCACCCTCTCTGACATCGATCAGAGCTACTTGACAAAAGCGACAGAGCATCTTAATGCCCTTCTTGAAACAATGCTCATCGATGGCAAACTCTACCACTCTACCCTTATCCACAAAGAGCCGAAAGTCGAAGCTTTTTTAGAAGATTATGCCTATTTGGGATGCGCCCTTGTCAAAGCATACGAATCAACATTTGACGAGCTCTACTTACTTCAGGCCCAACAGATGGCCAACACGGCTTTGATGAACTTCTTTGAAGAGGGGCATTGGTACTTTTCCAAGGGAGAGTTCGTCACTGAGGCTGACATCGGCGACAGCTCTTACCCCGGCTCTGTAGGTGTCATCGTCGACCTGCTCCTGAGTCTTGGATCATTGGTCGATGGCAAGTACCGTCATTTTGCCTTTAAGACCTTAGAGTACTACTCGGTCAAACTTTCCAAGACACCTATCTATTTTCCTTACTTCTTGGACCAGGCCCACCGCTATATCAAAGAGGACCGCATCATTAAAGGAAAACAGGAGCGGCTTAGCGAGAGTGTCGCCCAGCTTGCCGCCGTCATCTACCCTTTTACAAAACGTTACGCGACTAATGAGAGTGATGACTTCTTGATCTGCGGGCTAAACAGCTGTTTCGCCAACGCCAAAGAGGCTGAAGAGATAAACGGTTTTATCCAAAGCTCTTTCTAACGCAGCCCCTTATCAGCTCACTATCATGAGCAGATAAGTATCTTATAACGCCAACCGAATACAAATTACTCGTTCTGTGCCCTTTTTACAAATGTTTAATATAAGCAGGAATATAATTAAGTATAGGGCACCTCATATCTCAAAAGAAATGAACAATCTAACAGATAACTATTCATCAGACATAGCGTAAAGATGAGATCTTTTTTACCTATAAAGCTGCATAGCCTACATAGAGATGTCTATCAATATTTTAAAGGATTTATATGGGAACTAAACGTGATATTGTCGCATCAGACTTAGAAGATGGCGAGACGCTAAAAGAGAAGATTCATAAAGACCGTCGGCTTAAAAACAAAAAAGAAAAAAAAGCTGAAGAGAAACGGATCAAAAAAGGAAAAAAAGTACCTGTGTGGGTTAAAAAAGAGGTCCTTGCATACGAGGAGGAGCTCAGAACACTGCAGATCGAGCTTCTGAAACTGCAAAACCACATCAAAGACCAAGGTCTTAAACTCCTCATGATCTTTGAAGGGCGCGATGCAGCGGGTAAAGGCGGTACGATCAAACGTATTACCGAACACCTTAACCCCCGTGGTGCACGTGTGGTCGCACTGGACAAACCCTCAGACAATGAGAAGACACAGTGGTATTTTCAACGCTACACGCACCATCTGCCGAGTGCAGCCGAGATCGTCCTGTTTGACCGTTCCTGGTATAACCGCGGCGGTGTCGAGCCGGTCATGAACTTCTGTACACAAGAAGAGCACAAAGAGTTTCTGCACGAAGTCCCGGAGTATGAACGTATGCAGGTCAACTCGGACACCATACTTTTAAAGTTCTATTTTTCAGTCTCTAAAGATGAGCAGGCCCGTCGTTTCAATAAACGTAAAACTGACCCGTTAAAACAGTACAAGCTCTCACCGGTAGATGAGAAGTCTCAGCAGATGTGGGACAAATACACCATCGCCAAATACTCTATGCTGCTGGCTTCGCACACGGAACATGCACCATGGACGATCATCCGCTCCGACAACAAAAAACAGGCACGTATTAACTGTATCAAGCACATTCTTACACAAGTCGATTACCCAGGAAAGATCAAAAAGTCCCTGCTCAAAACAGATCCTGACATTTTGATACAAGGTAATCATGAGATAAAAAACATGGAAAGCAATATGTCATTGAAAAAACATGATACTAATGGGTGATTTTTGATTTTTGATTTTTAGAAATATGTCATATATTTTTGCGAAAGTCAAACATTCGTCATTCCTGTATTCGCAGGAATGACAGCAAACTCAAATTAGTGTAATTTGTGGATAGACTAGGAGATAGAGGTGTTCTGGTCTTTAGCAACTTCTGTTAGCAGATCACCCATCTTTTTTGCCGCATCTATCATCGCCTCGTCACTGGTCTCTTCCAAGACCATACGTGCAATAGCAGGTAAGATATCTACATAAAGCGCACGTGAGTCATCAAGAGTCATCTTCCCCTCTTTGATATTATTGCCGGTAGAGTGCAAGACCATTGCCAGGCCTAAAAAAAGCTCATTCGAGTCAAGTTCTAACTTCGCCATGTTACCGCCTTAGAGGAAAGAGAGGATCTCTTTTTCGATATCCTCTTTTTCAATAATTGTGTTGTGGGCAATAGCTTTGTCAAAAAGTTCATTGATCATATCTGGGATCGTGATATTTGCTTCTTGAGCAATTGATCTTAGTGCATCGATGTCATGTGTATCGACCTCACCTGTCAATGCGTTGGCAATCGTCGGCGAGAACTTTGTCCACTCAGCGGTAGAGTAGATAATACTTTTAAGAGGCTTCGGACAGCATGTCTCGTACGCTTTGAAACAGGTCGCCGTGTGCGGGTCCATGAGGTATCCCTCTTCAGTAAATGCTTTCTTGATGTACGCTTTGCCTTCGTCACCGCTACAGTAGTCAGCGACAAAAAGTTCCTGCAGTGCTGTAAGTTCGTCTGCCGTCAGTTGGTAGACTTTGTTCTCATCGAGTTCTGCCATCAGCTCTTTCGTACGTGCCGCACCGAAAAGACCGTAGATAACACGCTCGACATTTGACGACTTCAGGATGTCCATCGCCGGTGACGTCGTGGCGATAAGTGCTTTGTTGCGCATGTCGTAAGCACCTGTCTGAATCAGCTCAGTCAAGACGTTGTTCTCATTCGAAGAGATCACCATCTTCTCAACCGGAAGACCCATCTTCTGTGCGTAGAAAGCACCAAGGACATTACCGAAGTTTCCGCTCGGCACGTTCAGGTAGACATTCTCACCCATAGTGATCGCCTCTTGACGGACCAGCTCAAGGTAAGAGTGGATGTGGTAGATGATCTGGAAGATAATACGGCCGAAGTTCACCGAGTTAGCCGCCGAAAGAGAGATGTTCTTCTTTTTCAATTCGTCTTTAAAGGTCTTGGAGGCAAGCAGATGTTTTAGTGCTGACTGCGCATCGTCAAAGTTCCCTTTGATCCCGATCACTTTCAGGTTTGCCGCATCTTCTGTCACCATCTGAAGACGTTGAACGTCTGATGTCCCGCCGTCCGGGTAGAGGCAGGCAACCTGGACTTTGTCACGGTTTTTAAAGGTCTCAAGTGCAGCCGGACCGGTGTCACCGCTTGTCGCTGCCAGTATGAGGTAGTTCTCATCACGCTTTTGAGCAATGGCTGAAAGCACTTTGCCAAAAGGCTGAAGCGCCATGTCTTTAAACGCACGGGTCGGACCGTGGTAAAGCTCGCTGACATAAAGGTCCTCTTTGACCTTGACAACAGGAACCGGGTTTTCAGGATCGTCAAACGCATCGTAAAGTGCCAACGCTTCATCAATGACACTCTCATCTATGTCGATCTCAAATCGCAACAGCATATCTTTAGCGACTGTCTTATAATCACTTTTTAGATGTTTTTCCAAAAATGCCTGACCCAGTGCAGGCAGACTCTCTGGTACATATAGACCGCCAAAAGAGGCGATAGGGCTTAAAATAGCTTGCGAAAATGTGACAGATTCGGGGTGTTGACCGTCATTACCGCGTGTTTCAATAAAGTTCATAAACAACCTTCTTAAATATTGGCGCGATTATAGCAAAATAGCGGTTACAAAAAAGTTTGAGACGAAGTTCACACCGCTGCCTTGCATTAAATTTGACAATTAGAGCCTGTTTACATAAATTGTTTAACCAAACTACCCTATACTGTACCCATCATTAGAACCAGAAGGATAATCCATGAAGATGCTCGCAGTTTTCTCTATAAGTTCGATCTTGGCACTTAGTTCACTTGTCGGCGCTGATTTTAAAGTAGACAGGTCTCACTCTGACCTTGGCTTCAAGGTCCGTCATATGATGGTCAGTAATACTATAGGGAGGTTTGATGACTTTAGCGGAACCTTCTCCTATGATCCAAGGACTAAACAGCTTTCAGCCCTTCGTGGCGAAGCAAAGGTCGATTCTATCAACACTGAAGATGCGAAACGCGACGATCACCTTAGAGGGCCTGACTTTTTCGATGCTAAAAAACACCCGACCGTGACAATGCAGTTCGTCAAACAAAAAGGTGACAGGGTCACAGTCGCACTGACGATAAAAGGTGTCACCAAAAATATTATTTTAGAGATGGATGACGCCTCAAAGGCGGTCAAAGACCCTTGGGGAAACACCCGTGTCGGTTTTGCTTTAGAAGGCAAGATCAACCGTCAGGACTTTAACATTAAGTTCTCAAAAGTGATGGAGACCGGCGGTGTTATGGTAGGTGACAAAGTCAAGCTATCACTGGAGATAGAAGGTGTTCAGCTCAAAGAACCTTATTGAGTGCTAAAAACTGCACTCATATAACCGACAACGCTTTTGTTACCGCCGGTCACACCAGCACTGGTTCTATAATCAAGTAGTTCACTTTTCAGTCCTACGATCTTTGCTGCTTCCAGCAGCGCTTCTATTCCATCATATCCACACGCTTCGCATCCACTTTTAAGCAACTTGCCATCAACCTGTTCCACTGCATCCAGACAGATGAAATCTTTATGGTGTGCCTCTTTTTTAGAGTAGTAGTGGCTTAGGTCACTGCTGACAATAAGCAGGTTGTCAGGGTCGTTGAGCAGATGCACCATCAACTCGGTCAACTCCCCTTTTCTACTCTTTCCGTAGATCAGTTCGATCACTTTCATCTGCGGCATATAGTGGTTGATAAACGGGAACTGCACTTCGGTACTGTGCTCTTTTTTATGGGCCTTCTCAACAAAACTGAAGGCAAATTTCTTACCAAGTGCTTGCAGGTACTTTTCATCGCTTCGCAAGATACCGCATGGGCTCTGAAGTGCTTCGTACGGTGCAGCGCTCACCCCTTCAAAATAGACACGGTGACTCGGTCCGATCACGATAACACGTTTATCAGAACTCTTTTGCGCCAGTGCGTAAGCGAGATTAGCCGTGTAGCCGCTGTATACATACCCTGCATGCGGTACGATCAATGCACGAGGTGTAATATTTGACTCTTTTTGTCTGCGCTGTTCGGCTTTTTGGTTAAAGGCGGAAAACCACTGCTCAGTCTCACTGCAGCTTTCAGGGTAGAACAACCCGGCATTTGGCGTAGGACGCCTGCTTAGACTCTTTTCGCTGTACTTTTTGACGCGGTAGCGGGAGATTTTTGGTCTCTTGCTCAGACACCCCTCCCCTAATCCCGATTTTTGGCATAAGGAGATGAAAAACTCATCAAACCCATTGACCTGTTTCCACACCTGCGGCAGATACGTCGCACGGTGTTTTCCATTCTCAAGAACAATACCATCCTCTCCTTCCAGCACTTGGTTGCGCAGCGAATCGACAGAGTCATAAACAATAGGTTCAGGCGCTGTAAGAATCGAGACCTCTACTTCCAACTTGCCAAGTTCATCTTTTTTAAGCGGTGAAAAGCGGAGGTCTTTAAAAGCCGCTGATCTGCTGTTGCTCACCAGGTCATCGATAAGCGTCCTATGGGCTTGCAGTGAACCGATACAGCCGCGCAGCTGCTCTCTCTTGTTCAATGTCACAAAGACAGCACCCTTTTTTTGTAAAAATGGATGCGACTTTATTAATGAGGATCTGTCAATTGACTTATATTGCATAAAAGACTCAACGATGGCATCTCGTGCGATACCCGTTAACATAGCGTTGTTGTTCTCTGCATAAAGAGAGAAAGATAAAAAAAAGAGAAGGAATAAACGGTACAACATGCTATATTTTAGCATCTCTTATGACGATAAGGCCTTTTTCGCCCACTTGACATAATCTTTAGCCCCTTTGACCACAGGAAGAGCAATGATCTCCGGGATGTCGTAAGGGTGCAAAGAGATAATTCTCTTCTCTACCGCTTTGTAGTGTTCTTTGTCTGTTTTAATAAGGAGCAGAAGCTCTTCATCTTCACAGAACTCCCCTTCGTAGATATAAAAAGAGGTCATCTTCGGCAAAATGCTAACACAGGCACAGAGCTGCTCTTCTACCAGTTTCCTGGCAATGGTCTTCGCGACCTTTTTAGTCGGAACGCTGCACTGGATCTGAATTAGAGAAGCCTTCATCTTAAAAAACCGCTAGAGAGTGATCTCTGTTCCGATACCCTCTTCTGTGAAGAGTTCAAGCAGCATAGAGTGTTCGATGCGGCCATCGATGATGTGGGCTTTATTAACACCGCCATCGATCGCTTCGAGACAGGCATCGACTTTCGGCACCATACCGCCATGGATCGTACCATCTTTTTTGAGCGCCAAGACATTGTCTTCGGTCAACGATGAAAGGAGTTCCATCTCTTTGTCAAGAACACCCTCTGTGTCCGTCATAAAGATGACCTTGTCCGCACCAAGCGCTTTGGCGATGTTCGCCGCTGCAAAATCCGCGTTGATGTTATAACCGGGATGTCCCAACTCTTCATCAGCAGCAATCGGCGCAATAACCGGAATGAACTTCTCTTGGAGCATCTTATGAAGGACGTCAGGGTTAACACTGCTAATCGTTCCCGTCAGCCCCCATTTGGCATGTTCTTTAGGCTTAGCCTGTATAAAGTGGGCATCTTTACCGTTAATACCTATCGCTTTGGCACCGTGTGCATTTAACAGAGAGACGATCTCGTTATTGACTTCACCGCACAGTACCATCTCAACGATACGCATCACTTCCGGTGTTGTAACACGCTGGCCGTCAACAAACTCGGTCGGGATCTCCAACTTGGTCAACATCTCCGTAATACGCGGACCGCCGCCATGGACGACGACAGGGCGCAAGCCGACAAGGTGCATCAGCAAAATGTCTTCGGCAAACTTCTCTTTAAGTTCAGGAGAGGTCTGTGCAGCACCGCCGTACTTGATGACCACGATCTTGTTGTTAAACTTTTTAATAAACGGCAGTGCCTCTAAGAGGGTCTGTACCTTTTTTGGTTTAGTTATCATACTGTCTCACTTATATAGGTGTCTACGGCTTGACTGAGATCTTCACTAAGCTCTAAACTTAGCTCCATCAGGCTCACAGGCAGATCGAATTTCCGAATTTTAACGTAATCTTTTAAAGTGACCAATAAACTCTCGGCACCGGTACGTTCCAAGATAGCTTCGAGTTCACTTTTTGTAAAGAAATGGTGGTCTCCAAAGTAGACCTTCTCCAACACCTCCGGCAGGTACGGGTCTAAACGCTCTGCGCGTGCGATCGCCGTTACCAGGACCATTTTTTCTCTCTCATCGATCAACGTCACGCTGCGTTTGAACTCACGGTCTTCTTGAATGACCAAGGCCTCTTTGCCCTGCCACAGCCGCTCTCTATAAGGACCGGCAGGCAGACAGAAGTTGTTTTTTGTCTCGACCTCTATCAGGATGTCCAGTTTCTTGATCTGGTGTTTGTTGTAGCCGTCGTCCAAGAAGACGACTCTGCAGCCCATCTCTTTAGCTTTTTCAATAGCACGCTCCCGTTTTTCGCTTACGATGACGACGGCATGAGAAAGTGCGTTGGCATAGAGCATCGCTTCGTCACCGCTGACATCAACATCGACCAGAACTTTTTTACCGTCAGAGACAACGACCATCCCCTCGCTTTTACGACCGTAACCGCGCAGAACAATGGCAGCATTATCATACCGAACAGCCAACGATGAGACGATAGGTGTCTTTCCGCTTCCGCCTACCGTCAGGTTGCCGACACTGACAACGGGTATGTGAAAGTCCTGCGGCTGCTTACTTCTGTATCGAAGGTTCATCAAGCCGCAGTAGAGCAGGCTAAGCGGCCAAAGCAGCAGTGATAGAAGTTTCTGCAAGAGGCTGGGCGCGTAGAGATAGCGCTCGCCCCATAGTGTCAGGACTTGTTTCAAACGCGTGTTTTCGCGACCTCTTTAATAGAGTCACAAACATAATCGATCTCTTTATCTGTCATCGATGCAAAGATAGGGATCGACAGAACCGATTGATAGTTGCGAAGTGCCATTGGAAAGTCGTTGATACGCAGCATGTACTTTGTTTTGTAGTAACTCATAAGGTGCAACGGAATGTAATGAAGACCCGTTGCGATCCCTTTTGTCTCCAACTCTCTGGCGAATGAGTCACGGTTCTTATCGATCTTGATGATGTAGTTACTATAAGCATGATCCTCTTTTACGACAGGAAGAGAGACGTGTTCAACCCCTTTTAGTTTTTCATTGAATCGGGCAGCGATCTCTTGTTGACGTGCAATGGTCTGATCCTGTCTGGAGAGCTGTACGTCAATAAAGGCTGCATCAAGGTCGCTCATAGTGTACTTGTTACCGATATCCGTCACATCATAAATGTACTCTAAGCTATCTTCGTCAACAACCAAAGCGTGATTACGAAGCAGTTTTGCTCTTGTCATGATGTCTTCATCTTCTGTTACCAGCATACCGCCTTGGCAGATACTCTTTTTAAGATGCTGCGAAAAGCTGAAACAGGTGATAGCAGCACCGGTAGCGCCGATCTTTTGACCTTTATAGGTCGCACCAAGTGCATCACCGGCATCTTCAATGATCTTGATCTTATAGATCTTAGCGATATTATAAAGGCGCTCAAGATCCATAGCCTGACCTGCTGTATGAGAGACGATAACGGCTTTTAGTTTTTTAGACTGGTTGTCGTCGAGGTAGTTTTCCAACTTATCAAGGTCGATGTTGAAGGTGTCGACATCGATATCGATAAAGGTCGGTTCTGCATCAAAGTGACGGACCACTTCAGGAACGGCAGGGTGTGCATTGACCGAACAGAGTACTTTGTCTCCGCGTTTCAAGTCTATCGCCAGCATTGCAAGGTGAAGTGCACCTGTCCCGCTTGATGTCGAAACAGCATAAGAGGCCCCGACATAAGACTGAAAATTATCTTCCAGGTCTTCAACAGCATAAAAAGCATCGCCGTTCAGGACATCGATGACCTTCTGTTGTTCTTTAGGTCCTACGTCTGATCTGTAAAATGGTACTTGCATCTTCTTTTCCTTTATAAAGTTATATCTCTGGGATAGTTAAAATCATGGTTGATCGTTCGCGAGGTCAGCTTAGCGATCACCGGCATCTTGCGTTTGAACTGGTTACGGTAGATACGGGTGATGATGAGTTCAATGAGCTTGGCATCATGCCCTTCCGCTATCAGCTCCTCTTTTGTCTTGCGATCTTCTACATAGGCTCGCAGCGCCGCATCAAGAACAGCGTAGGTATAGCCCAGCTCCTCTTCGTCACTTTGGCCTTCCCACAAGTCGGCAGAAGGCGGCTTTTCGATCGTGGCGGCTGGAACACCCAAGTATCTTGCCAACTCAAAGACTTCGCTCTTATAGAGGTCGCCGAGAGGGTTTATAGCTGACGCCAAGTCACCGAACAGCGTTCCGTAACCCAACATCAGTTCACTCTTGTTGCTGGTACCCAGGACCAAAGCCCCTTCGTCAGCCGAAACATCAAAAAGCGTCGCCATGCGCATCCGAGCTGAGAAGTTACCCTTTCGGAGGTTGCTCATACTCTCGTTTTCATAAGCTTTAAGCAGCGGTGAGATGTCACAGACCGTTGAACGCATTCCGAACTTCTCTATCAGCTCATCAGCATCGTCAAGTGAACTTTGAGAGGAGTAGTGCGAAGGCATCTTGACACAGAGCAGGTCATCACCAAAAGCACGGTGTGCCAAAACAGCCACAACCGCCGAGTCGATACCCCCGCTAAGTCCCAATACAACTCTTTTCAGACCTGTCTTGCGTACCTCATCATCAAGAAAGCGGACAAGGTAATCTGTGATCAATGCGTATTTACTCATGCGGCAGCAACCTTAAAACGAAACTTAAATTATTATATTATATCTAACTTAGATTATTCAAGTGTTTACAAAGTTTTTGTCAAGAAAGGGGTAATCGAGGCACAGAATATGCGTATTTTGTTAAAAGTGCAGTAGTTTAAATGTCTCGGTATTATACTGTTTTATCAAGAGTAGACATTCAATTCAGAGTTACAAGTATAACAAGTGCAGGGGAGCATTCAAACTAATCAACACTCATGCCCATCCAGGATCTGCTTCATCTCACCGCAGCTAAACCCGGCCTCTTTCCGCGCTTCGATATTCACCCCGTTTCTCTTGGGGAAGGCACCCGGCGAGTACTTCTCGATGATCGCAAAAAATGTGTCGGGTGAGACACCCTCTTTTCCACATGCATACTGAAACCACCTGTCGCCTTTAAGGACATGGTCGATCTCTTCGTGCAAGATGATCTTGAGAGCTGCTTTGATCTTCTCTAACATAGCATCGCTCGGCAGGTTCTCCAGACGCTCGAGTACGGCAGGGGTAGCATCAAGACCGTTCGCTTCAAGGTAGCGGGGGACAACCGCCATACGATCAACCAGGTTCTGTGTTCTGTAAGAGGCTTCAAAGAGAGAGTTGTGCACATCCAGATCGCCGTACTTGGCACCCAGCTCTTCTAACAGCGTGTTAAGCATCTCGAAATGGCGTATCTCATCTTCCGCAACCTCCAGCCAGTCGTCGTAATAGGCCTTTGGCAGACCTTGAAAACGGTATGCATGGTCCAAAGCAAGGTCGATCGCCGTGTATTCGATGTGGGCAATAGCGTGAAGCAAGATGATCTTGCCGTTGTCCGTGGTCAACTTACGCCGCTTTGGTACTTTCAGCGGATGAACTACATTACAGAACGAGGCGTAACCCGGTGTTGTAAATACGACAGGTGAAAACGTCTCTTCAAACTCAATGTCACCTGCCTGATATTGGGCATAAAATGTACGAAATGCCTCAAACTTTTCTGAAGGTCTGCTGCTGATCAAGATAGTCTCTAGTGTTTTATAAAAATTCATAGGTATAATTTTACCAATATAATATGAAAGATTTTCTATGCAGATCAAAGTTCAGCCTATGGGCATGTACCAAACCAACTGTTATATCGTCACTATTGACGGTAAAGACTTTATCATCGATCCCGGTGTCAACGCAACCGAGTGGGTCAAAGCCAATGTCACCAACCCTGTCGCCGTGCTCAACACCCACGCCCACTTTGACCATGTCTGGTGCAACCAGGAGGTCAAAGAACTTTTCAACATCCCTCTCTATACGCCAAAAGATGACATCCCGATGTTAACCGACAACTCATGGGTGCCTGAACTGCCGCCGTCATTTCCCGATGTTGCGGTTGAAGGCGAAGTGACGACTATCGAGATCGAAGGTGTCCCCGTAACCTTTAGACTCTTTCCCGGCCACTGCCCGGGCTGTTCGACCATTGAGATCGGTGACGCCATGTTCAGCGGAGACTTCATCTTCGAGCGCAGCATCGGTAGAACCGACTTTCCCTACTCGTCACCCCAAGATATGGCAGAGTCGCTAAAACGCTTTATGGCTCTCGACTTTGACAAGACCGTCTACCCCGGCCACGGCGGCACAACAACCATCAAAGCCGAGCAGAAAAATGCACCGTACTGGATCCAGAGTCTAGTTTAAGGCTGACACTTTACTTTTTTTTGTTCGGTTGGAACCGAACCTACGGGTATTTATTGATTATGATGTTAACTGTAGGGTCAAGTTCCAACCGACCGTTATCCTTTTAGCACGTGCTCTTTTGTAATATAGGTCTTAAAACTTGCCGTAAAAATATCTCTGCCATCACAATGTCCAACCACCTCAACAACTGCTTTGGCCCCATCCTGCTCTACGATGGTCGCCTCAAAGTCGATAACATCACCCTTTGCACTCGGCGCCATAAACCGACACGTACTGCCGGTAAGGACTACATTAGGTTCATTCACCGCACACATCGCCGCGAAGTCGGCAGCTCCAAAGATAAAGCCGCCGTGTATCAGCCCCTCTTCGTCCGCCGCCATCTCGGCATCTGTTTTTAACTGTACCTTGGCGTACCCTTTGGCAAGTTTCAGTACCTCTCCGCAGAGATTGGTGTTGATCTTCAAGTGGGTGTTTTGTGTCATTACTTCACCTTTGGTTTTTTGATGAGACGGACATAGACACGTTTTGGTGCCGGATACCCCTCAACTGTCTTTGTCGGATCGTTCGGATCTAAAAAGTCTTCCAAACTCTGCCCCTCTATCCACTCCGTCTTTCGCTGCTCATCCGCGGAGGTGACAGAAGTTTCCAGCACTTCAAAGTCGCTAAAACCTGCACGCAGACACCAGTTTTTAAGTGCAGGGATCGTCGGCACGAAGTAGATATTCGGTATTTTGGAATAAGCCCCCTGCGGGCAGAGGGCCATCTCCTCATCACCGTCGATCATAAAGGTGTCCAATATGACTTCACCCTCTCTGTCCAGCCCTTTAAAAAGCTGTTTCAACATCGCGACCGGGTCACTGCGGTGATACAGCACGCCCAGACAGAAGATAGTGTCGAACTTCTCTTCGTAAAAAGGGAGGTGTTCAACGCCTAAAAGTTCATACTTTATGTCTGTTTTGGCAAAGTGGTTGATAAAGTCGAACTGTGTTTTGTAAAGTGCCGAAGGGTCAAAACCAACTAATAATGCAGGATTGTCTTCCTGCATACGAAAGAGATAGTAACCGTTATTACAGCCGATATCGGCAACACGCTTGCCTTCAAGGTTGAAATGGGGGCGCAGCAGGTTGTACTTCATAAAACTCTGCCACTCTGTGTCGATAAAGAGACCGAAAAGGTCGAACGGTCCTTTTCGCCACGGCATCATCATACGGGCGACTGTCTCGACCTGTTCAAAGTCAACAGGCTCTTCACTTGTCAAAGCGACCGTATTGTCAAACGAAAGTGTGACATCGACTTGAGGCAGTGATGCAATCGCCTCACGAAGAGGTTTAATGTTCTTCCACGTCATCCATTTTTCACGCTCAAGGCGCAGGGCATTTAAATCCATTATTTTCTCTCTTTATAATTAGCATTATTTTAGCAAAAGCTTGTTAAAATTCTTTTCATGCGCATCGAAAAAAAAGCAACACTAATCTCATCATCAACTGCCGCCCTTCTGGTCACTATCAAGATGATCGTCGGCGTTATGAGCGGTTCTATCGCCATTCTCGCCTCAGCGGTTGACTCTTTTCTAGACCTTTTAGTCTCTATTTTTAACTATTTCGCCCTGCACCAGTCTGAAAAAAAGGCTGATGCACAGTTTAACTTCGGCAGGGGCAAACTCGAAGCGATCGCCGCCGTGATCGAGGGGAGTATCATCTCGGTTTCAGGGCTCTTCATCTCCTACAACGCCGTTATGAAACTGATCGACCCCAAACCTATCGCCTACATGGACATCTCGCTGATGGTCATGGGGGTCTCTATCGTCATCACCGGAGCGCTGGTTGTCTTTTTGCTCTCGGTAGCCAAAAAGAGCAACAACCTTGTTATCCGTGCCGACGCCCTGCACTATCAGACAGACCTCTACACCAACGGGGCCATTCTGATCGCACTCGCGGTTATCCACTTTACCGAGTATGAGATCATCGATCCGCTTTTGGGAATCGCCATATCCATCTATATGATCTACTCTGCCTACCCGATTATCAAAGAGGGATTTTTAATGCTGATGGACATCGCCCTTGACGATGACGAAGTCAAAAAGATCGAAGACTATATCGACAGTGCGGAAGATATTACCAGTTATCATCACCTCACGACCCGACGTTCCGGCTCGGACATCTTCATCACTGTACATGTCGTCTACACCGTCAGTATCTCTCTTTATGACGCCCACCGTATCTCAGACAGGATCGAAGAGGGAATAAAAGGTCTGTTTGATGAGGATGAACGTGTCCATACCTTTATGCACATGGACCCTTATGACGACTCGGATATGAACGAAGAAGAACATTAACACAAAGGAATAGACATGAAGACATTAACAATACTGGCACTTAGCAGCGCCCTGCTACTGGCCAACCCTTACGAAAGCAACAAAGAGGAACTTGAGTCTGTCATAAAGACCGGTCAAGAGGTCTCTGCAACACTGCTGCAAACTCTCGGTAAAAATCTTAAAAAACAGATGAAAGCCGGCGGGCCTATGGCTGCGGCAGAGTTTTGTACGACGGAAGCTTATACTTTGACAGCATCTATAGATGAAAAGTATGGAAAAGATGTACAGGTAAAGCGTATCTCTCTTAAAGAGCGCAACCCTGCCAACCAGCCGCAAGGTGAAGAGAAGATCATTATCTCATCACTGGACAACCTGCAGAAAAACGGCGTCGTTCTGCCGCCGTACCTTGTAGAACGTGTTAACAAAGACACCTATAAGTTCTATAAGCCCCTTGTGATCAACAAACAGGTCTGCCTGAAATGTCATGGCGACATCGGCAAGAACCCGCAGCTTTCACAGTATCTTGAGAAGACCTATCCGCACGACAAGGCGACAGGCTATAGCATGGGCGACCTACGCGGTGCCGTTGTAGTGACGATCAAAAAGTAAAAGACCGACGGTCAAAGTGACCTAGGCGATACCTTTTTCAAATGCCTCTGGCGTCATTGCGTGCAGACGGCGTTCAAGACGGTCGATCACATCGATGAGCTGATGCGAGATCTCAAGCAGTTGGTCATAATACTCTCTGGCAATATCTTTATCGGTATCTGTAATGTTTTTCTTCATATTGAACAGTTTAGAGAAGAACGAACGGTTCATCTCTCCAAAATAGACTTTAAAGATCTTCATATACATGTCGTGCAGGTCAAAGTGCAATTTCTCTATATCATTCAGACAGTCCATGCCCGGAAGAGCCTTAAGATGCTGACCATCACCGTAGAACCATTGTCCGAACTTACACTCCGTACAGTCAACAGGGATAGCCTCTTTCTGTACCGGAAGACCTTCAATTAACGCTTTTGCGCGCTGCACCCATTTGACATGTGCTTTTTTGGCATTGTGTAAATGCTCTACCGTCTCTCTTTTTTTCATTATAGTCTCCGTTAATACTCTTAATGTTTATATTCTGAATTATTACACAAATATTGCTTGAATCTTATTAATATACAGCATTTTATAATTAATAATTATACCTATAAATATATAGCAATTTTTATACGTAGTTAATTGGGGGAGGACCGAGCGGTAACACTAAAAAAAAATATAAAAAAATAACTATTGCTTACGCCGTATTCAACTGACGAATGAACCTCTCTAAGCCGATAAGTACCGTATTAAGCTCTTCTACCACACTCCGCATGTTATCGAGTTGATGTTTTGCATCGCTCTTTTCTTCATCTGAAATTGTTTTATTGAGGCCGAAAAGTTTAGAAAAAAACGAGTTGTTGAGTAACGAAAAGTAGAGTTTGAAGATCTTAAGGTAGGTGTTGCGAATATCGTATCAAAGAAGTTCTATTTCGTCCATAATGTCAAAATGGAACAAGTTCACCTCTGACCTGTCTGTTTTACGGTAAACATGACTCAGTTCATCGCCATATTCTTGCAACCATTGACAAGGAGCGCAGACATCATGAAATGTCGGTATACACTTTTTATCGACCCCCTCGCCTGCGATCAGAGCATTTGCAGACTCTGACAGATAAGTATGGCATATATTTAACACTACGGCTTTTTAGCTATTTGGCGTACACTATCGCACGACTTTCCCTGATGACATTGACTTTTATGTTCCCGGGGTAGCTTACTTTAGACTCGATCTCCTGAGCGATCTCTTTTGCCAGCAGCGAAGCCTCATCATCACTGAGCAGTTCGGCACTGACCATGACCCTGACTTCGCGTCCGGCATTAATGGCATAGGCCTGTTTGACCCCTGTTTTGCCTGAAGCGATCTCCTCGATGTCCGTAACACGTTTCAAAAAGCTCTCCAACACTTCTCTGCGTGCCCCGGGACGTGCTGCCGAGAGGGCATCCGCTGCGCAGACCGCCGCACATTCAACGGTCTCAACCTCTTGATGTCCGTGATGGGCATAGATAGCATTGATCACCACCGGGTCTTCATTATAACGGCGGCAGACCTCAGCTCCCAAGTCAACGTGAGAACCTTCAAAGTCATGCGTCAACGCTTTGCCGATGTCGTGCAGCAGACCGGCACGTTTCGCCAGTTTGGCGTCACCGCCCATCTCTGCAGCCATGATACCCGCAAGGTTGGCCACTTCCAATGTGTGCGCCAAAGCATTTTGCCCATAACTGGCACGGTAGCGAAGCCGCCCGACAAGTTTCAGCAGCTCAGGGTGCAGTCCGCTTATACCCAGTTCAAAGATGACGTTTTCACCGTCTTCGAGTATCTTCTCTTCAAACTGCTCACACACATTCTCATAGATCTCTTCGATACGCGCCGGCTGGATCCGGCCATCTTCGATCAACAGCTCCAGTGTGCGTGCAGCTATAGCCCGGCGGTACATGTTAAAACTGCTGATTATAATGGCATTAGGGGTGTCATCGATGATGATATCGACCCCCATCAATGTCTCTAAGGTCTTGATGTTTCGACCTTCACGGCCGATGATCCGCCCTTTTAACTCGTCATCGCTTAACTGCACCGTGCTTGTCAGCCGTTCATGCGCAAACTCACTGGCAAAACGCGATGTCGCCTGTGCCAGGATGTAGTTTGCCTTGCGCTCACCCTCCGCTTTCGCCTCATTTTCATAACGGCGGACGATGTGGGCGATGTCGGCACGCGAACGCTCCTCAACCTGACTCAAAAGAAGCTCTTTCGCCTCATCCTTAGTCATACCGGCTGCATTCTCAACCGCATGGATCGCGCTGTCCAAACGCCGGTCGTACTCATTTTTGAGTCTGTCCAGACCTTCAGACTGTCGCTCTACACTGATCTTAAGACTGGAAACGACACTGCGTTCATGTTCAATCTCAGCCTCGCTCTGTTCAACATTAAAGGCGAATGTTCTCTCTTTGTTGGCAATGTTGTCTTCGCGTTTTGAGAGGTCCTTTATAGCACGCGCGCTCACTTCACTGTACTGTTTATCAGCCTCAAGTTCGATCTCTCTTGCTCTTAAATTAGAACGTTCAAGCAGAAGTTCTGCCTCTTTTTCTATAGCTGCGGCCTTAGCCTTGGCCTGTTCGGTATAGATCTCAAAGTGTGCACTGCTCAGCTTTTTAGAGATAAAAAAACCAAGCAGCCCGCTAAGTGTGGCTATGCCACCTCCTAAGAGTATTTCGTTTATCATTTTTAGTACCCTTCGCTGCAGCATAGCAAGCTTGCGGGGTGATCAGTAAGTCAGCCGTTACATCATATTCGTCACATATATATTTAGAAGTATTACAGAGTTTAGATTGAACAAATATGGTGTATGGTCTCTGTTTTAATCGTGCAAAAAATCGGTCGTACATGCCTTTTCCAAAACCTATACGGCGTCCTTCTCCGTCGACGCCCACTGCCGGTACTATAGCTACATCAATTTTATTTATTTTTAAATTCGTGTTTCCCGGTTCATAGATACCGAATCTCTTCAGCTCCAGAGGGAGTCTAAATGGTACCATCTTGAAACTGTCGTTTTCCATAAAAGGGAGATAGACCCTCTTCTTGGCACGACGGAAAGCGGCGATGTCTTTTCTGATGTTCGGCTCCATGCCCAAGGGCTCGAATGCCAAAATAGACCTCGCTTTTTTAACCTTAGGATTTTTAAGTATTTTAGCCACGATCTTCGCATTACGGTAGCTGCTGTTGTGGCCGCTTAACGTTTGCAGCGTTTTTAGACACTCTTTTCGTAAAGTCACTTTAGTTACAGACATTTTGCACCTTAGATTGGTTATAATCACGATTATTTTATCCAAAGGCCTATTAATATGTTTAAAAAGACGCTTCTTTCACTCTCAATTATACTTCCTCTTCTCTTTGCAGGTTGCAGCAGCGATTCTGAAGATGAGAGTAATATGGTCGCTTCAAAGAGTTATCATCTTGTCAGTACCGACGGTGTTGACTACAATGTCACAAAAGAGGGTTTGAACTTCACGGTCAAAGGCCACGAAGGCAAGGTCATTATGTTTGACATCTTTGCTACCTGGTGCCCGCCGTGCCGCGCCGAAGCACCCAGCCTTACCCATCTTCAGAAAAAATATCATAATGAGTTCCTTATTCTGGGTGTGACGATCGAAGACGGCATCAAAAACGCTGATCTTGAGGCCTTTAAAGAGGAGTATGGTGCGGACTACGCCATCGTCAACTCTAAAGAGAATGAACGTCTCTACCGCGATATCGCCTCTGCAACCAAGGTCGGCCAACGTTTCCCGATTCCTTTGATGGTCATGTATAAAGACGGTCAATACATCACACATTATGTCGGTCAGACACCAGAAGAGATGATCGAAAGCGACATCAAAAAAGCACTGGGCAAGTAAGTACAGACAGATGTTCAGCTTTTTCAAAAAGGGTCTTAACAAAACCACGGAGGCGATGAAGACGGTCGCGCCTAAAAAACGGGCACGTATCCCCAAAGATGACCTTGAAGACATTCTTTTAGAAGCCGATGTCGAGTATGACCTTATTGAGATCATCCTTCGCGAGCTTTATGAGGACACCGTCACTAAAGAGCAGTTAGAGTCTAAACTTCTGGCGACGATGGCATGGGCAAACTATGAAGAGCCGGAGTTTGAGAAGCCTTTTGTTGATCTTATCATCGGTGTCAACGGTGCCGGTAAGACAACGACTATTGCCAAACTGACTAAAAAGTACAAAGACGACGGCCAACGTGTCATCTTGGGTGCCGCCGACACCTTCCGCGCCGCGGCCATCGAGCAGTTGACACGCTGGGCAGACAAACTTGACGTGCCTATCGTCTCCTCTCGTCAGGGTCACGACCCTTCTGCCGTCTGTTACGACACCATCGAGTCGGCCAAGGCCAGAGGTTTTGAGCGTGTCATCATCGACACAGCCGGTCGTCTGCACACACAGACCAACCTTGCAAACGAGCTTAAAAAGATCGTCCGTATCAGCGACAAGGCCCATGCAGGTTCTCCACACCGCAAGATCTTAGTACTTGACGGAACACAAGGTAACTCAGCCATTGCCCAGGCAAAGGCCTTTAACGAGATGATCGAGATCGACGGCATCATCATCACCAAACTTGACGGTACGGCTAAAGGGGGTTCTATCTTCAGTATCGCCCATGCCATGCGTATCCCTATTCTTTACGTAGGTGTAGGTGAGCAGCCCGAAGACCTTGTCAAGTTTGACAAATATGCCTTTATCGACAACTTCCTCGACCCTCTGTTCACCGTCGATGATGATAATGAGACAAAAGAGAAAAGTTCAGGCTCGTTGATCGAACTCTCAAGACTCACCAACGACCAGCGACACAAACTCGATGCACTTCTTAACGAAGATGGCTACGAAGCCCTCTCTAAACACTTTGTACGCGAGACAAGTACATGGAACGAATATAAGTTAGTGGCTAACGAAGAGAGCTACGCTATGGAGATCGTTGACCGTGATGACAGGGTCATCAAAGCCTATAAGGCTGATCAGCTTCTTTAAACCTCTTGATGAGGCTCCGCCTCACCCTTCTTTTTCTTTTTGCATATGGCACCTCTAAAAGTTTACGTTTCATCTCAAACTCCTTAACAAGACATAATGTCCTTTTTCCTATTGCAATAAGTTGTTAATTATAAACATACTTGATAGGTCAGGATAATTAATATTTTAAGACTATAGTGTATAAGATGCCCGATATTAAATTATTATGTATAAAAAGGAATATATAGTGAAAATACTACTTATATTAAGTGTCTTATCGTCAATGCTTTTAGCTGATGATGCAACTTCTATACAGTTTTCAGGAGTAGAGGTAACTTATAAAGACAAAGAAACATCTATCAAAAGACACAGGCATCCAAAATGTCAAAAAGTACGTATCTCACCTCATAATTTATTTGGCGGAAACTTGGCAGCCGGAACTGTTCCAAAAGAGTGCAAGAAGAGTATTGTGACTTCTTTAGGTGCAACACAACCTATAAAGATCGACAATGAAATTGAAACTGTTGGTGAGCTGGAGATACTGAAGTTTTTAGCAATTCTCGAATTCGAACCTGACAAATATGCACTGATTGATGCAAGAAAGCCTCACTGGTATGAACAGATGACAATTCCAAACTCAATAAACATCCCTTATTCTCATATAAAAGAGGATGAGGACCTTTCTGACGAATATACTAGAGCCTTAAAATTGTTAAATATAAAACAAGATAAAAATGGAAAATTAGATTTTTTACTGGCGAAAGAGGTGATTGTTTTTTGTAATTCGAACTGGTGTGTACAATCAGTTTGGGCCATCAAGTCTTTAGTAAAAATGGGCTATCCAAAAAATAAGATCTTTTGGTATAGAGGCGGTCTACAAGATTGGACAGCTTCAGGATTTACAACAGTTAAGCCATAATATCATTATTAACTACGATACTTACTCGAATTTTAACGAAGAAAAAAACTATTAATATTTATCAAATGCCTGTCTGCATCCCCAACGAGGACGTTGGGGACGAAAAACGTTAAAGTTTCATTCTGCCATATATTCCATATATTTCCACTCTCTTTGCTACAATCGTAAAATAATCCAACAAGGCGGTGAATTTTGGCTAAGAAAAAAGTACTGTTTGAATGCCAGCACTGTGGAATGACGACACCTAAATGGATGGGAAAATGTACCAACTGCGGTGCCTGGGACTCTCTGGTCGAGTTGAATGAACAGCAGCAAGAGGTCATTAAACTCACCTCTACCTCTTCGCCTAAAGGAAAGAGTAAAGCCCGCGCCATCAAAGAGGTGACCCAGACAGAGGTGACACGTTTTTCAAGTAATGACATCGAACTTGACATGGTTCTGGGCGGCGGTGTAGTTCCCGGGTCACTGACGCTCATCGGCGGAAGCCCGGGGGTTGGAAAGTCTACCCTGCTTCTCAAAGTCGGTGCCAACATCGCCAAGTCGGGCAAAAACACCCTCTACGTAACAGGTGAAGAGTCTGAGGGGCAGATAAAACTGCGTGCAGACCGTCTAAAAGCAGCAGAAGAGAACCTTTACCTTCTAAGTGAGATCAAACTCGAGCAGGTCTTGCTTGAACTCCAAGAGCGTGAGTATGAGTTTATCATCATCGACTCTATTCAGACCATGTACTCAGAAAGTATCACCTCCGCACCGGGGTCTGTGACTCAGGTACGTCAGATCACCTTTGAGCTGATGCGTATTGCCAAAGAGCGCAACATCGCCATCTTCATTATCGGGCACATCACCAAAGAGGGTTCCATAGCCGGACCTCGTGTCTTGGAACACATGGTGGACACCGTACTCTATTTTGAGGGTGATAGCTCTCAAGAGCTGCGCATACTTCGCGGTTTTAAAAACCGTTTTGGTCCGACAAACGAGATCGGCGTCTTTGAGATGCGTAACGAAGGTCTTGTCTCGGCCAAAGACATCTCGTCGCGCTTCTTTAACCAGAACAAGTCCCAACCGGGTTCTGCCCTTACCGTTGTTATGGAGGGCTCCCGTCCGCTTATTTTGGAGGTACAAGCCCTGGTCAGTGACTCACACTCGCCAAACGCCAAGCGACAGGCAACAGGGTTTGATAATAACCGTCTTAACATGCTGCTTGCCCTGCTTGAGAGAAAACTTGAGATCCCTCTTAACGGCTACGATGTCTTTATCAACATCGCCGGCGGCATCAAGATCAACGAGACCTCTGCCGACCTTGCCGTACTTGCTGCCATCATCAGCTCTTTCAGAGACAGAACCATCTCAAAAGAGACTGTCTTCATCGGTGAGGTCTCCCTTGTCGGTGACATAAGAGAAGTCTTCCAAGTCGACACCCGCCTTCGCGAACTCCAAATGCACAACATCAACAAAGTCCTACTCGCCAAAAAACCAAAAGAGACCCACAACGTAAAATGCTACGAAGTAGACGAAGTCACTAAACT
>JBDLJE010000033.1:0-24263 GCA_039714575.1 Campylobacterota bacterium | reverse complement strand
TTTGTCGGTGACCCGCCTATACAATACTGCATCTCCCCTGTATACATCACATCAACACCCTGTTCGGCATCATACTTCATATATGTGGTGTACATGATCTCTCGTGACGGCCAAACATCCGCAGAAATACTGGTGTTAAGTACCTCATATACGTTTACAATTGTTGCATTTGGGTCAGTAGCATTGTATTCCAAGACACCTATGTCCCAAATAGGGCCCTCATCAACATTCTCAATTAGACCGATGACGTAGGTAGAGTTTATGTCACAATTAAGATTAATATTGTTAATACCACACTCTAATATATTGGCATTTGTTATTAACAAGACCTCATTCTTTTGCACAACTTCTACATCTGTCAGGTTGATGTCCGATATATTTAAGATCGGTATGGTCGTGTTACAATCGCCGAAACAGAGAGGACTCGTTATCGGGTCAGAATAACAGATGTCAGCTGCAATATAGGAATCTCTGACTGTTGTATAGGTCACGGTGATGGTATATGTGTAGGGTGTATTGTTTGCCCCAGCCGGATCATTAGGGAAGACGACAATATTAAAATCCGGATCAATATCTGTATAAAAAGAGATAGATGTATTAGTCTCGTTCATTGCAACACCATCTGCTGTATCATAACACGATGCCTCTTGCATAGAGAAGAAAACAAGACCGGAAGGACTCGTTATGCTGATCTCGACATAACCTGCCTCCTCTACTTCTAGATGGTAAAAATTTTCGTCAACAATATTGTCATTTTGCTTGACCACTGTACCATTATGTTCATATGTATCGAAAGAGGTGTTCAACTCATCGCTGTATACCAGGGATTCATTCTCACAGAAATCAATTCCATGACCATACGGCACTACAACGAAAAAGAGTAAGATCAACAATCTATTAATATAATGCATTCTATATTCCTTTTTATTTTAAAATAAAATAAGCTCAATGCTTATAGTCTATCTCACATAGGATTAAAAAATATTTAAAATTCTTATGTATATGCCATCCGGAACGTTTACGGTAATACAGTTGTAATCTTTATATCATCCTTCCCGCGCCTAATATTCGGCCTTAGAAGGCTTTTAATATGCAATTAATTACTCCGTATATACAAACAAAGAGAGATCCTTCATATATATTTTAGAACATAAATATTGCCATGTTGGTATAAAGAGAAAACTATAAACAAGAACTTTTTGTGAGGTACTGGAAGAGTTTACATAACAGAAGCCTCTGTTATGTAAAGGAGAAGAGAAGTGTTAGTAATCGCCGGTAAATTTAAAGACGATTGAGGCGTAACCTTCGTACATGTTGTCGATCGCATAGACATCATCCGCTGTAGCGACAGACTTGCCGCGAACACCGAACTCAACGCCCAGACTGTCAAAAATGTCGATGTTCACACCGGCTTGACCACCATAATAAGCATCTGTGTTCGAGTCATAAGTTGTTACACCCAGAATATCGTATTCAAAGTTTGTATGCATGAGCCCACCGTTAAGACCCATAAAGATGTTGAAATGCTCACCCGCGCGGATCAGGTAATCGACCTGAAGACCTAAAGAATAAGCTGTTGAATCAGTTATTATTGTTGAGTCATCCAACTGATAGTATGTCCCGGCCAAAAAGAGTCTGTAATGTTTAGACTCGCCACCAAGCTTCAGTGACATCGAACCGGCTGCTACTGTTTCAGTATTATAAATCGTAGTAGCGTCTTTTGCTATAAGGTTCATAGAACCACCTGAACCTTCGAGTGCGATCAAGCCTTTTGCATCCCACTCGTTAGCAAAATAGTTCTCTCCGGCACTTGCGTTCACAGCTGCAAGCAAAACTGCTGCACTTAATACTTTTTTCAACATTTTTCACCCTTTTTATTTGAATATTTGCGAAAATATCACTTCGTATGTAACCGATTATACCGCCTTCGGTTTTAACTATTCTTAAAAGTTATACAATTTTCAAGATATCGTGCATATTGTTGATATTTAAGCACAGAGAAGCTCTAAAAACATAAGTCCGCTCTCACTCTTCAACAATATTTTTTGCGACGGCGACGGCCGAACTGAATGCCCATTGAAAATTGTAGCCGCCTAGCTCTCCGGTAACATCAAGCACCTCTCCCGCAAAGTATAAGCCCTCTACAATATTGCTCTCCAGAGTCCAGGCGTTAATATCATCACTCCTGACACCGCCTTTACAGACCTCAGCCTTGCTGAAACCGTAACTTCCTGCCGGAGCAAAGGTGTAGTGCTGCAGAGCAGTTCTTAATTGTTGCAGCTCTTCTTCTTTATATCTGTTGCACGGTCTATCTTTTATACCTGTCTCTGTTAACAGAGCCTGTGTAAAACGTTTCGGCAGAGGCAGTGCCGTTGAGAGCAGTTTTCTGTTGTTGCGCATAAAACCGGTCAGATCACTGTCCGGAAGAAAGTTCATACTGACCTCGCCGCTGTTCCAGTACAGCGATGCACTGAGTATGACCGGACCGCTCAACCCGCGGTGTGTCATCAGCATATCTTCACACAGCACTTTCTCTCCGACCTGCACCTCAGCCGGGAAACTGATGCCGCTCAGCTCTTTCATCCAGAACTCTTTTGCCTGCAGTGTCAGACCTGCCAGTGCAGGTGTAAAAGGTTTTACAGTATGTCCAAAATGCTTCGCCAACTCCAAGCCGATCTCACTTGCCCCCAAAGAAGCAAAGCTTTTTGCCCCTGTTGCTATGACCACCCGTCTAGCCTTGAAACAGCCTCGATCTGTTGTAAGTTCAAAGAGTTCAGATTTTGAAAGGGAGTTGATCTTTGTATTGAAAACATATTTTGTCTTTTGGCTCGCCCGTTCCAGAAGAGAGATAATCTCGTCAGAACTGTCAGCACAAAAGTAATACTGCTCTTTTCGGATCACAGGAATCACTCCTCTTTCGGCCAACCACTCTAATAGATCTTCTTTAGAGAATTGTGAAAAAATCGATTCAATCAACTGTTCATCACCCAAATAGTTGTGCGCACTGACATTGACGTTGGTGATGTTACACTTGCCGCCGCCGGAGATCTTCAGTTTTTTGGCTGCTTTTTCATTGCCTTCAACCACCAAAACGCTCAGATCACTAAGTTCATTAAGCTGTGCAGCACACATCATACCGCTTGCACCCGCACCCAGTATCATGACATCATATATTTTGTTTGACACAGCGACCCCACCCTTTTAGTAACACCATTTTAGCGTAAATGAGAAACGAATCCGACCCTTAGATTATGTTATAATTCGCGAACTATAAGAGGGAAATAAATGAGCAACAAACTACACATCGTCTCACTTGGATGTAACAAGAATCTTGTCGACACAGAGGTGATGCTGGGACGCCTGAAAGCTTATGAGATGACCGATGATGCTGCCGATGCCGATGTCATCATCGTTAACACCTGCGGTTTTATCGATGCGGCTAAAGAGGAGTCCATCAACACCATGTTAAACCTAGATGCTGGTCGTAAAGAGGACTCTGTCTTGGTGATGGCAGGCTGTATGAGCGAGCGTTACCAGGATGAACTCTCTAAAGAGCTGACCGAAGTGGACATCTTTACCGGTGTGGGTGACTACGCCAACATCGACAAACTGCTTGCTGAACGCGAGAGCCGCTTCAGTGATGCTGTCTACCTCATCGACGGCGAAGAGCGTGTTGTAACGGGTTCGACCTATCATGCTTATGTCAAGATCTCCGAAGGGTGTAACCAGACCTGTTCTTTTTGTGCTATCCCTTCGTTTAAAGGCAAGCTCAACTCCCGCGACCTTGACAGCATTGCCAAAGAGGTCGAAGGCTTAGTCGCTCAAGGCTATTATGACTTTAGCTTCATCTCTCAAGACTCAAGCTCATTTCTTAGAGATCAAAATGTTAAAGACGGTCTGATCCACCTTATTAAACGTATTGAACTCATCGACGGTGTGAAAAGTGCCCGTATCCTCTACCTCTACCCAAGTACGACCAGTATGAAACTGCTGCAAGAGATCGCAAAGTCTGAACTGTTCCATAACTACTTCGACATGCCGATCCAGCACATCAATGACGATATGCTCCGTATGATGAAACGCGGTTTTGGCAAAGAGAAGACCCTTGAGCAGCTAAACTACATGCGTTCACTGCCAAACTCCTTTGTCCGTACGACTTTTATCGTCGGTCATCCGGGTGAGACCCAAGAGATGTTTGATGAGCTGTGCGACTTTGTCAAAGAGTTCGGTTTTGACCGTGTCAATGTCTTTGGCTACTCTGATGAAGAGGGAACGTCTGCTTACACGGTAGAAGAGAAGCTCCCGCAAGAGCTTATAGACGAACGTGCCGAGATCCTGGGGGCGATCTGTAAAGAGGCTGAGATGGCTTCGCTACAGGCAGAGATCGGTCAAGAGATCGAACTTATTATTGACGGCGAAAGTGATGAACATGAGTTTCTGCTCTCTGCCCGCAAGACCATCTGGGCACCGGAGATCGATGGTGAGATCTATGTCAATGATAAAGAGATGGATGAAGATTTTGCGTTTGGCGTCGTCTATAGAGCTAAAGTGACCGACATTGTCGGCACGATCCTGACTGCAACTGTCATCGGGCATGCTTAACAGCGCCACACTCCCTCTGCTTCAAGAAGGTAAAAACCTTCTTGCCTTCTCAGGCGGTGTAGACTCCTCCGCCCTCTTTTTTCTACTTCAACAAAACAACATCGCTTTTGACATTGCGATCGTCAACTATCAGATGCGCGAGCAATCTTCTGAAGAGCTTGCTTATGCACACTCTCTGGCAAAAGAGTTCAGCAAAGAGTGTTATGTCCTGGAGACCAAGCTCACAGAGCAGAACTTCGAAGCGACCGCCCGCAGCGTGCGTTATGACTTTTTTGAGACACTCATCAAAGAACACGGCTACACAAACCTCATTACCGCCCATCAGCTTGATGACCGTTTGGAGTGGCTGCTGATGCAGTTGAGCAAGGGGGCCGGTCTTTATGAACTTCTTGGCACACAAGCTATAGAAAAAAGAGAGAACTATCGGCTGGTACGTCCTCTGCTGGAGACCACAAAAGAAGAGATCAAAACCTATCTGAACGACAATGCTATTCGCTATTTTGAAGATGAGAGCAACAGTGACGAGAAGCACAAACGAAACTTCTTCCGCCACAACCTTGCAGCACCTCTGCTTGAGAAATACAGCAGCGGGATCAAGAAGAGTCTCTCCTACCTCAATGAAGACTTGACAGAACTGCTGGAGCAGAACACCGATGTAAAAAGTGTTCAGGGGCTCCACTATTTTAACTACCCCGCTTCCAGACGAAGTGCCGTTATAACAGCTGACCGCATTTTAAAAGAACAAGGGTTTTTAATGCGTCAAGGGGACAAAGAGGCACTTAAAACAGCAGAGGAGCATGTCGTTGGACGTCAATATGTTGTCAGCTTTCATCCCCACTGCTGTTTTATCGCACCGTACCTTACATGCGAGATGTCAAAAGAGTTTAAAGAGAGATGCCGTCTTCTCAAAGTACCCCAAAAATTGCGGCCTTACCTCTTTGAAAACAGAGAAGCTTTTGATGTGGTTGTCTCTTTGTTGAATAAAGAGCACCTCTAAAGGTAGCGAGTAAGAAAAGGGTATCTAACTTACTGTACTTTCGTATAGACTTTCAAAGCAAAATGGGTGTTGATGCCGTCTTTTTCCCCTTTAAACTGAAGGACCCCGTTAACCTCCACAACCCATTCGAACAGGTTCAAAGCGTCTATGAAGCGGTAATATTCTGCCGGCGAAGCTATCTTGGCGCGAATATTGATCACTTCTGTCTGGAACACCTCATCTTTTTCACTGACAATAGTGCGAACTGTACATGATGCGAAGTGCTGTTGCAAGTAGTTTTCAAATCGGTCCGCATCAAAATGTTTATGCAGCGCAATATCAATACTTTTCTCCCTGCCTTGAAGATTTTGCAGGTCACCGTAATATCCATCGAACTCTTTTTCAGCGGTTGCCAGCTTGATGCTGTTTTGCTGTAGTTCTATGTTCAGTGCGCGATACGCTTTGATCTTGGGTGTAAAGACGAAAAAACCGAAGACAACCGCCACACTCAAGAGGATAAAGAGAAGAACAACTGACCCGAAAGAGGTGAATTTACTCATTTTTTCACCTCCGTTATCGAGATATTGGTAAACCTGTAACTGCCGTTTGCCAACTTCGTGAAACGTGTCGTGCTTCGACTGAACAGCGACTCGAGAGAGAGTTGGAATGTCATATTGAAATATTCTTTACTGAGCGTTGTCCCTTTCAGACGTAAGGTGTTTTCACGGAACTCAGCCAACTCCAGGACCACGCCGTCGGGAACAAGGTCGAAGAAGTTTTTGACATTCTCTTTTTTGAGTCTGTTTTTAGTGCTGATCTCTTCTCTCATCTTCTTAAGGAGCTGCAGACGTTCCATCTCTAAAAGAATCTGCTGCTGCTCTCTTTGCACCCTCTGTTGTTTACTTGTTACACTCTCCAGCTCTTGCTCATAGGTCGCAATGGCACTGTTTAAGTAGAACGAGCTTCCAAGCATGATCACTAAAATAAGTGCAAATGCGGAGAGGAGCCATTTCAACTCCGCACCAAGAGCTTTTTTTGGTCTAGGTGATATAAAACTGTGCTTCAACCGAGCTCCTTTTCACTTATCAATACAAGCTCATGTCCAAGATCGATACTCTGTTTTTCAGCCTCGACAAAAAGTGCCTCTTTGAACCGGTTTTCCAGATCAGTATGGAAGCTCAATCCATCTGCGATATAGATCCTCTCTATAAACATGGTCTCATCCACTTTAGCATCGTAAAACTCTTTAACCGTTGCCTGGATCTTCCCTACATATGCATCCAAAATCTTTGTCTCATCGATCAAAGAGAGTTTATTATGAACCATGATCTTTTTGCCAAAGAGCATCGTGTTGCTTTTAAAGACAGCGCATAATATAAAAGTAGAGCCGATAAGAAGATAGAGCCCATCGCTGTTTTTCACCTTCTCTTCATAAAAACTGTAGAGCAGTGAAAAGGGTGAGAACAGAAAGTCAAGGCCGACACTTTTATACATCTTCTGTCGCTCAAAGAGGTCATCTTTACTCATATAGACACCCCACCTGTTTTCAACACACACGGTGTCGACACTGCTCAAATCAAGCCCTTGCGGATCTCGGCAGTCAGTCAAGAGACCTTGGGATGCTTCTGTCTCCAAAAGAGTGATATAGACAAGGGAGCTCTCTTTCTCAAGCTTTTTGACCGTTTTTTCCAAGGCTTCGACACCTTCGATGACCTGCTCTTCATAACGTTTGATCAGCTTGCCGTTTTTACGCAGTTCGCCATAAAGACGGATACCCTTGCCTGAAGGGATCAGCGTAATAAACAGTTTCGGTAAAAAAGATTCAAGAAATTTCATCATCATCCTGACACAAGGGGTGTGCTTTCACATAGTTTTGCATCTTAACACTGCTGCCGAGCTTCGTGTATATCTGCGTTGTTGACATCGAAGCGTGTCCCAAAAGCTCACTCACATCTGCAATACGTGCATTGTTGTTTAACAATGCCGTTGCGTACGAGTGCCGCAGTTGATGCGGCGTTACTTTCAGTCCAACCCGTTTGAAACATTTCGTCACCAGATATCTTAGACTATTTTCACTTAATCGAGCCCCCTTGGACTCAAAGAGGTACCGCTGTGGTCTGGTCTCGTCCCTATATTTTTCGATCAAGGTATAGCTCGATGCCAACATCGGGATGTCACGCCCTTTCTGCCCCTTACCCATCACACGGACCCATTCACTGCTGATCTCTTTTAACTCCAATGAAGCCAGTTCAGAGATACGGAGTCCAAGAGTGTAAAGCAGTGTGATAGCGACCTCTTCATCTAATGGTGCGTGAGAAAGTGCCTCTTTTATGTGTGCATCGCTGACGGGTTTGGGAAGCGAGGCCGGCACTTTGATGCTCTCGTCTGCTTTAAGAGAGATATTTTCTCCCTGATCACTCAGATAGTCACAAAAACTGCGCATCGCTGAGATCTTTTTAGAGATAGTGGTTGGTTTAAGATGGGCTATATGGAGTCTGTAAGGCATGAGGTTTAATGTCGTATGCCCTCTCTCGTCTACTTGTTCTAAAAAAGAGAAGGCTTCAGTAAGAGCTTCGTCGTAAGTTTTAAGCGTAAGATCCGAATAGCCTCGAAACTTTTCTAAATAGAGTAAAAAAGCTTTGCGATGAGATTCCAGGCTTTTTTTCATGATCAGTAGTCGTGGATCAGCATCTGCTCTTGGATCAACGTTCTGGCCTCTTCTCTTGTCATACCGGTCACATCAACAGGTTCAGAAGCGTAGAGGTCAACCTCTGAAAAAGGTTTAGGGATCGTAAACTTGTCCCAACTGTTGATCTGCCAATAACTTTTTGGGACACAGGAGAGAACGACGATCTTGCTTTTAGTCTTTTGCGCCATGATCACAATACCGTCAGCGACTTCATGACGCGGTCCTTTCGGGCCATCGGGTGTGATGCCCACATCCCCGCCGTTTTTCAGGACCTTCATCGCCGCGATCAGTACTTTGGCACCGCCGCGCGTACTTGAACCGTGAATACTTTTGAGTTTGAGATAACTGTTGGTCTTGGCGATGATCTGCCCGTCAAAGTGCTCGCTGATTATCATACTGACATCCGGTTTTTTACGGATCTTAAAATAGATAAATGGGATAAAAAAGAGATCCCCGTGCCAAAGCGCCATGATCGCAGGCTCACTCGGAACCTCTTTTGGCAGATGGAACACCTTCTTACAGCTCCAGTATGTCAGGCGGATAAAAAGTGCTGCGATCGGCGGCAGCAGGCTAAGTGACAGGGAGCGGATCAGCTGCTTACGCAAGGAGTTCTCCGGTCAAGCTCATTCTTGCCGCAGAGGTGATCTTGACACGTCGGATCTGGCCTAAAAGCTCTTCCGAACCTTTGACCTTGACCAGGAAGTTATTACTGCTTCGACCGGCGACATAATCCTCTGAACGCAGCTCTTCAAAATAGACATCATATGTTTTTGAGACTTGGCTCTGCATCACTCTGTCCACAACACTGTCTTGTAGTTCCTGAAGTCTGTGCAGACGCGCAGACGCAACTTCGCCATCCACCGCATTGTCATATTCGGCCGCTTCGGTCAAAGGACGGGGTGAGTACTTAAAGCTGAACATCTGTTCAAACCCCACCTCGTCTGCCACCTTCATCGTCTCTTCGAAGTCTGCATCGCTTTCACCCGGAAAACCGACGATGATGTCTGTGCTGATGCTTACGTCCGGAGCCATCTCCCGCAGTTTCGCGACACGGTTCAAAAACCACTCCTGGCTGTAACCGCGTTTCATCTCTTTTAAGATCTCGCTCGAACCGCTCTGCAGCGGTACGTGCATGGACTTGCAGATCTTAGGGTTTTTGGCGAACTCTTCGATAAACTCATCATCCATGTGCAGCGGGTGCGGCGAGGTAAAACGGATACGTTCAAGACCATCGATCTCACTGACAAGACGCAGCAGTTCAGTGAAGTTGATCTTCTCCTGGTCACCCGAAAAACGGCGGCCGTAATTGTTGACATTCTGACCCAGCAAAAAGATCTCTTTAGCCCCTGCCGCCACGGCTTTTGCCGCTTCTTTAACGATCAGGTCGGCCGGAATAGAGATCTCGTCACCGCGTGTTTTGGGGACAATACAGAAGGTACAGCTTTTATCACAACCGATAGAGATGTTGATAAAGGCTTTAAAAGGGGATGAGCGGAAATCTTTAAAGGCGAAGTCAGACTCATCATAGTTGATGTCGATCTCGACCGCCTTCTCTTTTTCGACCACCTCGGCGATCTTGGAGACGTTACGTGCACCCAGTACAAAGTTGACATAAGGGGCGCGTTTGATGATATCTTTGCCGAGGTGAGAGGCGGTACAACCGGCAACACCGATCTTGGCACCCTCTTTTTTCTTTTTGTTGAAGACACCCAGTTCTGAGAAGAGTTTATGAACAGGACGTTCACGCACCGAACAGGTGTTGATAATAATGAGATCAGCCTCTTCCGAGTTTGCTGTTATCTCGTAAGGTTCCTTGGCATTGAGTTCAGCGATCATATGTTCACTGTCACGAACATTCATCTGACAGCCCAAGGTCTCAATAAACAGTTTTTTAGACATTAATCCGATTACACCCTATAAGATGTGTACTTCGTACATATACTCGTTGTCCGCAAGGCCGTAACGCACCTCACGCATGTAAAAGCTCTTACCGTCATTTTCAAAATGATCTTGAAGTGAAAGAAGATCTTTATGTGAGTTGTCACGGTCAAAATAGAGAATGACCGTTCCCTCTTTTTTCACCATGTCTTCGATCTTTTTAACATCTATCTTCTTTGGTTTTGACTTAACGTCTGTACGGGCGATTTTAAGCTCCATCACAATCCTTTGCTGCATTTGTAGTATTAAATGCATTATATCTTCCCAAGGATTAATATTTGCATAAACAGGCCAGTCACTTTTTGATGATAGTAAAAAAATTATCAAACTTGCCTATTTTAGGGCAATAAATGCAAGAAACAGACCTTTCATCTTTTTTAAAACCCTCAAGTTTATTTGACTGTTTCGGGACACATTAGAGCCGTTTTCAACTATGGTTAATCAGAGTAAAATCAATTTATGCTATAATTCTGACCTTCCTGGAAATGAATCACAAAACATCTTTTTTTGGAACAAACAGCTGAATACTAATGGAGATAATTATGGAAAATATATTAGATATTATTGATGCACTGGCACACGAAAAAGGGCTTAGCCCCGACAATGTCAAAGTTGCACTGAAAAACGCTTTTATCAAAACGGCTCAACGTCTGATCAATGAAGATTTTACGTATGCAGCTGAGATCGACGAAGAGACAAAAAGTATTCGTGTTTACCAGACTATCACCGTTGTGGACGATGATGACGATGACCAGCTCTACACCGAAGAGGGGGATGTCAACCAAGGGTTCATCTCTCTGACACGTGCACGTGAAGAGGTTGACCCTGATGTTGATGTCGGCGATGAGTTCCAGATCGAACATGACATCGAGAGCCATGGCCGTACTGCCGCGATGACACTTTACCGTGAGATCGAATACCATGTTCAACGCCTTGTTGAAGATGAACTTTACAACAAATACAAAGAGAAGATCGGTACGATCGTCAACGGCCGTGTAACCCGTGTTGATGACAAGAACACCACTTACATCGAGATGGACGAAGTGCGTGCCGTTCTACCGATGAAGAGCCGTATCAAAGGTGAGGTCTTCAGCGTTGGCGATGTCGTCAGAGCCGTTGTACGTCGTGTCAACATCGACAAGGCAAACGGTATTCAGATCGAGCTTTCCCGTACTTCACCTAAGTTCCTCGAAGGTCTTTTAGCGCTTGAGGTACCTGAGATAGCTGATGACGTGGTGCTGATCGAAAAAGCGGCTCGTATCCCGGGTGAACGCGCTAAGATCGCCCTTATCTCGACACACCCGCAGGTTGACCCGGTGGGTGCAACGGTTGGTGTCAAAGGGGTACGTATCAACGCCGTAAGCGAAGAGCTTCTTGGCGAGAACATCGACTGTATCGAGTACACCACCGTACCGGAACTGTTCATCGCACGTGTGATGAGCCCGGCGATCATCAATGCTGTCACGATCGAAGGTGAAGCAGACAACGAAGAGAACCCGTTAAAAGCGATCGTCACTCTCGGGTCTGACCAGAAGTCAAAAGCTATCGGTAAAAGCGGTATCAATATCCGTCTCGCTTCTATGCTGACCGGCTACGTTATCGAGCTTGTTGAACAAGACGGCGGCGAGAGTGTAGAAGGCACAAAAGCCGAAGAGAAAAAAGATGACATCTCTTCTCTTGAAGCACTGTTCGGGTAAAGATTGCCTTTACCCTAAGTTCGCCTTAGCGGCGGGCTCACGCGCAGCTAAACCGCGCTTAACTTCTCACTAAAACCAATATCATCCCTCTCTTTTTGCATACGGATTTAATTTCAACAGCAGCATATCGGCCAGCATATTCCCCAGCAGTGTCAAAAATGCCGTAATGATCAAAATACCCATAATAACCGGGTAGTCTCGACTCAAGGCGCTCAGGTAAAAGAGCTGGCCCATCCCCTCGATACTGAAGATCGTCTCCAAAATAACACTGCCGCCGATCAGTCCCGGAAGCGAAAGGCCCAAGAGGGTCACAACAGGCGGAATGAGGTTTCGAAGAATATAGCGGCGCAGAAGAACGCTCTCGCTCAGTCCGCGTGAACGGGCAAAGTAGTAGTAGTCGCTTTTAAGGATCTCAAGTGTCAAAGAGCGGATATAGACGATCATCGAACCAAGGCTCACAAAGACCATCACACCGATCGGCAGGACAAGGTGCCATGCCATGTCGGTGTAGTAGGCAAAGCCCTCTTTGGCATCAACAGAGTGCAGCCCGGCGATCGGCAGGACCTCCAGCTCAACACTTAAAAAAAGCATCAGAAGCAGCGCCAGATAAAACGACGGCATCGCAAAAGAGACCAAGGAGAGTTGACGGATGCCGTAGTCAAGCCATGAACCGTGAGAGAGTGCTGCTTTGACACCAAGATAGATAGAGATAACAAAGACAAAGAGCATGGAAAGAATGTTTAACAGCAGTGTGATAGGCAGACGTTTGGCAATCTCACTGCTGACCTCAGCTCCCGTGACAAAAGAGATACCGAAGTTAAGCTGCACCAGGTTGACGACCCAGTCCGTATATTGTCTATATAGAGGTTTGTCCAGGCCATACACCGCTTTAAGCTGTGCGATCGCCTCTTCGGTCATGTTGGGGTTCAGCTCCCCTGCTCCAAAGAAGCTGTTTGGTGCGGCGTGAATGGCTAAAAACGAGATAAGCGATATCAGTAACAGCATCATGATGATGTAACGCACTTTTTTTAAAACAGTCAGCATACAGCTCTTTTTACTTTTGATGGCAGATTATAACAAGTTGTCTGCTAATCCAACTCTAACTTGAACTCCCGTCGTAAAATGGAGCCTAAACCATAAACAAAAAGCCACAGTGCCGCCAGCGGGATAATAATGGTGTTGATGATAAAAACAGTGATCAGACGGATAATACTGTCCATCGCATCATTAAATTTATCAATGAACCGGTCCACACTTCTTTTCAGTTCTATTTTGTAGTTTTCGTACTTTTTAGAGACATTGAACGAGTCCAGAAACGAGCTCTCTTTTTCCATATGCCTCTGTCTGGTCTGCACCTCGTCGATCATGACCTGAACCTCAGCCGAGGTCTTGGAGACTTCACTAAAGGATTGCTCATACTTAGGCTCCAATACATAGGTGTAAACAGCCTCGTTCATCAGCACCAGCATCGGCACACTGAAACGCAGGACAACCAACACGACCACCACTTTAAAGCTTCCTTCAGTACGCCAAGGCAGCTGGAACTTAGGTAACCACCATTGCAGCAAAAAGAGCAGTGTTATGGCTGCAAACAGTACTTTAAACAGAGTGGTCTTGCCCAGATGCAGCATCACCTCTTGGACACCGATAGAGACTGAACTCATCAACATCACCCAGGAGAAACGTTCCACCATGTCATTGACCGGATCCAGAAGCTGACCGGGAGCGAAGGTAGCGCCCACGCCTGCAGGGCTGATATTGACCTCTGTACCCTGTACTACAGAGACCAGACCGTTAAGGCCTCTGGCAACGGCAAAGGTGGTCAAAGAACGGGTCAAGGCACTGTCAAGCTGCTCAGAACTTTTAAGATCAAGGGTTTCTGAAAGCGAAAGAGCGACAAAGAGCACAAGCAGTACTGAGAGGGCTATTTTTTTGATCGTACACCGCCGATGATGCAGAAAAGAGATCGTACACTGTTCATATTATTCTCCTGATCAAGCAAGTTATCTATACATTATGTCAAGATTTAGTTTAAATAGCAACGTTGTAATGCTCAGGAGGGATTTAGTGTGAACGGTGCCCTTTATTCAAAAGGGGCACTCGGGTACTTACTCTTGCTCGTCTGAAACTGTCTCTTTTTTCATTGAGGCTTTTGCAATGATCTCGACATAGCATTCGTTCCATGTTGCTTCATTCGCTCTGTCCAGTGCTGCGATTATCTCAGATGCCGACAGAGCTTCCGCCTCTTCGCTGCTGCGTCCAAAACGACAATCAAAGTCCCAATAGACCGCATCTTCCGGCAGTTTTTTCTTTCGCTCGCGCTTCAGGTACTTACGGATCTCGTTTTTGACAGCTTCAAGCAGGCGGTCCGGGTTTTTGTTCTCTTGCTGCAGTTTAAATATTTTTTTCAATGTTTGCCTTTATTTTCCTAATTGTACAGGTTTTTCTCTTTACTTGCTGCCACACCATACTACAGCTTTTCTGCTTCATTATAGAGGTCTTGTCGCTTTATTGACTTACATCAAGGACGTGTTTTTTATATTCAGCTACAATAGACCAAACAATAAAAGGAATTAAGCATGAAAAAAGTGATTATTGCATCTCTTATTCTAGTTACCTCAGCGTCAATTGCATCAGCGGATGCTTATACAAAATGTGCCGGTTGTCACGGTGCTGCTGGTGAAAAAGCGGCTCTTAACAAAAGTAAGATCATCAAAGATATGTCAAAAGCTGACATCGTTTCTTCTCTTAAAGGCTACAAAGACGGTACTTACGGCGGAGCGATGAAAGGTCTTATGAAAGGTCAAGTTGCTTCACTAAGCGATGCAGACATTCAAGCAATTGCAGATAAGATCGGTAAATAACCACAACCCTATCTTCCTGGCGGCACTCCTGCTGCCAGACACACCCTTTTTCTTTCAACTAACAACTTCAAACAGACACTAAAGTCAATATAGCATTTATATAAAACAGATGCCTTCTAACCAACAACTGCTTTGATCTTGCTTTTTTTGGAGGGGCGTGTAAATGAACTTAGATAGGAGAAGGAGGTAAGTATCACATAGATATGATACTTGCCTTTTTGTTGTTTAGTACTGCTTACGCTCTACCTGGAAGCATTCCATACACTGTCATCGGTTTAAGTGCGTAGACTTTTAACAACCACCAGATCCAACGCTCTTTTGTCGGGTCAAGCGGGAATGACGGTGTCGGTTTTTTAGACCAGTCAAACTCAGCCAGCATAACGGTACCGATGCTGGTGATCAAAGGACAAACAGTGTAACCGCCGTAAGCTGAAGGAAGTTCAGACTGACCTTCCATAAGCGCGATGATGTTGTCTACAATGACTTTGTACTGTTTACGTGCACTACCACCCGTTTTACCCATTGGTACGGCAACAACGTCACCAAGACTAAATACATTTTTGTATTTTACATTCTGAAGTGTCTCTTTTTTAACCGGTACCCACCCTTTTGCTGAACCGACTTTTGACTTAGCAACAGCATCCGGTGCTTTCATTGGCGGTGTGATGTGGATAAAGTCATACTTTTTCTCAACAAGCTCTGACTTGTAGATTTCATCGTACTCTTCCAGATCTTCATCCCATGCACCTTTTTCAGTCCAGTGCTTGTTGAATGTCGCCACTTTAGCGTCTGTGTCGATCGCTACAAGGTTGTGCTTATAGTGCCATTTAAAGTCTCTTGTCTCAAACTGCTTGACAATTGCCTCATGGTACTCTTTAACACCGAACATCGAACCGCCGTTTGGCAGGAATGTCATCTCAACCTTGTCTCTTACACCCGCTTCACGAAGTCTTGCATCTGTAAGATACATGATCTTTTTCGGAGCACCGCCACACTTGATCGCTGTGTTAGGGTGTGTAAAGAGTGCCTGCAGCTTGTCTGGTCCACTGTGTGCTTTAGCTTTTTTGATCAGCTCTTGGACCTGCGTCCATGTATCAGTCGCACCATCTTGGAAATAGATAGAACAGACACCGTCTTTACCGACTTTTTCACGTACAGAACTGTTATCTGCCTGCGCCGATGTGATCTCTCCGTCGAGTCCTTCTATAGCACCAAAATCAAGCATTAAACCGGTTGCAACGACCAGGTAGTCATACTCAACAGTCTGTCCGCCAGCCGTTGTAACAGTATTGTTATCCGGATCAAAAGAGACAACACTGTCTTTGATCAGTTTCGCAGCACTTGGAAAGTGATCATCTATGTCATAAACGATATCGTTCGGTTCCCAGATACCGGCACCGACAAGTGTCTGTCCCGGCTGGTATGATACTGCTTTAGGATCTGGCTCGATAACGGTAACATCCGGGTTAGAAAGTGTGTTACAAAAACGTGCTGCTGTTGACGTACCTGCCAAACCGCCACCAACGATAACGATCTTACCCTTAGCACTAGAAGCATTTGCCTCTGTGTATGTACTGCTGCCTGCACTTGCTATAACACCCGCCGCGATTGGCGACATGCCCATCATCTTGATCGCGTCACGACGTGATAGTTTTGACATCTCCTGTTCTGACATCTCATTTTCAATAATTTTTGCAATATCCATAACTCTACCTTATTATAATAATAATATAATTATATCTTGTCTTTTTAGGAATAGCTGATATTACGTAATTTAAGGGTTCTATGTGATAAAAAAGTGACGAAATAGAAGGAAAAATTATTACAAATATTATAAAAAATTATAAATAAAAGAGGGTATCCAGGATAGACGTTGTCTATCCTGAACAAGTGTATGTCGCTTAGTAGCGGTAGCTGACAGCAAACCTTAGATCACTGGCTGTTATATCTACTTTTTCAGGATTCACCCATCCTGCACAGTTTACATTTGGTGTGTAGTCATGCTGTGCATAAGTGTATCTTACCTGAGACGGTAAGTACTTTACACCAAACAGATCAAAGTTCCAGTATGCTTCATAAGCATCACCGCGAACCGCGATCTTCGAACCGATAGCCGTATCTTCAGCCCACGTCATCGGTGTCCAGTACTTTGTACCGTGGTTATATTCAAAACCAAACTTACCGCTGTCAGTTATCATATCCGGTATCATCGCACCGACCCAGATAGAACTACCGCTTCGACTTCCGCCATCTGCTGAACCAAGAAGTGAATAACCGTCTTTTGCATTATAGTTAGTATATGCACCCGACACGAAAACCGTGGTATCATCAAGGAAATCACTCCACTCATCACCGATACCTTCTGCTTGCAGTCCAATAGAGAAGAGGTCAGCTGTACCAGATGCCGCTTTTTTAACATCATCCAATGGATCTGCAGGATCATTTATTGCTAGACCTTTAGTGTTAAAGATATGCGCCCACTGATACATGATTTGGTACTGTCCATCATTATAAGCACTACCCGGCAGTACAAAAAAGTCAACATTTTCATCTTCTAGATCTGAGTCAATATCGGCATATGGCCCCCATGGTGTAGAACCTGTTCCATATACATTTTCCATCTCACCGGTATGCGCTCTACCGTAGACAAATTTAGTGTAAGCACCCTCAACAAAACGATCCCAGCTAAATTTGACCATCGCAGCATCGACTTCCATATTGGTTATATGCGCCAGCGGAGAACCTGGTTTTGGTTCATTCTCTCTGTAGTTCGCTAAAAAACCGTTACTTGATGGTCTTCTACCGATAGAGAAGCTGACAGGCTGTTCGCCTAGAGCGTTTGAATAGACAAAATAAGCCTCTTTGATTCTCATTACCGTGTCTGCTGCCTTAGATGAACCTGACCACGTTTTCAGAGGCGCATCGTCAACATAAAGGTGACTTCCCCAAGTCGAGTAGATAGCAAGTTTTCCTTTGAAGATCAGACCCTTCATAGGTGAAGCTGCCATGTTAAGGTAAAGTCTGCTTGAGAGAAGTGAATGGTTGCTTGCTTTAAACGTTTCACCCGTAACCAGGTCTGTCGTCTTATAATCAAGAACATCGACAGCATTTCTAAAGTCAATGCCAAACTTGATATTGTCCCCGCCGGTAGCAGACTTCACTTTACTAAGAGATTTTTTCGTGTACTTTTGACTCTTTTGAAGTTTTTCGATCTGTTTTTGCATATCGTCGATCTGCGACTGTACGTCATCAGCAGCAAAAGCTGTCGTAGAAAAAAGTGCCAATGCAGAGATCAGTGCTATATTTTTTATCATTTTTTATTCCTTGTAATATCTATTTGAGACAGGTATGTATAATCGTCTGAAGGTAGACTGTTTTGCAACATAGTAGAAAGAGAGGGGTTAGGTATCAACCCCTTTTGATTAGCAAGAAGGAACGTTACCGCTGTCACTTGCATACTCGTAAACAAAGTCATAAATATGGCTCTCAAATTTCTTCTTGAATTTGTCGCCATTGAACATCTCTTCGCCGCCTGGACATGCTTCAGTGAAAGCTTGAGTAAGTGTTCCCTCTTCTTTAGCTGTTTCCCACTCCATCTGTGTATGAGAGGCTGCAAACTTTGCACCCGATGTCTTACACAACGATTTAAGTTTTTTAGTATAAAGTTTTTGACCCTTTGCAACATCTGCGTAAGCTGTTGTACTTAGAACAGCTAAACCAAGAAGAGTAGCCATTGCAACTTTTGTAATTGATTTCATTGATCATCCTTTTGATAATAATTTGTAAAAGTCTAACCGAGCGAAAATTAACAATAACTTTAAATTAACAATTAAATAACTATAGATTATGTAAGTAAGATAATTAAACTTTATTTATCAAATTTTTTTGATATATAAATATAAATTAATACAGGTATTTGGGAGAATGGAGGTCTAACAGTGCCCTATATGCCTTCTTGTAGGCACCTGTTAGTATTCAGGCACGTTGGCGCCAGAGCAGAAGACTGCACTATTTTAAAAAACTTTTTGTTATTTTTTCATCAACACCATTACAATATAGACTATATGGCAGTTAAATAAGAAGAATATATATAGCGTATAAGTGTATCATATAGTTACACTATGTTGTTCAGATACACTTTAGTTCATAGAATAGAACAGTCTACAGGTATTTACAGCCTGCACTAATACCCTTTAACGTACGCATCGAACATAAAAATCGTATGAGTGGCGGTTATGTTCTGTGCTGCCGCTCTTAAAGTCCACATCCCAGGCCCGGTCTGCATCATCAGCATAGAGCGTCGAAGACCAGTATCTCTCCGAGGCAGCAAAATGGAAGCCTCTTTTGATAGCGGGATCATAACGTGTCAGGTCGACGATATTTTGCAGCTCTATCACAGTCGGAAGACGCCAGTTCTTGTGACCTGCCAGCACAAGCTGTTTGCAGTACGCTTTTGCCTCACCATAAAGCATCGTCTTGCTCTCCACAGCACTGTTATCCTGCCAAAGCAGAGCATCTTTAGTGTCGCGTACCACATCGTCTTTTTTGATGAACTCCGCCATCAAAACACTAAACCCCATCATCATCAAAAAGACTAGTTTCATCTCTTCTCCTACTTTTTATAAATATATTCTACACACAAAACGCTAAAATGGTTTTATGGTAAAACTTCTGTACCCCCAAAGGAACCCTATCAGGCTTAAAAGCAGCATGTAGCTGTCTATATGGTAGAAAACAAAACTGTTCGTTCTGGTAACGCGTGTTCTCGGCACACCCATGCTCGGAGGAATAACACGCTGCACCCAGGCATAGTTCCTGTCACTGAGCAGTACTCTGTTCCAAACTACCTTCTTGACCTTTTTCACATCATTAAGCAGCATCAAGCGTCCGCTGTCAAGGGTAAAAAGAACCTTTGAGCGGCTTGAAGGGCGCTCGTAGAACGCCGTGTCATCCTCAAGGACCTTGACAATGAGATGATCTGACTTGTAATAAACATCTTTTGCATGAGGCAGATAGCTTTCAGGCACCATCGGCAGAAGAAAATAAGAGAGTAAGAACACAATGCTTGCGACAAAACTCCCCTTGACGAACTTAAACACCGTATGCGGTATGACCTCTATTTTATACAGTCTGTACAAAACAAAGATCATAACCAAAGAGATCACTGCAGGTATGTAGATGTACTCCCTCAACATAAGTCCCGGGTTTAAAATAAAGGCAGAGACGTACTCGTTATCGGCTAGAAAAAAGCGCAGATAGCGGGTATAGAAAAAGTAGGAGAATCCCAGCAGCGACACAAGATAGATAAGTATCTCTGCTTTTTGTTTTGATGCGATCGGGATCAAGGCATTGACGGCATCTTCGTCGACTAACGCCTCTCTATCTTCCCACTTGCAGAGAAAAAGTGCCATCTTGCGTTTTTTGCCTTTAGGAATAAAACTCTCCCCTTTTGCAAACGTAAAGTCCTGCTCTTTCAAGGCTTTTCGCGTATGGCTTGAGAGGGCTATCTCACTGCCTTTGGCCTGTTCTTCAACACGCGCTGCTACATTCACAATGTCACCGTAGACATCGTCTTGCTCGACAATAGCCTCTCCCGTGTGCATTCCTATTCGCACATTGATAGAGAAACCGGTATCTGAAGCACGTTCTTGTCTAAGCGCCTGCTGCATGGCAATAGCTGCCGACATAGCGTCTTTCGGCCGCTTGAACATTGCCATGATGGAGTCGCCGATCGTCTTGACAATGCGACCTCGAAACTTTTTGACCAGCGGAAAGAGGATCCTGTTATGACGATCGACCATCAACCGCCCTTCTACATCTCCATTTTTATGCCAATACAGGGTGGAGTCTTCGATGTCCGTAAAAAGGATCGTCACCTCTTTTTTGGATTTGGAGATCCTCTGGCTGATACTTCTGTTTATTTCTCTTTTTTCGTTGTTAGGCATAGACTCTCATTAATAATTTCAGCAACTTGTATCAGACGTTCATTTCAAGATTTTAACACCCTTGGTATTAACGTGAAAATCAATATTTTAGACGTTCAAACCTCACTATTGTACACTAAACATATACGGACGCCCTTAGTTATATATCAAGATATCTTGATGTAATTATCAAAATCTGCTAAAATGCTCACTAAGGAGTCAGGTATGGAAATCTTTTTAAAAAGTGTCTCAGCTCTCAACGATGAGACACGTCTGCTCATACTGCGCTTTATTGATACCTACGGCGGGTCATGTGTTTGCGACCTGCAGGCATCTTTGGGGATGATCCAATCACGGCTTTCTCGTCATCTAAAGATCTTAAAAGAGGCGGGATTTTTACGTGTAGAACGTAAAGGCACCTGGGCCTATTACTCTATAAGAAGTCCGCTTGACCGCTTTCAAAGTGAAGCACTAGAAGAGGTTCGGTCTCTCTCTATTGAGCTTCCAACACTAAACAAACTATCAGAAACAGGAGAATGCAACACATGTTTAAAATAAACAATACACCAAACGGCATCAGCGCGACGCTTTCTGGCTTTAAATCAGAAGAGGTCAGTGCCAAAATAGAGGCGTGTCAAGAGGGCTCATGCGAATGTGCCTGTGACCCGGAAGTGATGAAAAAGATCGAGAGTATTGACGTTTCAGGCAATACCAATGAGACAAAGATCACTGTTTCAGGCGACATTGATGCAGAGACGATCGCACCGATGATGCAGGAGTGTCTTTTAAACAGTTAACCGCGCCTATTTTTCAGTGCAGGTTGCACTGCACATCACTTTATAAGAGAGTTGGTTGCGGCCATTCTCTTTAGAGTGGTATAAAAGCTGATCCACTTTGTTATAGATATGCTCACCGCTCAAATCCGCCTCGCCTATACATCTTAAAATACCCAGTCCTGCAGAGATGGTAACATAGGGGGAGACCGTTGTAAGCCCTGACTCTATTTTTTGATCTTCTGCCTTTTGAATCAGTTCTTGAGCCAGCTCTACTGCTTGTTCGATCTTATTAAAATGGAACACGACACCGAACTCTTCTCCACCCAGCCTGAACACATAGTCATTGGGTCTGCAAAACACCTCTTTTATAGTTTTAGCGATATTTTGTAAAGCGGTGTCGCCTAACTGATGTCCAAAAACATCATTGTAGTTTTTAAAGTAGTCGATGTCTATTATCATAAGTGCAAAAGGCTGCTTATGACGGTTTAAGAGGTTGAGCTTTTTCTGAAAGATATCTTCAAAATACCTGCGGTTATAGACTTCGCTCAAAGCATCGGTGATACTAAGTCTGCTTAGCGCCCGGTTTTTGTCATCCAACTCTTCTAACGTCTTTTTATGATCACTGATATCGAGCATAACACCGACTATGCCCAACACTTCTTGCGTCTCTGACATAAAAGTGGCTTTATAAAAGTTGTAATAACAGGTAACGCCGTCTGCGCATTTTACTTTACCCTCATAATATTGTGTACCGGGAGTAGCAAAAAGTTCTTGATCTTTTTCATAATAGATGTCGGCAAGTTCTTTAGGGATCTGGTCGGGAAATTCATACAATGACCTGCCGATTATCTCCTCTTTTGGAATACCCAGTATCCCTTTTGAAAAAGCGTCATTGCAGTTTTGGTAGACCCCCTCCCTGTCTTTATAGAAGATCGGGTTCGGGATCGTGTTGAACAGCATCTCAAGAAAAGAGTCATTGAGCTTGACCTGTTTTTGCAGGGAGGCCATCAATGCAGCGGTGGATTCTAAAGACTTTATTTTTTGCTCCAGCATCTCATACGTCGGCTTAGTTTCCATCAACTCTCTCTCCTTTCATACCCTCAAAAGTACTATAGTTAATTTCAAACAAATATCATTTTATCTTATTTGTCTCACATATTTCATAAATTAGCTGTTTTCTCTATGTTAGTTGTGTTGGCAGAACAGATTATGCATTGTTTTATGTCGTTGAAACGATTGATATTTTTAATGGTATTACTGAAGATGAGTTTATACAAAAGTATAAAAAAGATGCACTGCAGTTGTAATGAAAAACCTGACATTACAAATTACTGATTGAGGAAGAAGTGAAGAGACAGCACCGTCTTTAGATCTTAAAGACGCTAAGGGAATTAGACCTTTTGTTTTGCGTTGTATGCTTTTAAGATCAGCATAACACCGACAACACCCGCTATAAATGAAGCGAAGAAAATACCCAACTTAACCGCATCAATGATGCTCTGGTCTAAAAATGCAAGCTGGGTGATAAAGATGGACATCGTAAACCCGATCCCGCCCAGGAAACCGACGGCGATCACTTCATCCCAGCCCAGATCATCAGGCTTTTTTACAATGTTTAATTTTTGGGCTAAATATGTAAAGCCGACAATACCTATGGGCTTACCGACAATAAGTCCAAGAACGACACCAACAACGATCAAAAAGTTCTGCGACACTGCAGAAAAGTCAAGTATCACCCCTGCATTTGAAAATGCAAACAGCGGCATAATAACAAATGCTGAGAACCCGTGAAGCTGGTGTTCAAGTTTTACCAACGGGTTTTGTACTTTGTCGTAGTTGTAGGCGATGTCCTCAAGCGCATCTATCTGATGATGGTTTAGAATAGGGATCCTGTCGATATGCTTCTCAAACTCATCGACGGACTCTTTTGTGTTTTGTATAAAGTCCTCTTCATCGACTTTTGAACTGATCGGTATGGCAAAGGCCAAAAGTACACCTGCAATGGTGGCATGAACACCGACTGAGTGGATGAATATCCATAAGGCTATGCCTAAAAGCAGATACGGCATCAGCATCGTCACTTTTTTCAGGTTCAGTATCCAGATAAGCGCATAGACAAAACCCGCATGTAAAAAGTACTCGGCATGGATCTCACTGGTATAGACGGTGGCCACGACAATAACAGCACCCAGGTCATCCACAACAGCAAGTGCGACCAAGAACAGTTTCAAGGCAGGATTGACTCTTTTACCCAGCAGCATCAAGATCCCCAATGCAAAGGCGATGTCGGTTGCCATCGGTATCCCAAAGCCTTTAGGATCGTCAAGGTTAAAAGAGATGTAGACCAAAGCCGGGATCACCATACCGCCGATAGCAGCGACGATAGGAAAACTCGCTTTTTGTACAGAGGACAACTCGCCGATGAGCAGCTCTCTTTTTATCTCCAACCCGACCATCAGGAAAAAGAGCGCCATCAGGCCGTCGTTGATCCAGTGCATCAGGTCCATAGAGATGGTATGCCCGCCCAGGGTCACACCTAACGCCATCTTCCACAGCTCAAAATAACTCTCGCTGAATGCAGAGTTTGCAATCATTACAGCCGCTATCGTCGCTATAAAGAGTAAGACCCCACTAAATGATTCATCTTTTATAAATCGTTCTATGGTGTGCAGATGTTGTGTCATTGTCCAATCCTTTTGAAGGTGTAATTTAACATGTCATAGCTTTGCAAAACATTGCTATTACCCTGTTGCTTTTAAACAACGGCATGAGATAAGTTTGGATTTGAGAATAGAAT
>JBDLJE010000032.1:0-24350 GCA_039714575.1 Campylobacterota bacterium | reverse complement strand
GTATTGACCAGAGCAGCCAGATGGTAGGTTCCTGTGGATGTGCTCACAAAGAGTTTAAACGAGGCCAAGAGCTTTGTAAACTCCACTATGCCCTCTTGCGACTTGTAAAAGATGACATCCATACCTTCGCACAGCTCTACACTTCTTGCATAAAGGTCATCTTCTCCCGGTCCAAAGGTCATAACCGCTTGCACGCTTGGGTCGTCAGAAGCGATCTTTACAAGTTCAATATACTCTTCCAGGGTCCAGTTGGCATCCGATGAACCGCCGAAACCGGGGTGAAAGGCAACAACAGCTCTGTCGATGGCATATCGGTCGCAAAACTTCCGGTACGCCGCCGTTATCTCATCTTCGGAGAATCGACAAAGCGGCTTGGCAAAGCTCAGGTCAATGTCGCTGAAAAGTGTTTTGGCAAGCTGCAGATTATACTCGAACTCTGCCATCTCGACACGCGAACGGCGCTGTTGAACGCGCCGGTTATAAAAGACCTGCGCTAACTTGGTTGCCGGGGCGATACGTAGAGCGATACCTGCCAAAAACTGAGCCATGGCGACACGTGTATTGGAGAAGAGGGTTATAGAGACATCTATCTCTGCCTCTCTCAACTTGGAGACAAGTCCCCAGAGAGATCCCCCATCATCGACGATCACCTCATCTATGAACGGACACGCCAGTGCCAGCTGCCGGTTCAAAGAAGCGACACAGGCGATGATCTTATGGTCGGGGTTATGCTGTTTAAGCACAAAAAGTGTCGGAAGCGCGGTGACAAAATCACCAAGCTTATCAGTACGGACAACTAAGATATTCATAGACTTAAACCACCCGCTTCTGCATACGCTATTGGTCAAACAGACCTGTTTTTTAAGTGAATATTCTAGCAAAAATGAGTTTAGAAACAGCAATACCGAACACTCTAAACACACCGTCACCAAAACTTTAGTATACTTTCGTTTTCAATTAAACAATTTCAGGAAACACATTAATGACTATTTTATCTTCACTTTGGAACAACATGCCCCGTATCTTGAAGTTCATTCTTCTTTATACCTTGGCGCTGACTACTCTTTTAGTCGCCATGCGCCTGCTCTTTTACGTCCTTTTCAACACACCTGACTCGCCTCTGCCTTCATCAGACTTCTGGACGGCTATGTGGCTGGGTGAGCGATTTGACATGCGTGTCGCCATTGCAACGGTTCTGCCGCTCTTTTTTATCGGCTGGATCAAGTGGCTGAACCCTTTCCATTTTAAAGCTCTTCGTGTCATCTGGCACACCGGGCTTACTATCGCCTTTTCCATGATCTCCCTGGCGTATATCGTTGACATCGGTCACTACGCTTATCTTAACTCCCGTCTTAATTTTACCGCTATGCGATTTGCTGAAGATGCTGCCATTTCGGCCAGCATGGTCTGGGAGAGCTACCCGGTTATCTGGATCACCTTGGGGTGGGTTCTCTCTGTTGTCCTGTTCGTCTATGTCTTAGGGAAGATCCACAACTATGTTGCCAAAAGCGAACCGGTAAAACTCAAGATCTGGCAAGGTGTCATTGTCGGGTTTGTCTCTTTTTTAGTGGTCTTCATCGTGGCTTACAGCAAGTTTTCACAGTACCCTCTTCGCTGGTCGGAAGCGACGTTCAGCAAGCACCCTTTTGCCGCACAGCTTACCTATAACCCGGTGCATTACTTTTTTGACACCTGGAAGAACGGCCGCATCAACTTCAATCTCTCTGATACCAAAAAAGGTTATGCATCGATCAGTGAGTTTTTAGGGGTACAGGACAAAAACGGCAGCACCCTGAACTATCAACGCCATGTTCCTGCAGCCGAAGGGGTCGCAGAGAGACCCAATATTGTTTTGATCATTGTGGAGTCTTACGCCAGCTACAAGACCTCACTCTCGGGCAACCCGCTCAACCCGACGCCGCACACACAAGAGCTGGCGGACAGCGGCTATTTCTTTAAGAACTTTTTCACACCCTCGACAGGGACCGCCCGTTCTATCTTTACCACTATTGCCAGTATTCCCGATGTTGAGCTTAAAGGGACGTCCAGCCGTAATCCGCTGATCGTCGACCAGCACACCATCATGAATGAGTTTGAAGGTTATGAGAAGTACTACTTTATCGGCGGTTCTGCCTCATGGGGAAATATCCGTGGGATCTTGACCAAGAACATTCGAGGATTGAAACTCTACGAAGAGCAGCACTACAGTTCACCGCGCAATGATGTCTGGGGGATCTCGGACATGAACCTCTTTATCGAAGCCGACGCCGTCTTGAAAAAAGAGAAAAAACCCTTTATTGCCGTTATTCAGACCTCTGGCAATCACCGGCCTTACACCATCCCTGAGGGAAGCAAAGGCTTTGAGCTGCAGCCTGTAGACGATGATGAGGCTAAACGCTACGGTTTTCATGATGCAGGCGAGTTTAATGCCTACCGCCTAATGGACCACTCTATTAAATACTTCAGTAAAATAGCCAGAGAGTCAGGGTATGACCAAAACACCATCTTTGCACTTTGGGGTGACCACGGTATCGACGGGTATGCAGGTGAACACACCTTTAAAGGGGAGAGTTCATCCAAACTTTCTCTTGGTTCACACCGTGTCCCTTTTGTTGTCTGGTCACCGGGTCTTATTAAAGAGTCTAAGAGACTCGACACCGTTGTTTCAGAGGTCGACGTACTTGCGACAATGGCAGGTCTTGCCGGTCAAGAGTACACGGCGACGACAATGGGAAGAGATATGTTTGATACAGAGTATGACGGCAAGCGTTACGCCTTTACCATGGCACACACCACGCCGCCTCTTATCGGTATGGTTGGACAAGAGTACTATTTCAGAATGCGCTCAGATGGAACAAATCCCGGACTTCACAGTATCCACGGAGACCATCCGCTTGAAGATGTCAGTGCAGAACATCCGCAACTGGCCGATAAGCTAAAAGAGTTAACCCTCTCTTATTATCATACAAGCCAGTATATGGCCTATCACAACAAAGAGTCAGCGGTTAAAAAGTAACCGCTATTTGCAAAACGCTTCTGACTTTTCAATGGCGTAGTGATCGAGGATCTCGCCATCGCCCATCACGAACTCAACGTTCATCTTCTCTTTTTCAACCGTTATCAGCAGTGAACCCGACGAAAAAAAGCTTATTGGCAGCATCGGGTGTTTGACATCGAACGGATTGACACCGTGCTGATTCTCGGATGATGCACCTGCGACATTATAGACGGTACCTCCAAAAGGCACCTTTTCGCTGCACTTTTTATACTCATGCGCATCATCTTGAACCACATGTTCAGCGGCATCAAAAGTGTCACTGTAACCATAATGTTTATGCGAAAGCAGCGAACGTTCATAGGTATGAGAGTGGCCGGTCAGGACAAGGTCGGCATCGTACTTCTCCAGGATCGGCAGGAAGTTGTCACGCATGTTGACCATACGTCCTCGGCTGTCGTAGTAGCTGTCAGAGTCATGGCTCCCTTTAGAGTACGGCGGATGGTGAAAAAGCACTATCGTCCACAGTTTTGTGTTGGCTGCAAGATCTTTTTCCAGCCACTCAGCCATGTCGCTGCCGGCACTGAGATTCTCTGTCTCAGAGTCCAACATCACAAAGTGGACATTGCCGTTTTCAAATGAGTAATATGTTTCACTCCCCGACGCCACACCACCGGACTCACCCTCAACAGGAAATTCAAAAATATCATAAAAGGCCCATCGGCGCGCATCATGGTTGCCGATGACAGCCCACAGAGCGTTTTGTTTCAATGTGTCAGGATAAGCGTTGAAGAGCCCCTTGTTGAACTGCTCCTGCGAACCGCTTCGGTAGGCATTGTCACCCAGCATCAGCCATGTATCTACCTCATGGCTGTTAAGATGACTTTTCATCGCCTTTCTCACCGCTTGCTGCACCTTGTTGTATTTACCGGAATCCCCTAAAACCCAGATACGCTGCAGCATGTTCTCATCATCGGTCAAGGTTTTAAAGCGCCGGCCGCCATTGTCGATCGTAAGTGAAGAAGACTCCACTTCATACAGATACTCTGTCCCCTTTTGCAGACCGTTTATCTCAACACGGTGGTACTTGACGGCATCAGCTTCACACTCTTTTTCAGTGAGTTCAACCTGCCCGTACTGAACACACCCTATCTCCTCTTGCGGGGTCTGCCACTTAACGACAACACTCTCCTGCGTCTGTTTCTGCAGGTACGGCTGGCGATCGACATGTTTATAACTGTCGTAAAGGACGACACTGAGTCGACCGACACCATATATAGCAGCAAACGCCACTAGAACAATAAGGATGATTTTGAGAATTTTTTTGATCATTTCAGACTTCTTCAGTACTATTTATATCGAGATTATATAGCAAGCACGATGATATCTGCATAACATCTGCCCGTGCTATTCCTATATTTGGAAATGTTTCACTATAATTTCAAGATGAAAGCACCGTTTATTTGGGATTACAACTCCGATCAACCTTACCAGCTGAAAGACAGATCCTTTAAAAAAGCGATGCGTAAAAAAGAGCTCTTCTCACTGATAGCGACCGTCTTCAGCTCTCTGTTGGTCCTGCCGATCGCCGTCTTGCTTCAACGTTTTATACCGAAACGTTCGATCACGACGGATGAGCTCTTTGGTATGAGCATCAACCTTGACAAAGCGCCGCAGGCAACACAAGAGCTGGTTGACGAACTGGGAGTTTCAACACTGCTTATCCGTTTTCCGCTCTGGGAGATGGCACGTTTAGAAGAGTATGTCGACTTCGTCAAGGTCTATAAAGACAAAAAGATCGTACTCAATGTCATGCAGGACCGTGAACACGTTGAAGAGCTTGCACTGCTGAAAAAAGATTTGACAAAACTCTTTACCGCCTTTGCGCCTTACGTCGAAAGTTTCCAGGTCGGTTCAACCATCAACCGTGCCAAATGGGGCTTTTTCAGTGTGCAGGAGTATCTCCGTTTCTATGCTGTCGCGTATGAACTGAAACAAGAGAGCTTTACGGACATAAAACTTTTAGGCCCTTCTGTGATCGACTTCGAGTACCACTTCAGTGCCCATGCCCTCTTTAACTTTTTCAAACTCAAGTACGATGCCGTCTCTGCTCTGCTCTATGTCGACCGGCGCGGCGCTCCGGAGAACAGCCAGATGGGCTGCGACCTTATTAAAAAGATCGGCCTCCTGGACGCCCTTGTCTCTCTGAGCCCTAAAGCAGAGCGAAAGATCTACATCACCGAGACCAACTGGCCCATCTCCGACACGGCACCTTTTGCACCGACAAGCGAGTATGAGTGTGTAGACGAAGAGAGCTACGCCGACTTTATGGTGCGCTACTACCTTTTAGCCTTCGCCTCGCAGAAGACCGAACGTGTCTATTGGCATCAGCTTATCGCCCCGGGGTATGGACTTGTCGACAGTCGCGACGGCCTGCATAAACGCACTGCCTTCAATGCTTTTAAGACCATGCAGCACTCTCTCAGAGAGATGTCACTCGACTCTTTTGAGAAGAGAGACGGTGTCTACACCCTGATCGCTAGCAACAGCAGACAGACCACCACCGTCAAGTGGTCGCTTGATTTACAAACAATCACGTATAATACGCCTCAAAGCTATATTGGACGTGACGGTGAAAGTCATCTTGCACAGCATATTGACATCGGTCCATCACCTATCTATTTTATTGAAGAGAGATAATGCAAAACACAACAGAGATCAGATCAATCCTTATTGTCCTTCCGAACTGGCTTGGTGACGCTGTGATGGCGACACCTGCTATCGAAGCACTCTGTGAGTTTTATCCCCATGCACAGTTGACATTTGTCGGCTCTTTTGTCTCCATCGAAGCGCTTAAGCACCACCCGTTTTGTCACAGGCACTACATCGATGAGACCAAAAAAGGCGGTTCCCGTCTGCTCAACACCTACAAGTTCGCCAAAGAGATCGGCAGACATGACATCGCACTCTCTTTTCGCAACCAGCTCCATGCATCACTGCTGCTGAAATTCACCGGCTCGACAACGACGATAGCAAGAGACTCATGGCATGCCAAACTCTTTTTGACACTGCACCCTCAAGCAAAAAAAGGCCATCTCGTAGAACAGTACATAGGACTGGTCGAGACCGTGACAAAAGAGAAGGTCGACCCTATCTCCCCCCTTCGCCTCTTCATCGAACAACACAACTTTGAAAGACCGACACTCGGTATCAACCCCGGAGCCACCTACGGTTCGGCAAAACGGTGGTACCCGGAGAAGTTTGCCAAAGTAGCAGCCCGATATGCAGACCGATATGACATCATCATCTTTGGCGGTCCTACCGAAACCGAGATGGCCAAGGCGATCGAAGATGAACTTACTGCCCTCAACATCAAAAACATCACCAATGTTGCCGGAAAGACCACCATCCAAGAGCTCTGCAGCTACATCGGAGGTCTCTCGCTCTTCATCACCAACGACAGCGGCCCAATGCACGTCGCAGCCGCCTACCAGGTCCCTACCGTCAGCATCTTCGGCCCGACACGCCACCTGGAGACCTCACAATGGAAAAACAGACAAAGCAAGATCGTACGCCATGATCTGGAATGTGCACCCTGCATGAAACGCGAATGCCCTCTGAAACACCATGACTGCATGAAAAAAATAGAAGCGGAAGAAGTGATAGAGGCAATAGAAGCACTATAGCAAATTTTAAATTTTAGAAAGATGGCGAAGCTCATCTTAAACACCACAAAAGCTCATCAAAACCCCCACAAACCCATTTAAATTTTAGATTTAGTGCAGGTTGTGCAAAACTCAGACCGAAGGCGTACATCGGTACGTCGAGCGGGTCTGAGTTTTGTGCAAGATGCGCTGAAGCTAGAATTTAAATTTAAAGCCGACGAAATAGCTTCGGTTGTAGTAGGAGTTGCCCTTATCTTTAGTCGGCGTCTCGATCCCCCTATACCCTGTAGTGATCAACCCTCTCTCCATGATCTCAATGTCAAAGTTGGCCTGATACTCCATGTAGCTGGTCGACCTTTCAAAAGCAAGCACTTCGGGAGCATAATAGAACTGAGCGCCGATATGCAGAGGAATAGCAATATCAAAAGGGAGCGTATAGTCTGACACAATACCTATCGGCATAGCAGAGATGGACTGATTCTCCAAAGGTGTATAGGCCAATTTGATCCCCATCCCCATAAGCAGACCGGGTGCCATTGCCGATGTAGACTGTGCTACAAAACCCAACTCTCCCAAGATATTTGTATCTTGTTTACCGGGAAGTCGGGCATGTTCACGATCACCCTTCATAACTCTCGCTTTGACAATAAAGCTGTCAGGTTCAATGCTGTCGTTAAACTGCCCCATATCCAGCCCAAGGTGAAGGTCAAGGTCTTTATTGTTCAAGTTCAGTTCAAACTCATGCATCGCATAGGTTGTTGAAGAGAGAAGAAGTGTGCCTAATAGAAGCTTTTTTAACATGTTGACCCTTGTATTTTTTCTATGGTTTTTGTCGTACTTTTGCCATCCACAAAATCGACAAGTTTAAGTACTTTTGAAAACTCAGTGCCTACGACGACCTTGCCTTCGTAATCACCGCCTTTGACCAAAACATCCGGCGCGATCAGTTTGATCAGATCGTGCGGTGTGTCATCGCTGAACTTGACAACATAATCAACAGCTTCAAGCGCTGCCAGAATATAGGCACGGTCATCTTCAGTGTTCACAGGACGAGTCGGTCCTTTGAGTTCACGCACAGAAGCGTCAGAGTTAAGTCCCAATATCAAGATATCGCCAAAGCTTTTTGCCTCTTGAAGGTACTTGACATGACCCACGTGCAAGATGTCAAAACAGCCGTTGGTAAAGACAACTCGCTGTCCATGTTCTTTGGCACGTTTAACAATACGGTCGATCTCTTCAAACGTTTTGATATGGGCATCTGAATTGCTCTGATGCAGTTTTGATTCATAGATCTCTATCTCATCAAGTGTGACTGTCGCCGAACCGACTTTTCCGACAACAACACCCGCTGCCAGGTTGGAAAAACGTGCCGTCTCTTCGATACTCTGCCCTGCACTCAAGGCAAAAGCGATCGAAGCGATCACCGTGTCACCTGCACCCGTAACATCAAAGACCTCTTGTGCCACGGTAGGAAAACGTTTTACTTCGCCGTCATAAATAGCGATACCGTCCTCAGAAAGAGTGATCATCGACCTATCCAGATCACACTGCTCTTTAAGAGACAAGAGCGCTTTTTCCAAAGAGGCATCATCTACGATATCGATGCCAGTCGCTTCTGACGCCTCTTTTTTGTTAGGCGTCAGCATATGGGCACCGCGATATTTGCTGTAGTCCGTCCCCTTGGGATCGACCAGGACCTTGATACTCTTTTTATTGGCAAGCGCAATAACTGCCTGAGCCAACTCCTCAGAGATAACACCTTTGCCGTAATCGGAGAGAATGATCATCTCTGTCACAAAAAGGTCTTTCTCTATAGCGGCAATGATTTTTTGAACGGACTCTGCCGAGATCGTCTCTTTTGACTCTTTGTCATAACGCAGTATCTGCTGGTTAGCGGCAATGACGCGCGACTTTTTACTGGTCTTACGTCCGCTCTGTGTAATAAGTCCTTCGGTTTTAACACCGATAGACTTAAGCATAATGGTCAGCTCTTTAGCGATCTCATCGTCACCGACGACACTCGCCACGTTGACGGTAGCCCCAAGAGAGATAAGGTTGTTGATGACATTTCCCGCACCGCCCAGAACTGAACTCTCTTTTGCGATATCGACGACCTGAACAGGCGCTTCTGGTGAGATGCGTTCGGCACTGCCCCAGAGATAGTGGTCGATCATCAGGTCGCCGATGACCAGGATGTTCGGTGTGGCGTTTTTTAGCGCCTGCACTACTTGACCTCTTCTTCAAACATACGTTTGATCTCAGGAATATAGGTTTTGATCCCCTCTTCAAAAGAGAAACGAGGCGCGTAGCCCAGACCCTCTATGGTGTTCTCGATATTGGCTTCGGTATGGAACTGGTAACGTCCGATGTAAGGGTTTGGCATGTACTCACATTCAAAAGACGTTCCAAGCTCTTTTTGCAAGATGTCGACCATGTCCTGAAACGAGCGTGCATTGCCCGTACCGACATTATAGATGCCGCTCTCTCTCGGGTGCATTGCCAGGATGTTTGCCTGAATAATGTCTTCGATGTAGATGAAGTCTCGAACGATCTTGTCAGAGTCCTCAAACAGTTTCGGGTTTTTACCTTGAAGCAGCTGATGTCCGAACTGGATCACCATCGAAGAGGTCTTCTCTTTAAAATACTCTCTTGGCCCATACACATTAAAATAGCGAAGGCCTACGATACTGACACTTGCTGTTTTCATCACATCACGGGAGAGATGGTCCATCATCAGTTTTGAAAAACCGTACACGTTCTGCGGCGCTTCAACACCTACCGTTTGCGGTGAAGGTGCGTCACCGTAAGTCGCCCCCGACGAAGCATAGATCATATTGGCATTTTGACGGATCGCCATGTCGAGCAGATCTTTATAGGCATTGAGGTTCGTCTTGACCATAAGGTCTTGTTCCAGGGCGGTTGTGTCCGAAATAGCCGCTTCATGGAAGATATAATCAAAGTCATAGTCCGCTTCGAGTTTAGCGAGCAGTGCTTTGTCGTTGATGTCACCGCTGATCACTTCACCTCTAAAACCCACCAGGTTCTTAAAGTGGCCAAAACTTTTTAAATTACCGTTGGAGAGTGTCTCGCCTGAACGGAAACTGTCAAGTACCACTACGTTGGCCTCTGGATGGTTATCTTGAAAATAAAAAGCCAGACTCGAGCCGATAAAACCTGCTCCTCCCGTAATCAGAACTGTTTTCTCTTTTAGATCATTATCAATATAACGCATCATCTCTCTTTAAATATTAGGTTTATACAGAGTATCTTCATGAAGCGCCGTTTTAGCCGCATAGGTCAACACTCTCTTGCTTTTTTTGAAATAATTTTCACCATGTAATATGTCCAAGATTATAGCAAATAGAGGATTAATACTCTACAATCCGGATATCTAAACAGAGATATTTAACTACCTGCATCTTTAATAAAGCTCTTTAAAAACCTGCTCTTTATATAATCTTTTCTCTGCAAGTCACAGTATCCTGTACTCATTTTAGTCATATAAAATTCACTTATGATACTTTTCTACACAGTTATTAGAATTTTTTATATTTGCTACCCATTTCTGGAGTTTAAAAATAACACTTAGATTAGTTTAAGATTACTGTGTATATAATGCATCTGAAAATTAAAAAACACGGAGAATCAACATGAAAAAAATCGCATTGGCACTACTAGTAGCAAGCGTATCACTAATGGCAGCTGACGGTGCTGCAGCATACAAGAAATGTGTAAGTTGCCACGGCGCAAATGGAGAGAAAAAAGCTCTTAACAAATCTGCAGTTATCCAGGGTTGGGATGCAGCTAAAGTCGAAGCTTCTCTTAAAGGTTACAAAGCCGGTACTGAGAACAACTACGGTATGGGTGCACTAATGAAAGGTCAAGTTGCTTCTTATGATGACGCTACGATCGCTGCAGTTTCTGCTTACATCGCAGGTCTTAAATAATCAGACCCCTTTTCGGAGACTCCTTTTAGGGGTTTCCACCTTCTTCTTAAAACCACTTTTCAAAACTCATTTCTTATTTATACAACTTAATCGAGACTAATAGATATTTTTTACATTTAAATTTCTTTTATTACTTCTTATCGCTAGTATGTCACTTTTTTTCTTTGCGTGCACAAAGAATAAAACTAACGAAAAAAAGAAAGTGCAATACCCTTCGGCCACTATTAACTGCTGGGAAATTGAAACTTTCTACCTTCGTGCATTTGGCACTACTGCCAAAATTAATGTCCTGGCGTAGCGATGTATTACTTTCAAAGCTACTCAAACTGAGTCAAAAGCGCAAGCTTTTAAATTCAAATAGATGCGTTACCACCTGCTCTTATCCTGAAATACCGAGTCGTAAAGAGTGTAGTCAAGAAAGTTTAATTTATGTAGCGTTAAATTGGACGACAAAAGAAAATTTGTAATAGGTATTACTCCGGGCGGTAGCCCTCTTTTTTCTTTTTTAAGGCCTCTTTTTTAGCCTGCTGCTCAGCCGCATCATTAAGCTCCTCATCCCCATCAAACTGCACCTGATTAAGGAACTTCTCTTTGTCGTCGAACTGCCCTGTCTTAATAGCCCACATAATGCCAAAAAGGGCAAGTGCCCCTAAAAAGACAGAGACGCCTAACATTAAAATAATAATTGATTCGTTCATTGATCTACTTTATAATGGGTAGCGATACCCTAACTTCTTTTCCACAAAAACTTTATACGCATTGAGTTGCCCACAACCAGCAGTGAACTCACCGACATCGAGATAGCTGCGATAAGCGGGATAATAAAACCTGCCATCGCCAGTGGAATCGTAACAGCATTATACACCAAAGAGATACCCAGGTTCTGTTTGACAAGTCTATAGGTCGTACGTCCTATTTTAAACGACTCTTCGAGCGAGGGGAGAGAGTCATTCATCAACACCACATCACTGACATCGATGGCGATGTCGCTGCCGTTACCCATCGCAATACCGATCTCTGCCTGAGCAAGTGCCAGGATGTCATTGACACCGTCACCGGCCATAACCACACGGTGACCATCGGCTTGCATCTGAGCGATCATGTCAGCCTTTTGATCAGGGGTAAGTTCTGCATGATAATGTTCTATTCCTACCTCGTCAGCTATACGTTTGGCCACACCGTCATGGTCACCGGTAAGCATCATAATGTCGATACCGGAGTGCTGCAGTGAACGAATCACCTCAGGAGCATCTGCTTTTGCTCTGTCCGCAAGTTCAAACCGTGCTATCAACCGGTCGCCTATGGCAAAATAGAAGAGTGTGTATTCACTCTCACTCGTCACCGAAATGCCCTGATCTTGCATTAAATGTGCATTCCCGCCGATCAGCATCTCTTTGTCGCATCGGGCCACCATCCCCTTGGCAGGGATCTGCTGCAGCTCATCTAAAACCGGCAAGATCATCTCATCATCATCTGCCAGATACTCTGAAACGCCAAGAGACACAGGATGTTTAGAGGCGTTTAGCAGTGCTGACAACTTCGCTTGATGTCCTGTTCTATCCCCTTCGTCATCGAACCACTCTACCTCTTGTACCTGCGGTCTTCCCTCTGTGATGGTACCTGTTTTGTCGAGTACCAGGGTGTCTACCTTCGCTAAAGTCTCAAGGTGAACGGCCTCTTTAAAGAGAATGCCCCGCTTAGCCCCCTGACCCAGGCCGACCATAGTAGCGACAGGTGTTGCCAAGGCCAAGGCACAGGGACAGGCAATAATAATGACCGAGATCCCCACCATAAAAGCGGTCTCAAAACTGTGCGGCCAGATCCACCAGACCACAAAAGTAGCAAAAGCCAGCAGTAAAATGGCGGTTGAGAAGTACTCTGAAAGCCGATTGGCCATCTGCTCGATACGCGGTTTTTTCGCTAAAGAGCGTTCTAACATCGTTAAGATATTGGCAAGTGTCGAGTGCTCAAAATCTTTTGTCGCTCTATAGGTCACAACGGCATCGATACTGGTCGTCCCGCTTACGACATGATCACCGATACCCTTGTAGATCGGCTCGCTCTCTCCGCTCAGACTCGACTCGTCAAAACTTCCGGCGCCCTCAATGATCTCACCGTCAATACCCGCTTTTTCACCTGTTTTCAGAAGCAGGACATCACCGACAACGACCTCATTGACACTCACATTGACCTGCTCACCGTCTTTCAGAAGCGTCACTTCGCTTGGGACATGTTTAGAGAGCACATCCAGCGTATCAGCGGCACTTTTTTTACTGAGTACCTCTAAAAATTTGCCCAAGAGAACAAAGGTAATGATCATCGCCACCGAATCAAAATAGGCCTCGCCAAGTTCAAACACCGTGATATAGATGGAGTACAGGTAGGTCAGTGAGGCACCTGTAGCGACCAGAATATCCATGTTGACCGTTTTGGTCTTCAACCCGTAATAGGCTCCGCGAAAGAAGACCCAGCCGCTGTAAAACAGTACGGGCGTCGACAGAAGCCATTCGGCGACATTAAGGATGTTTTTAATACTCTGGTCCATACCGGTAAAGAAGCCGGCATACTGCGCCACCGCAATGGTCATAATGTTCATCATGGCAAAGACCGCTACCGCAATGCGAAGATAGTAATCCTTGCGCTCTTTTTCAGCACGTACTTCCTGTATCTCAGGATCATAAGGGAAGGCATCGTAACCGATAGCACGGATCATATCGATGATCTTGGAGAGTTTGACCACATCATCATCCCAGACAAGACGCGCTTTATTGTTGGTGTGGTTTATAAAGACCTCTGCCACACCATCCATCTTGTGGAGTGCTTTCTCATTCAACCAGACACAGGCAGAACAGTGGATACCTTCAATAATAAGCGAGACCTCGTTAAAACCTTCACTGTCTTCTGAGACGTAACGTTCATAAAAGGCCGGCGAATCAAAGTTGGCACTGTCTTGGAACTGTTCTGTCGGCGGCGCCAACTGCTCGTCGCCGAGTTTGTCGTAAAAGCTGTCAAGCCCCTCGTCTTTAAGCAGATGATAGACTCCCTGACACCCCTTGCAACAGAAGAAAAGCGCCTCTTCTTTGATCATCACCGACTCGTCAAACTGAAGGTGACAGTGACTGCACGCGACGTTAGACAATCTCGAACCTTCCGGCATCTCTGTTCTTCGTGATCTGATCATACGGAGCGATAATACCGCTCATACAGATGTAGACACCGTTTGCCGGTTGTGTCGCCGCAAAACCGAGTGCCATCCCCAGGTTCAGGCTTGCTTCGCTTTTGTCAATAGAGAACGGTATCATCGAGCCGACCAGGACGATCACCCGATCCGGCAGGTATTCAGCCAGCTGTTCTGCCGTCAGGTGCATTGTGTCGGTGCCATGAATAATCACAAAGACATCTTCATCATCTGCAGACAAGATCGCTGTCAACTGATCACGGTCAAGCGGACCTATCTCTGACGAATCTTTATATAACATTCCTGCTATATCAACCTCATACGAGAAATGTTTCACGATCTCTTCTACAGCCACATTGTCAAAAGGGACTTCCAACTCACCCGTCAGAGGATTGTAACGTTTATTAAAGGTACCGCCTGTGTTCATTATCTTCATACTAACTCTTTTAATGCTCTTATAATTTTAGTGGCTTCACTTCTCACGGCATCGGGCGAAAAGAGATAGGTCTCTTCTACACCTGCTCGATGTGCCGCAGTGATATCACGTTCGCTGTCACCGACAAGAAGAGAGTGTTCAAGGTCGATGTTATGCTTTTTAGCTGCTTCTAGCAACATTCCGGGTTCCGGCTTACGGCAGCTGCACACTCCGGAGATATCAGGGTGGTGAGGGCAGTGATAGACATCTGCAATTGAAATGCCTTCTCGGTCAAAGACATCCACCATCCACTGTGTCAACACTCTGAAATCATCTTCTGAATAATAACCGCGTGCGATACCGGATTGGTTGGTGACCACCACGATAAGATATCCCAGGCCTTGATACTTTTTGCAAAGAGTGAATATCCCCTCTATAAACTCAAAGTCCTCTACTTTATGCAGATAGTTTTTTTCAATATTAACGACCCCGTCACGATCTAGAAAAAGTGCAGGTCTACTCACTCTTTATGCCCCTACTCCATCACCAAAGATCTCTTTTTCGATAGCGTCACAGATCATATGTTCGATCAAAAGGTGCGACTCTTGAATACGGGGCGTGTCGTTTGAGGGTACGATCAGCGTAAAGTCGGCAGCATCCGCCATCTTTCCACCGTCACGGCCTGTCAGAGCGACCGTTGTAATGCCTTTTGCCTTGGCAGATGCAAAGGCGTTAAGGATGTTCTGCGAGTTGCCTGAGGTCGAGATGCCGATAAAAAGATCGCCCTCTTGTCCCATCCCCTCTAACTGACGGGAGAAGACCTGCTCATACCCATAGTCGTTTCCGATCGCTGTCAGGTTAGAGGTGTCTGTCGTCAAGGCCAATGCCGGCAGTGAAGGACGGTCAAAGCCGTATCGTCCTACCAATTCGGCAGCGAAGTGCTGGGCATCTGCAGCAGAACCGCCGTTACCCGCTATAAGGATCTTTTTGCTGTTTTTATAGACTGAGACAGAGGCCTTTAGAACCGCTGCGATCTTCGCTAAAAAAGCCTCGTCGTTTAAGATCTTCTGTTTTGTCTCAGCAGAGGCTGCTACTTCGCTTTTAATATAATCGATCATCTATTTTCCTTGCAGTTTATCTTTTAAAATAATTTTTCCCATCTCAACACCCGGTTGATCATAAGCGTTAATGTCTAACATGTTGGCAACCAGTGCCGTTAAAAGTTCGTAATAGAGAATAAGCTGACCTATCTCAGACGCGTTCACACTCTCTATCTCAATGATGTCAAGAGGAATATCGTCGAGTGCATCCAGGGCCTCTACCATAGAGTCTGCCTGCATGTTGATCAGTTCTGAAAAGCTGTAGCCGTTGATGATGTCCATCGACTCCAGGTTCTCTAAAGAGTTGTCGGGGATACGCATCGTATTTTCAAACTCTTTGATCTTGATGACCGTGACCGATTTGTCACGTTTGCCGTCCACGATCAGCTGCAAAAAAGAGTGTTGGTCGGTCGGGCCTATAAGTCCGACCGGTGTCAGACCCACATGCAGTTCGGAGTGGCGCTGTTTTTTACCCAGACTCTCACCCCAAAGCTGTACATACCAGGCATTAAACTCTCTAAAGACCTCCGAGTACGAAAAGAGGCAGTTGATGTTGTAGGTGTTGGCATGCTGTGCGTAGAACGTCGCTTTCTGCATCAGTGAGTGACAATAGCCCTGATCGTTAAAAAAAGCGTCACGTACTCTTTTGGCCCCTTGCAGAAGAAGTTCTATATTAACGCCGACCAGAGCCAATGGGACTAAACCGGCACTGCTCAACACCGAAAAACGCCCGCCCACATTGTCAGGAATGGCAAAATGTTTAATAGAGCGTGAATCAGCAAACTTCTCCAACATGGAACCTTCATCCGTAATGACGACACAGTTGTTTCTGTCCAATGTGATCGCTGTATCGATATACTTCGCCACAGCAATCGTCTCGATCGTCCCGCCCGACTTACTGATCAGCGCATAGTAAGCATCATCCATGTCGAAACTTTTAAGCTTGCTCTCCAAGACAAGAGGATCTGTCGTGTCAAGGATATGCAGCTTTTTCTCAAATGATCGGATCAGGTCCAAAAAGCGGTAGACAGCCGAAGCACCTAAGGCACTCCCGCCTATACCGATAATGACGATGTTTTTTTGTTTAACACTGGATGCCAACTTTAAAAAAGGCGATATGTCTTGATCGCAAAGGTCATAAAAACCGATCGTCTTGCGTTCCCATGCCACCGCATCGGAGAGTTTATCATTAACATGGGCTGTAAATTCAAAGCTGTTCGTCATTATTTTGTCACTTGATTATTAAAGTCTTCTATTTTATCGCACTTCGTCTAAAGAGCCTATTTACAGCGTTAATAGGACTATGAAACCGTTGCATATGCCTTTTGCAGTGCACCGTACAGAACTTTAGGTGTAAGAGAGGTGTTCTCTTCCCACACTTCCTGCATGACGATATTGTCCTCTTTGCCGTCCCACACTTTGACGTAGGTCCCCTCTTTATAGCCGTTGTCCTGACGGAACTGGTTGAGAATGTTCTTACCGACATAGAGACGGTAGAGATCGTTAAGGTTCAACTTGCTCATGTAGGCCAGTTCAAAAAAGTCCTCAAAAAGTTTAGGACCGTCGAACTCATTACGGTTAACAGCATTGGCGATAAGGTCTTCTACCTTGTCCATGATGTCCGATGGCTCTGCAAATTGAAGTACGCCGTTTTCCTGCAGCGTTTGATAACCTGGTTCCTGAGAGATCCTCATAGCAAGGTCTTCGATGGTTCCGCGGAAGTTTTGAGAGTAGTCTTCGAGACCAAGGCTCATGATAAAGTGCCAGACATCCACCACTTCTATCTGAAGGTTGGCCCAGTCGGGGTTTTGGTTGATCGCTTTCCAGTGTTTCCAGGCGAAAGAGTCCACCATCTCGGCACACTCCATATAGATACAGCGTTTCCAGTTGATGACCTTGCCGTTTTTTGTGTGACCGGCTTCCCAGCCTTCCCCGTTCGTCGCATCATTCAACTCTTGTTGCAGCAGCAACATCTCTAATACTTTTTCCACAATCACTCCTGTATGTTTACACTATTTTTAGACAAGAGAACCTATCTCCTCTATAAAAACAGAACTACTATTTTACTCTAACTCTTCAGCGTTTTTCCTTTGCCAATAGAGCTTTTTTCCAAAACCCAAACGGTTGTCCGTCAGTTTTATCTCCTCTAACTCTATAGACCACAACTGCGGGTTCATCACCTTGGCAAAAGGGAACGCTTTGAAATAGAGCTCCCCCTCTTTATGCGTGATCATCCTCATCCTTGCTCTAAACTGAATACCTTCGATCTTGCCTACCTCATCGGTCTCCAGGGCAACCGTTCCTGAGACATGGTCATTGGCCAAGACATTTTGAATGTGTTCTGTCTTTGTATCTGAGGCCACAACAAAGGCCACCTTTTCGGCATCGTAAGCGTAAAAGAGGCTGGCTGACTGCGGTACGTTTCCGGCCGAAGTGGCTAACGAGAGAAGATGATGCTTTGAGAGAAAGAGTTCAACTTTCTCAACTGTTTTTGGCATCGATCATCTCAATATAGTGGGCAATAGCATCAGCATCGTTCATCGCTTTATAGTTTGGAGGCAGAACCTCCATACCGCCATAAGCGCCCAGTACCGCACCCACGATCATACCGCGTGCCGCCGAGTCACCGCCGGCAAGGACATTGGCCTCCATCGCCTCCTGAAAATCACTAAAACGGACCAGCAGATAGATCACCGCGGCAAAACCGCCTTCGACACTGCAGGATTGTCCCAAAGCTTTAATAGCTTCGATACTCTCATGCTCAGCCTTCTCCACCCCTTCATCTACCCACTTTTGAATATTTTCAGGGTACGCCAATGCGATCTCTTCTATAGCACGGCGTATCTCGGCACCCAGGCTGACAGCCAAGATGAGTTCGTTAAAGTACGCCGCGCTCTCGACCAGCTCTTTGGTCATATGTGTAAATACAGTATGGAGCTTGACATACTCCATCATCTTGTCCATATCATTATGGTAGGCGTAGACAAGCGGCATCATCCGACCTACCACACTCAAATCATTAGAGCTTGAACCACAGCCTAATGAACTTTTTCCCTCTGTCAATGCTTCCAGGGTCTGTTTGGAGGCACCGTCGACGTAGCCTTCATAAGAGGACATCCTGCCCTCCCATAACTTTGAAAAGCTCTGCACGGTAAAGTCATCTTCGTTGGCTACCCCGTCAAGCAACCAGAGCATCTGGTCGCCGTAGTGGGTAAAATCTCCTGCAACCTTACCTTTATGGTAATCTGTCAACGGATCGTTAAAACGTTTTGTATCAAACTCCGACTTGGAGATCTGATGGGTATCGTAGAGCCAGTGGGCACCCAAGGCATAGGCATCGCCGTAAAAGGCACCCCACAGTGCCGCTTGCAGTCTATTTTTCATGATCGACCCTCTTTTTGTTCTTGTTTTCCAGTATAGCATGATACTCGTAGATCGCCTCGACATAATCGACCGGTTCTTGCCCACGGGCATAACCGTACTTTAGATCTTTATAGTACTTTCGTTGCGAGAGCAGCGGCAGAACTGTTTTAATATCTTTCCAGGTATCAGGGTCTTTACCCAGCTTTCGGGCTAAAGCTCTAGCGTCTATAAGATGCCCCATCCCAACATTATAAGCAGCATAGGCGAACTTGTAACGGTCCACGCCTTGTACATCCGGGGCGACACGTTTTAACAGCTGTGCGTAATATTTTGCACCGCCGTTGATACTCTGTGTCGCATTTAAGCGATGTTTTACACCCATCTCTTTTGCTGTCGGCAGTGTTAACATCATCATCCCGCGAACACCCGTCGGGCTCTTTGCCAAACGGTCCCAATGCGACTCTTGATAAGACTGAGCGGCCAAGAGCGTCCAGGGAATGTCATACTTTTGGCCCGCCTTCATAAAAAGATCCTGATATTTAGGCAGACGTGATGTCAGGCGCTTGTGAAAAGCAGAGACATTAACATAGTTGAACTGTTGTGTATTACTGTAATAGTGGTCTTTCAGTCGGGCCATCTCACCTGAGCACTCCAACTTGCTCAACCAGGCGATGAGTTTGGCATTAAGCTCTTTGTCACCATTGCGCAGTATCCATGCCAGCTCTTTATTATCACTGATAGAGAATGCTTTGCGCAGTGCCGGGTAATAGCGGTTGTTGACCGAAAAGATGTTAGAGTCAACCACAGTACAATCAACCTTATCTTCTGAGACCAAGGCTAACAGCTGCTCGCTTGAGTGTTCAACCGAGGTCTCAAAAGTCAACTCCGGAAGCTCTTTTTGAAGGTCTCTAAGACTCTCTTCATAACTGGTGCCTTTACCGACCATTATATTTAATCCCACCAGGTCTGACACGGAACGCGGGAACTCTTGGTGTTTGATCATCTTTTGATGACAGATGACAAACTCTTTGACATTAAAATAGCTTGGACCAAACACATACTCCTCTTTGCGCTCTTTCGTTTTGGTCAAGGCACCTGCTGTTATCTCTCCCACACCCTCTTTGGTCAGGGTCATGGCTTCATTCACCGTTGAAACAACACGCAGTTTTAATGCAACCCCAAGATGCTCCGCAAAATCTTTCAACAACAGGTATTCAAACCCCTCTTTTCCGATCGCACCGACAAAATAGGTGGTGGGTCCGTTCACCATCACCACCTCAAGCTCATTTTTGGCTTTGATCTTCTCCAGCAGGCCTGACTCTTCTCTGAAGACACCGCTACTATTCGGCTCACTGCCTATTGTAAGCAAGGGAATAGATGTACTCCAACGCCCTATAATAAAGGCAAAAACAGCGACCAGAAGAGCTATGAGCAGCCGTTGCATGTTCAGCGGCAAAGATGCTCCTCTATCAGTTCCATCATCTCAGGTATCGCCTCTGTTGCCGTTGTCTGAAGGAAGTGTTCAAAATAGTCGTCTATGTTTTTGTCAAAACTGCCAAAGGCGGAAATGTGTTCTTCGCGCTTGGGGTTGATCAAAATAGAGTGTCTGAAATCCTGCACTAAAGGGACGATGTCTATCACCTGTCCGCTGGTACCGATAGCCATAAAAAGATCACTGCTGTCGACTGCCCTGTAGATGTGCTGATAAGCGGGTGCACTCTCTCCGAACATCACCACATTGTGACGAATATCGTAACTGCCGCAGTGCGGGCACTGTTCATCCTCTTTTTGAGCGTGGAAACCTACATGAAAGGTCTGATGACAACTCTCGCAGCGCAGGTCAGTCAAGGTGCCGTGCAGATGGATCACCTCTTTTGCCCCTGCCTTCTCCAGGAGGTTATCAACATTCTGCGTAAGATGGACGATCTGGCCGGGATACTTCTTCTCCAGTTCTGCCAGAGCTCTGTGCATAGCATTGGGCTCTTTGTCTTCGAGGTCTTCACGTCTGGCATTGTAAAAGTTAGTGACCAAGGCTCTGTCCTGCTGCCACCCCTGCGTCGAACAGACCGCCATCACATCATAGTTTTCCCACAAGCCGTCACTGTCACGAAAGGTACTGATGCCGCTCTCTGCACTCAGCCCGGCTCCGCTTATGATCATCACTTTATGCATGTTTCCCTCCTCTCAATACTCATCAAAATCGCTCAATGCCATGTCAAGTCGTGCAATAGCATCATCCATTGTCGGACCGGGAACAGCAAAGTTCAAGCGCATATAACCCTTGCCCTCTTTGCCAAACGAGACACCGGGGCTCAGACCAAGCCCTGCATCGTCGACAAAAAAACGTTTCAACTCACGACTGTTCAACCCCAGACCGGCACAGTCCAACCATGCTAAATAGGTGCCTTGCGGCGCTATAAAACGGATCTTATCGCTATGTCGCTCAGCAAGAGACGACAGCTTTTCAATGTTGCGTTGAAGGTGGATCAGCAGCTCCTCGAGCCACTGTTCACCCTCACGGTAAGCCGCTTCAAAACCTGCATGGGCAAAGACATTGCCTTGAGCGAAGTGGATACGCTCATAGGCATCGTCAAAAGCTGAGCGCATCTGCTCGTTCTGCACCACGACCGTCGAGATGGCAAGACCCGCTGTGTTAAAGGTCTTGCCCGGGCCGATAGCCGTGACGGTGATGTTAGCGACCTCTTCACTCAGCGAGGCGAAAGGGGTATGTTTATGCGGGGCATAGACCAGATCGGAATGGATCTCGTCAGCAACGACTTTGATGTTGTGTTCCAGGCAGATCTCCGCCAACTCTTGCAGCTCTTTAGGTGACCATACCCGTCCGACAGGGTTGTGAGGAGAACACAAAAGCAGAAGCTTGGTATCGGCATCGATCTTTGAGCGGAGGTCGTCAAGGTCAAAGGTGTAGTCACCGTCATTATCACACTTCAACGGGTTACGCAGTACCTCCCGTCCGTTACGTGTTACATTTTTTAGAAAAGGCGGGTAGATAGGAGTCTGAACGATGACTTTGTCACCCGGTTCGCTAAAGGCATGGATCGCCGTGTTGATCGTCGCCACCACCGAATGGGAGTAGAACATCCATTCGCGTTTCATCTCAAAACCGTGGCGCTTTTTCATCCACTCTATCTGCGCTTCATACGCACTGTCAGGGACCTCTTCATAACCGTATATGGGATGTGCCGCTCTTTTTTGAACCGCCTCTACAATGCACGGCGGTGTCTCGATGTCCATGTCCGCCACCCACATCGGCAGAACATCTTCACGCTTGAACAGTTGTTGTCGAAGGGTGTACTTCTCCGCATTGGTCGTCGAACGGTCTACAACACACTGAAAATCAAAACTCATCTCTTCTTCCAGACGCTCATCTGTGAAATGGTGTGTTGGAACTTTCGGGCTGTTTCAGGAATGACAAAAGGGACATCATGGGTCGCAACCAGCTCGAACTTTGATCCTAGAGCATTTTTTAGACCCTCAAGTGTGCTGACCTCCTTGCCGTTTTCGTCTCTATACCCGCCTAACCAGAACTCTTTTTTGGTGTACTCTTCCAACCAGGTGTACGGCGAGGTCAAGATCAGGAAACCGCCATCATTCAGCCGTTGATCGACATCTTTTAAAAAGAGCATCGGCTCATACAGCCGGTCGATAAGGTTTGTTGCCATAATAAGATCGTACCCGCCAAAATGGGCTTTCAGGTTACAGGCGTCGCCTTGCCAAAAGTCAACGTTTTGCGCTATCTCACTGAACCCGAGTTCTTTTAGTGTCACACTATCTTGTACAGTGATCTCACCCTCAACGACACGTTGATAACTGATGGAACCCTCTGTTTTAAGGTCAAGCCCCACCTCTACAAAACGTGCCGAGAAATCGATACCCGTCACCTTGTCAAAACCGTGTGCCAGTTCAAAACTTGCGCGTCCTGTCGCACAACCAAGGTCAAGAGCATGTTTCATCGGTGTCTCTTTGGCATACTCCAGGGCATACTCGGCACACTTCTGCGCAAAATTCTCTACCCCAAAATGGTCATTGCCGTACTGAAAATGGCAGTACTGCGATACAAGCGCATCGCTTTCATAAATATTTTCTTCTGTTGACATCGCTTCTCCTTCGACAACTCTAAATCCTGCATGTTGGTAAAAATGGCGCCTAAACGCATAACGGGAATGCTTCATCATCTCATTGCCGCTGCTTGCCCAGGAGCCGCCCTTGATAAGGTTGTGTTTACCGTCAAAGGTCGGCAGGGAGAAGTCATCATACGCATAGTGCGGCTCAAAGCCTCTGAAACCGTTCATATGGCTCTCCGTCCACTGCCAGACATTTCCTACAACATCATAAATATCACCAAAAGCAAATCTGTCGACAGGGCAAGATGAAGCAAAGTGTACCAGGTTGATATTGGCCTTGTTGTCATCAAAATCGGGCAGATCTTTAATCCCTGCTCTCTCATACAGCAGGTACCACTCCGGCTCACTCAAAAGACGGCACTCTCTACCCTCTTTTGCACTTTTCCAACGACAATACGCCTTGGCTTCGAGGTAGTTCACATCCACCGGCCAGTTCATCGGCATGGCGATGATCTCTGTCATTGTTCGGTAATCAAACCCACCCGTATCGTTTGCAACCCAAAAGGTCGGACAGCTTACTTTTGAACTCTCTAAAAAGCCTCTTCCCTCATCATCCCAGTAATCAGTATTGGTGTAGCCGCCATCTTCTACAAAGGCTAAATACTCTTCATTTGAGCAGAGGTACTTCGCGGCCTTAAAGGGTTTAACACTCTCTTTTTGAACGCCATACTCATTATCCCAGCCATAGAGATGATGATTTCTCTCTTTACCTAACGTCAACTCACCGCCATCAATATCGATCATCTCATTTTTCGGAGCTACGGCACTCTCAGGACAGATAGGGAAGTTAGCAACAGGATGAACTTTATCGATAGAAAGCTGGCGGTGAAGGACACTTGAGGTCTCGATATGGATGCGTTCATGCTCGATCCCCATCAGGATGATCCACCATGGGCTCTCCCGGGTGATGGGAAGCGTCAAAGGAAGAGAGGTGATGAGGCCGTCTACAAGAGTACGGACTATGTCACGATATACTCGGACTTTTGAGACCTCAGGCCAGCTGTAGTTGGCACTCTGAAGGTCATCCCATTTCATCTCGTCCACACCGATGGCAAAGGTCGACTCAAAAGCAGGGTCAACACGGGCATCGATCATCTTTGCCACCATAAACTTGTTGACAAAAAAAGTAGCGGTATGACCAAAGTAGAAGATCATCGGATGACGCGTCAGTTCAGGCTGCTCGTAAAAGACGCTGTCATCATTAAAAACGGTAAAAAGATCTTCATAGGTGTCGTAGGTCTTATGAAAATACGCACGTATCTCTTCGCGCTTTTTTTCGACATCGCTGCCTGTCAATGTTACCGGTATGGTATGGAGTGGGTACAAAGTCTATCCTTAACTTTGAAAATACATCTCTATTTCTTACAGAATTTAGAGATACTCTTATTTTAGCAGATTCTCTTTTGGCAGGGCTTTAGTGTAGAAGATCGTCAATAAGGTTTTAGTGAAAAGTAGAACAACAGATGAGGATATATTATGAGAGGAGACTTTAGTTTAAGTAAGCACCCAAAAGGTGTTTACTCTTTTATATATTCCCATCGA
>JBDLJE010000031.1:0-24810 GCA_039714575.1 Campylobacterota bacterium | reverse complement strand
TTTTAATATAGGTATATGCCTTGTATGCAAATCAATGTATTTAAGTTTGATTAATATTATTAATTTTATCTAATTAACCAATTAAAAATCTGTCTAGTTAATTGGGGACATTCCAAGTGGATCCCAAATCAAGTTTGGGATGACGACTAAGGAAGAAAGTGGACTTTTAGTCCACAATATAAACCTCTGTACTTTCAGTGCAGAGTGGTTTAGTTAACGTATTATTGATAAAAAGAGTGTGGAGATAATGTGACGGCTAACCGCGGTTATTGCTCCAGCAGCTTTTTGGCTTTGGATATGATCTCATCGACAGGGATAGTCTGGATGGAGAAGTCCTGTTTGTCGATCTTGTTGATGTCGACGCTGGAGTCTGACTCGCAGGCAAGGTTGATCGGGGTCTCATAGATCATTCTGGTGTTAGTCGGGCCGAAGAGCGTGATGGAGGGACGGTTCAGAGCCCATGCCAGGTGGGTAGGGCCGGTATCGTTGCCGATAGTGAGGTCGCAATGCTCTACAACGGCTCTTAGTTCAGCCAAAGAGAGCTTGGGTGCGATTGTGGCGTTGGAGGCACGTTCTGCGATAAAGTCGGCATACTCTTTTTCTTGCTCACCTCCCCAGATCAGAAGGCAGTTGTAACTCTCCAGGGCAAAGCAGAGTTCGACGAACTTATCTTGGGGGTACTCTTTTGAGGGCCATGAAGCCCCGATGATGAAGGCAACGTTTTTTGTTGAAGATGAGAGGAAAGCAGGTTTGTCTTGAGAAGCGAAGCAGGGCTTTTTGGCAAGGATCTCATCGTTGCTGACATTGAATTCCAGAGCATCTGCGACAACGTTGATATTGCGTCGAATGACGTTCTCTTCGTAAGGGATGTTCGAACTTGTCTTATACAGCCATGAAGCGACGGACTCTCTCGCAGAAGCACTGTCAAAACCGTGGACCTCTTTGCCGATAAAGCGGGCGACGACAGCAGACTTTATGAGCCCCTGCATGTCGATGATCTTGTCAAACGGCCCCGAGGCTTTAAGCTCTCTTATCGTCTCTTTTAAGAGGGTCAGGTCTTTCTCTTTTTTAATACGTTTTATCGGTACGGCGTAGACGTTTTCTAGGTCGGGATGTGCCTGCAGTATTGGGGCAAAAGCCTCTTCGCAAAACCACACGATCCGGGCGTTTGGGTAGTGCTTTTTGATGAGCTGCAACACGATGGTGCCGTTGATGATGTCACCGAGGGCAGTGAGTCTGACAAGTGCGATGCGCAGGGGCTTTTTATTCATAATGACACTATAGCCAAAGGCGCATTAGGTGCCCATAAACCAAATGTTAACGGACTCTTGGCTATAATCGCGTATTTTAAAGCGCTGATAAGTGCTATTGCAGACATAAAGGGAGTGACAATGTTAACACGTGACATGCAGCATTATGCAGAAAGCCGAACACAGGCACGTGCCTACTTCTGTTATCTTTTTTCAAAAAATTTGCCGAACAACCTTCCTTCTATCTCTGAGAAGTCGGTTATGGATCGACTGCGCAAGATCATGGGTGACCTGCAAGGTTGTGAAGGGGTCTACCTGCTCAACGAAAAGGGCGATCAGATCACACCGACCTATCTTGCTGACGGTTCGCACACGGACACCTGTATAGGACAGCGCCGTTCTAACCGTGCCTACTACTACCGTGCTATGAAAGAGAAGCGCTGTACCATCACCGACCCATATCCATCACTTATTACGCAAGAGCTGACGATCACCGCCTCAAAACCGATCTTCAATGAACATGGTGAGATCAAGTATGTCGCCTGTCTGGATATGCCGCTTAGTGCGGTTCTGAAAATTGCCCATCCTATGGCGATGGAGTCGGTCTCGGGACGTTTTTTCCGTATCGGCTACGCTGCGTTTACTCTGGTGTTGGCAATGGTCGCACTGCTGCTCTTCTTAAAAGGGGTCGGCTACTTCTTTTCGCAAGGTGTTGATTTTCACACTGTCGAGATCAACGAGATCTTCAGTGCGACCATCCTCTTGACTTTGGCCCTTGCCATCTTCGATCTGGTGAAGACCCTCTTTGAAGAGGAGGTTTTGGGTCGTCACTCTGAGAACCAGAGCAGTGCTGACCCGCACAAGACAATGGTACGCTTTTTAGGCTCCATTATCATCGCCCTCTCTATCGAGGCTTTGATGCTGGTCTTCAAGTTCGCTATGACAGAACCTGACAAGCTGATCAATGCCGTCTATATTGTCGGAAGTGTGTCGCTTCTGCTGATATCACTGGCGATCTATATAAAATTTACAGCAAAGAAGATTGAACAATGATCGGTATCGTTGATTACAACATGGGGAATCTGGCCTCGGTAAAAAATGCCTTTAAACTGTTAGGTGTTGACGCCGTTGTCGAGTCTGACCCTGACAAGTTCTATACCTACGACAAGTTGATCTTACCGGGTGTAGGTGCCTACGGTGATGCGATGGAACACCTTAAAGAGCGTAACATGGATGAGGCCATAAAGGCCTATGCCAAAGGCGGTGCCCCGATGCTGGGGATCTGCCTGGGGATGCAGCTGCTTTTTGAGTCAAGCCAGGAGTTCGGTCACAGTGAAGGTTTGGGACTGATCAAAGGGCATGTGCAGGCTTTTGAGACGGCGCGGTTCGACCACCCTCTGAAAGTACCGCACATGGGCTGGAACCGTATGTTCACGAAAGAGCACCCTCTGTTTGAAAAGCTTGACGATGAACACTATCTCTATTTTGTCCACTCTTTTCATGCGGTATGTGAAGACCCGGGCAATACCATAGGACGGACAGAGTACGGTTACAGTTTTACAAGCGCCGTAGCAAACGACAATGTGATGGGCATTCAGCCTCACCCTGAAAAGAGCCACAAAAACGGCCTTCAGATCTTAGAAAATTTTATTAACCTATAAGGACCATATATGATACTATTTCCGGCAATTGACCTCAAAGACGGTAAGGCGGTACGCCTCTCTAAAGGGTTGATGGAAAGTGCGAAAATTTACAATGAAAGCCCTGTGGCACAGGCTAAGATCTTCGAAGATATGGGAGCAGAGTGGGTACACTTGGTAGACCTGAACGGTGCTTTTGCCGGTGAACCTGTGAACCATGAAGAGATCAAAAAGATCCGTGCAAGTACCAATGTCAAGCTCGAACTTGGAGGCGGTATCCGTGATGAAGCAACTATCAAGACCTATCTTGACCTCGGTATTGATAGGGTTATCTTAGGCTCTATTGCTGTTAAAGATCCGCAGTTTGTTAAAGATATGGCAGCTAAATACAGAGTAGTTGTCGGCATCGATGCGATCGACGGTTATGTCGCGGTCGAAGGCTGGGGCGAGGTGAGTGAGATGAAAGCGACAGACCTGGCTAAAGAGTTTGCAAAAGCCGGTGTCGAAGCGATCATCTGTACCGATGTCGGCCGTGACGGTATGCTGACGGGTGTCAATGTCGACTTTACGCTTGACATCGCACGCGCCTCCGGCGTACCGACTATTGCCAGCGGCGGACTGAAAGACAGAGCCGACATCGATGCACTTTCCGCAACAGGCGAGATCGAAGGCGTTATCGTGGGTAAAGCCTACTACGAGGGAACACTTGACCTAGAAAAAGCTCTGAAGGAAGTCCGGTAGATGCAAGAGTATTATTACGAACTGAGGATCACGCCTTCGACTCACCTGGAGCTGTTCGCTGACTTTTTGGCAGACACACTCCCGGTCGGTTTTGAAGAGCGTGAGGGCAGCTTCATTGTGCGCAGCGAAGATGAACTGGAGACTATCTCCTGGGGTGTTGAGCAGTTTAAAGAGGCGCTTGAACAGGCGCTTCAAAAACCTATCGACGTTGAGATCGAGCTCAAAAAAGAGAAAAACAGCGACTGGGTGAAAGCTTACCAAGAGAGTATAACACCGATCGAGATCGGGCCGTTTTACATCCATCCGACCTGGAATGAGCCGAAAGAGGGGATGTTGAACATCGAACTTGATCCTGCTTTAGCCTTTGGTACAGGACATCACCCGACAACAGCGGCCTGCCTTGAAGCGATCGCTTCAGAGGTCAAAACCGATATGGAAGTGGCGGACATTGGCTGTGGAAGCGGTATCTTGGGTATTGCTGCTGCAAAACTGGGTGCTGCGGTCGATGCTTGTGACACGGACCCTGTCTCTGTAGGCAACAGCCTTGAAAATGCAGATGTTAACGGAGTAGTGTTTAGAGAGATCTGGGAAGGCTCGGCACCGGGCACACAGAAGAAGTATGATGTTGTCATTGCGAACATCGTGGCTGACGTGCTTGTCTTTATAGCCAGTGACCTCAAACGTTTGCTTAAAGATGAAGGTACTTTGGTACTTTCAGGCATTTTAGACAAATATGAAGATAAAGTGCTAAAAGCATATGTCGATTGTACAATTGTAAAACGTATTGAGCGTGAAGAGTGGGTAACACTCATCGTATCTAAAAAAGGAAACTAAAAAGAATGAACCAAAACAATAACAGAGATCCAAAAAACGATAATTTTTTTAACAAAAACCCTCTGATCACCTTTGCCCTCTTTTCGGTAGTGGTCATCTTGATCTTTAAATCACTTATCGGTGAGAACGGCGGCGGAATCGGAGAGCAGTTTGGCGGACAGGGACAGACAAAACATAAAGAGGTGAGCTACTCTGAACTCAAAGAGCTTATAAAGACGAAAGCCGTTACAAAGGTGGACATCGGTCAGAGCTACATCCGTGCCAAAGGTGAAGGTACTATGTACACAACACGTCTGGTTGCCAATGATGCGACACTCGTTCCGCTGCTGGATGAAGCGGGTATTGACTACAGCGGATTCTCTGAGAGCAACTGGTTTACCGAGATGTTCGGCTGGCTCTTTCCTTTCTTGATCATCATCGCGATCTGGATGTTCTTTGCGGGTCGTATGCAAAAGGGTATGGGCGGCGGCGTTCTCGGTATGGGCAGCTCTAAAAAACTGATCAACTCCGAAAAACCGGACACGAAGTTTGATGATGTTGCCGGTGCCGAAGAGGCAAAAGAAGAGGTTCAGGAGATCGTTGACTTTCTTAAATACCCGGCGCGTTACGTTGAGCTGGGTGCCAAGATCCCTAAGGGGGTCATGTTAGTCGGTAGCCCGGGTACAGGTAAGACACTGTTGGCAAAAGCGGTCGCAGGCGAGGCGGATGTTCCTTTCTTCTCTGTCTCCGGCTCAAGCTTTATCGAGATGTTCGTCGGTGTCGGTGCGGCGCGTGTACGCGACCTCTTTGAACAGGCGAAAAAAGATGCCCCTTCGATCATCTTTATCGATGAGATCGATGCTATCGGTAAGAGTCGTGCTGCCGGCGGTATGATGGGTGGAAATGATGAGCGTGAGCAGACATTGAACCAGCTTCTTGCAGAGATGGATGGCTTCGGTACCGACACACCTATTATTATCCTGGCGGCGACCAACCGTCCGGAAGTCCTTGACCCGGCACTGATGCGTCCGGGCCGTTTTGACAGACAGGTTCTTGTTGACAAACCGGACTATGAGGGGCGTATAGAGATCTTAAAAGTGCATATAAGAAATGTTAAGATAGATCCGGATGTTAAGTTAGAGGAGATCGCACGTCTAACGGCAGGTCTGGCTGGGGCTGACCTGGCTAACGTCATCAATGAAGCCGCACTTCTTGCCGGACGTAAAAGTCAAAAGACAGTGAAACAAGCTGACCTGCAAGAGTCGGTTGAACGAGCTATTGCCGGTCTGAGCAAGAAAAATCGCCGTATCAACAAACAAGAGCAGCGCATTGTCGCTTACCACGAATGCGGGCACGCACTGCTGGCTGAGACGACCAAGGGGGCGAAGAAGGTCTCTAAAGTCTCTATTGTCCCTCGCGGTCTTGCGGCACTCGGCTATACGCTGAACACACCTGAAGAGAACAAGTACCTTGCGCAGAAACATGAACTTCTTGCAGAGGTGGATGTTCTTCTTGGCGGCCGTGCAGCGGAGCAGGTCTTCATCGGTGAGATCTCTACGGGTGCAAGCAATGACCTTGAACGTGCGACCGACATTATCAAGTCAATGGTCCAGGTCTATGGTATGAGTGACATCGCAGGTCTTATGGTTTTAGAAAAACAGCGTCAATCATTCTTAGGCGGCGGTATGGGAGGACAGGCTCGTGAATTCTCTGAGAAGATGGCTGAAGATATGGACCAGCATATTAAAGCGACCTTGGCGGAGCATTATAACAGTGTTGTTGCCCGTCTGGAAGAGTACCGCGGTGCGATCGAAAATATGGTAACAGAGCTGTATAAAACTGAGAACATCGATGGTGCTCTTGTTCGTAAAGTCATTACTGATTTTGAAAAAGAGAACGGTATGGAGACTAAGGTCGAAGAGCCGAACTCCTCAGAAGATGAGCGTGAGATCTCTGAAGATATGTCGCAAGACCAAAAACATATGGATGACAAAGAAGAGCCGGGATCATGAGATACGATGACACTTTTATCATAGCCAAGGATGGGATGAAGTGTATTGCGGCTGCTGTTGCCGTCATGCTCTTTTTTATGGCAATCGATGCCGAGTTTTTGACTTTTTTAAGTGTCATTTTAGTCCTGGTAACGGTCTGGGCTTATCGTAATCCCGAACGTATTATTCCTCACTTGGAAGAAGACGGCATTGTCAGTGTTGCAGACGGTATGATCACAAGTATAGAGACGCTTGAAGATGAAGAGGGAAACAACTCTTATAAGATCGTCATCAAGAGCGGTATTCTGGACACGCCGATCTTGCGTGTGCCTTTCTCCTGTGATGTCAAAGAGGTAGAGGCCATTTCGGGTGCCCGGTTGATGCTCTCTATGCCTTTGGCACAAAAGTTGAACGAACAGAGTCATATTGTCTTTGGTAAAGATGACAGGGAAGTCAGTGTTGTACATATGCTTCAGTTGTCATCGGTGGGTATTAAAAACCGTCTGGCAAAAGAGAGTGCTGTTTTGCAAGGTATGCGTTACGGCCTGATGGTCAAAGGCGAGACAACGCTGGTCTTGCCGACACATTCGCGTGTGGCTGTTAAAGTCGGCCAGAGAGTTCGTGCCGGCGAGACCCTTTTAGGATTCTTTTCGACACATGAAACAGCCTAACCAACTCGCCTATCTGCTGCCGAATTTCTTTACGGCTTCGAGTATCTTTGCAGGTATCTTCAGTATCATATCCGCGGTTGAGGGTAACTTTGTATTAGCGGCATGGATGGTATTGCTCTCTCTGATCTTTGACGGCCTTGATGGACGGGTGGCGCGTATGACCAACACCTGCAGCCAGTTCGGTGTTGAGTTTGATTCTCTTGCCGATATCGTCGCCTTCGGCGCTGCTCCGGCAATGCTTATCTACCTTTATGCGGGCATAGACTTTGGACGTTTCGGGATCATGACGAGTGCTCTTTTTGTCATCTTCGGCGCTATCCGTCTTGCCCGCTTTAACGTAATGACAGGCGACACGGAACCCTCTGTATTTATCGGTGTCCCTATACCGACCGCTGCTGTATTTATCTCAATCTTGGTCCTGCTGTTTGAGCAGTACACTTTTTTGGCGGAATATAAACTTGTTATTTTGATCAGTGCATTGGTGGTAGCTGTCTTGATGGTAAGTAACATTCGTTATCCAAGTTTCAAGAAAGTGGATATGGATAAAAAACATATGCGACGTGTCTTTGTCGCTATTGTAGCAGTGGCGATGTCTATCTTTATCTACCCTGTAGAGGGGTTTGCTATCTTCTTTTCGATCTATATCGTTTATGGACCAGTTCGGTCATTGTGGGCTCTATACAAACGCTCCAAGTTGTTGAAATAATCTTTTTGTAAACCTTTTTACAATTTACTGTTTATCGGATGTACGGTTCTAGTACTTTTGATATCGTTATTGAACCGTCTTCATTTTGGTTGTTTTCCATAATAGCAACAAGGGTACGACCAACAGCCAAAGAAGAGCCGTTTAATGTGTTGACAAAGGTGTTTTTCTTACTCTCTTTATCTTTATAACGGATTTTTGCACGTCTTGCCTGGAAGTCTCTTGTATTGGAGATAGAAGAGATCTCTCTGTATTGGTTCTGTCCAGGCAGCCATACGCCATCGGGTATAATCTTTATGAACCTTCTTTAAAGTGTTAGTATACAATGGTTTCACTAGTATGTAAAATTTTATTATTTTAGTTTTGGCAGTGAATAGGCAGTTACTATTGGGTTTTTAATGGTGTTTTAGAGAAAAGGTATTTAACATTAAAAAACAGCCGGAAATTTACAGGTACTCTTACTCATCTTTTAAACAAATACGCAACCAGTAGATCTGAGTTAGCAATTTTACAACACCTTTTTAGCTCTGCTCTTTGATCTGCTTCTTTTTACAATTGGCTATTTCGTGATTTTAGTTAAGCTTTATCATTATATTTAGGAATATAATTAAAATAGAGGGGTTAGGATTATGCTCCTAATATTATGCAAGGATTTAAAATGAAAACAATTAAAAAAATGTTGATGGTCTTAGTGTCTTTAGGTATTGTAGTTCTTATGAGTGCGTGTAGCAGCGATAGCGATAGTGGAGACACTGTTACTGCTCATGATCCTGCATTTATTACTACTTGGAAAACAGATAACAGTGGTTATACAAGTTCGAATGAAATCTTAATCTCTACAAATGACAGTACAGGTCGTTATTTTACTATTGATTGGGGAGATGGTGCCGTATATGAAAATGCAACAGGGGATAATACCCATGCTTATGAAGATGGTCCCGGAATCTACACTGTTAAAATCACAGGTGACTTTCCTCGTATATACTTTGATAGCACTGGTAATTATGACAATCAAAAACTACTCTCTGTAGAGAACTGGGGAAATATAAGCTGGATAACAATGGAAAATGCTTTTTATGGTTGTTCTAATCTAGTTGTAAATGCTACAGATGCACCTGATTTATCAAATGTAACTAGTATGAATTTTATGTTTCAGTATGCTTCAGCTTTCAATCAAGATATAGGAGGCTGGGATACAAGCAGTGTAGTTACTATGTTTAATATGTTTTATGGTGCTTCCGCATTCAACCAAGATATAGGAGACTGGAATACAAGCAGTGTAACTGATATGGGTAATATGTTTGTGGGTGAGGGTGCTTCCGCATTCAACCAAGATATAGGAGGCTGGGATACAAGCAGTGTAACTGATATGAGTTTTATGTTTCATGGTGCTTCAGCCTTCAACCAGGCCATAGAAAGCTGGAATACAGGCAGTGTAACTAATATGACTTATATGTTTGGAGGTGCTTCCGCATTCAACCAAGATATAGGAGGCTGGGATACAAGCAGTGTAACTGGTATGAGTGGTATGTTTACTCGTGCTTCAGCTTTCAACCAAGATATAGGAGGCTGGGATACAAGCAGTGTAGTTAATATGTTTTATATGTTTTATGGTGCTTCCGCATTCAACCAAGATATAGGAGACTGGAATACAAGCAGTGTAACTGATATGGGTAATATGTTTGTGGGTGAGGGTGCTTCCGCATTCAACCAAGATATAGGAGGCTGGGATACAAGCAGTGTAACTGATATGAGTTTTATGTTTGCTGATGCTTCATCATTCAACCAGCCTATAGGAAGCTGGGATACAAGTGGTGTAACTAGTATGTACGGTATGTTTATGCGTGCTTCAGCTTTCAACCAAGATATAGGAGGCTGGGATACAAGTGGTGTACTTAATATGTCTAATATGTTTATGGATGCTGCAGCCTTTTCTAATCAGGATTTAAGCGGTTGGGATGTTACATCTAATCCAGCTCATATCGATTTTAGCACTGGCTGGGGAACTGGCAATACCGAACCAATTTGGCCTTAAATACAATCTTGCTAAATGCCTGTGATATAGCTTCACAGGCAGAAAAAGTCATAACTCATTAAGAACTTTGATTTTAAGTAGCACATCTTCAAAGTTCTTAAAGTCTACATTCCCAAATAAGGTTTCAATACTTCTGGAATATTAATAGAACCATCTTCATTCTGATTATTTTCCATAATAGCTACTAATGTACGACCAACAGCAAGAGAGCTACCATTTAACGTGTTGACAAAGCTGTTTTTCTTACCGTCTTTATAACGTATCTTTGCTCTGCGGGCCTGGAAGTCTCTTGTGTTTGAGATAGAAGAGATCTCTCTATATTGGTTCTGTCCCGGCAGCCAGACTTCGATGTCGACAGTTTTAGCAGCTGAAAATCCTAAGTCGCCTGTACACAGTTGAACAATTCTATGTGGAAGTTCTAACGCTGTAAGTATGTCAGAAGCACAATCTACCATCTCATTAAAAATGGTGTCACTTGTTTCCGACTTTGTTATACAAACCAGCTCAACTTTATGAAACTGGTGCTGTCTGATCATTCCCCTTGTGTCACGACCGGCAGCACCGGCCTCTTTTCTGTAACATGACGTGTAACCGGTCATTTTAATAGGAAGATTCTCATAAGGGATTATCTCATCTTGAAAAAGGTTTGTCAGAGGGACTTCTGCTGTCGGGATCAAGAACATCTCCTGATCTTCTATCTTGTATAGATCATTTTCAAATTTTGGAAGTTGTCCTGTTCCCTCCAGAGCGGTTCTGTTTACCATGTGCGGTACACTTACTTCTGTAAACCCTCTGTCTCCATTAAAGTTGAGCATAAAGTTGATGAGTGCACGTTCAAGTTTTGCACCCATGTCATAAGAGACACTGAAACGGCTTCCGGAGAGTTTTGCACCGCGTTCGAAGTCTATCCAGCCATTCTGCTCTGCCAGCTCCCAGTGCTCTTTTGGAGTAAAGCTGAATGCTGGAGGGGTAAGTACTTTTTTGATCTCTACATTGTCATCTTCATCTTCGCCGTCGGGCACACTGTCATCAGGTATATTCGGTACAGCCATGATAATGGACGTCAGTGCCTCTTCAGCTTCGCGCTGTTTTTGCTGAAGTTCATTAACGATGATCTTGTTGGCATCGACTTTTGCTTTAAGTTCAGCGATGTCTTTGCCCTCGCGTTTATAAACACCAAAGAGCTTACTCATACTGTTCTGGTCAGCCTGAGCGCCTTCGAAGGCTGCTTTTGCTTTTTTCAGCGCTTCGTTTTTCTCTTTGATAGATTCGATGACCTCAAGCGATACACTTTTACGCTGAAGTTGGCGGCTGACATGGTCAAAGTCTTTTTGAAGAAGTTTAAGATCGATCATAAGGTTCCTTGGAATATTGCAAACTCTGTAAGTACATCTCCAGAGCTTGCAAACAGTTGGCGGATTATAGCAAATTATAGGTAATTTAGAGGTGCCTTAGGTCGAGCAGCGGGGTGAAGGTGAGCTGTTTACGCTCTTACTCTTCGATCACGCACTTTTTAATAAAAGTAAACTGGTAGATGTCTACAGCTTCGTCATCTTCCGTACTGCCTATAGATGCAGTCGAACCGGTTGACATGACAGAGATATCAACACGGTCATCCTCCTGGATGCCTCTTGCCCGAAGCAGATAATAGTCTTCGCCGTCATCACCGTAGATGATAAAGCTTTGTCGGCCGACAGAAGCTGATGCTGTACCGATAATATGAAACTTTCTGCCTCTCTTTTTTATAGCAGAGGCGGTAGGTGCCACACCGCACTGTTTCGCCATGGCGGCCATATGTTGAGTCTGCTCTCTCTTCTTCTCGGCCGCTTTTTGTCTCTTCTCTTGACTTAACAGGAGATTGACGCGTCGCAGATCTTTGTCCGTCCCTTCTTGTCCAAGGGCAGCAGCTCGAGAGTAGAAGGTGTAGGCAAGCTTATAATCTTTTTTCATTCCGGCGCCTTCTTCCAACATCTTGGCACGCAGGTAAAATGAGCCGGCACTCTCTGATAGAGAGAGCTCTTTGTAGGCATCTTCAAAAAGTTTCAGATTGTAAAAGTACTCCCCGAGATAGTCAGAAGCCTGAGTGTAGTTCTTTTTTGAGGCTTGTTGAAGGAAACTGATGGCTTTATCGGTCTTTTTCTTTTTCATCAAGACAAGCGCATAGTCGTATTGTGCTTGGGCATACTCGTTGTCGGCTGACTTTTTCAGCCAGGAGACGGCTTTGCTTTTGTTCCTCTCTAAAAAATAGAGGTAGAGCCGGTATTGCGCTTTTGCGTTCTTCTCTGCAGCGGCTCTCAGGTACCAGTTCAGTGCAAAATCTTCTTGACCGTCTCTCTCATAAAGACGGCCAAGGTTCAAGTAAGAGCTTTTGATACCGCCGTCAACGGCTTTATGATGCCATTTAAGCGCCTTTTTGAGGTCTTTTTTCTCATATAATATCGCTGTCAAGCGAGCGGCTTGCGCATTATCCATCTCAGCTGATTTTTTAAATACTGTGAGTGCTTTTTTCTTTTTGCCTTGCTGGAGATAGTCCTCACCTTTGAGTATCAACCGTTCGCTCTCTTGGCGTTCAAAGTCAAGGTAGCGGGGGTCGTTCTCAAAGTCTAGACCCTTGCTCTTCATATAGTCGTAATAGGGTGCGATAACGGTGTTCCCCGGAAATGCCAACCCTTGTGTAAAGGCATCTATATCGTCTCTTTCAATAGCGGCAAGTGTTGCCTTCTTGATAGCTTTTGAGAGCTTGTTGTATTGAAGTTCCAGCCTCTTGCGTTCGCGTGAATAGACGAGGTCTTTCTCTTTATACTCACCTTTTTTATACTTTTTGTTTGCCAGATCATAGGCTGTGTTGTTGGCTTGATCGAGGCGTTTTATAAACCGGTCGCACTCTTTTTCTACAACACTGGTCAACTCTTTTTTGCCATCCAAAAATTCGCTGCACTGCTGCTGTGCAGTTGCATAATGACTTAGTTTTGGCGGTAGTGCTGCTTCGGGTGCAGAACCACAGCCGGTGAGCAGTATAAGCATGCTTAGGCTGAAAAGATAAAAACGCATAATTCCCCTTTAGTTTTTAGTACAGATTTTTTGAGTGTGAAATTGATAGATGGGCTGGAGTGTCCCGGTATCACTGCTGATCATGATAGCCTTGCCTGTCGCTTTGGCACTTATGTTGATATGCTCATAGGCTTTGATCGATGATGCCATCTCCGCATCAACGATATAGTAGAGCTTCTCATCTTCGCCATAGACGATGAAACCGTTTGCCTCTTCAAGAGGTTTGACACCAACGCCGACAATGTGGATCGTTCTGTTTTCGACCGCAATGTTTTTACCGTCGGGGATCTGACCGCAAGCCTTGACAGACGCTTTTACTCTCTGCGCCTCTTTTTTCTCAACATATTTAGCCGCTTGGCGCTCTTTTTTTGTCAGCTTTTTTTGAAGACGCTTCATATCGCTCACGTAGTTGTTGTGTGCGAGTTCATGCGCTTTTTTATAGTGACGATAGGCCAGGACACGGTTCTTCTTGACACTATGGCCATTTTCATACATCTTAGCCAGCAGGTAGTTGGCTTCACCTTGCTCTTTTGCTTTAATAAGCAGAGGGTAGGCACTGTCATAAGACGCTTGTTCAAAATAGAGCTTGCCTAAGAAAAGGTTGGTGCCGCTGATACCGTTGGCGTTTGCTTTTTCCAGCCAGCCTTGAGCCGCTGCACCTTTTTTCTGCTTAAGCAGTTGAAGTCCGTAGATATATTGTGCTTGAGGGTAGTTGTTGTTGGCAGAGCGCTCTAACCACACCAGTGCCTCTTGACGGGTCTTGGGGCTTTTAGACTTTGCGTCCATTTTGAAGAGTCTGTATTGGGCTAAAGGATTGTTCTCTTTGGCAGCACTCAGATACCACTCCCTTGCTTTGTTCGGCAGTTTGATACGAAGGTAGAGTCTGGCCAGATTGAGTTTGGAAAGCTCGATACCCTCTGTAACTGCTTTTTTATGCCAGCTGATCGCCTTTTTGATCTGCTTCTCTTCATAGATGATCCCGACCAGGTAGGCCGCTTCGGCACTGTTGGCGTCAGAAGCTGTTTTAAAAGCATTCAAGGCTGCTTTTTTGTCACCCTTGTTCATGGCTTTTAGCCCCTCATGGATCTTCTCTTGGGCATACTGATCTTCGAAAGTCCTGTATTGGGGGTTGTTGTCAAATCTAGGTGCATGTTTTTTTAGGTATTTGTACTCATCAAGAGTGATGTTGTTATCTTCGAACAGCAGACAAAATGCAGCTCCGTTGATGTCATCGTTCTTCACAATAGTAGAGATCTGGGTCCGGCAACTTTCGGCCAACTGTGTTTTACCTGTTTGAAGCTTTTGTGCAAGGACAGCTTCTCTGTCAGCCAATGCAATATAGGCGGCTTCTTGTTTCTCATCCTCTTTGATCTCTTGCATCTCGCTCAGCAGACTGTTCTCTTCTTCCAGGTCTTTAAGAAACTCTGAACACTCTGTATTCAGTGTCTGCGGAGGGGTTTGCTGGCATGCCTCTTTGATGTTCTGATAACTTGACAGCTTTTCATGCACGGTCGGTTTAGGTGAACTTAAACATCCTGTCAGCAGCAGCATCGCTGCGAATGTCAATATAAACATATAGGGCATGGCAGACCTCGCTTTTATTTTTGGCACTGTTTTTCAAAGTGGAGTTGATACACATCGACAGTCAAGCCGTCAGTACCACTGACAGTGACGGACGTACCTGTGGCCTTTGCTGTTATATCAACATGTTGATACTGCTGTACGTTGGCGTTGTTCTCTGTATCGATGACATAATAGTATTTTCCGTCCTCACTGTTGACAATAAATATCTGAGATGTCTGCAGCGGCAGTGAGACAAGACCCTGCAGATGTATCTGCATCCCTTTGGCTCTCAGGTTACGTAGTATAGGGGTCTCTCCGCAACGCAGGGCAAATGCTTTTTGCTGCTGCTGCGCTTTGCGCTTTGCCGCATCGTAATGGGCTTTTTCTTTTCCTGTCTTTAGCTTGCTCAGGCGTACAATGTCTTTCTTGGCACTTTTCTGTCCAAGCTTTAACGCCTCTTTATATAATACGTAAGATCTGTAGTAGTTGATCTCAACCCCAAGACCGCGTTCGTATATCTGTGCCAGTTGATGTTTTGCCTTGGCACTATCTGCAGCACGAAGATGCTTAAGTGCTTTTGGATAGTTTTCAGCATTGAAATAGAGTGTGCCCAAGGCGGCATTGGCAGCGCCTATGCCGTGTTCATAGGCCTTGGTCAGCCATGCTTCTGCATCAGTTGTTTTTTTCTCCTGCAGGAGCTGTTTGCCATAAGCATACTCAGCCGGCGGATAACCGTTCTCAGCTGATTTTTTTACCCACTCTACGGCTAGGCCGCTCGTTTTGGTATTGTCTGTCTTTTTATACTGTTTGTAAAGCATGTATTGGGCATAGGCATCGCCGTCTTCCGCCGCTTCGATATAGAGTCTTTGTGCCTCTTTGGGCTCACGTTTACGATCGTAAAGACGGGCGAGATTGATACGCGCCCCTTTTATGCCGTGCTCTTTAGCTTTAGTGTGCCATTCGATCGCTTTATCGATATGTTTGGCTTCATAGACGATACCGATCAGGTATTCGGCTTGGGCATTATTGAGAGACGCCGCTTTTTTAAATGTTTTATTGGCACGTTTTTTATCGCCTTGGTTCAGATAGATCAACCCTTCATTGACCAACTCATTGGCGTAACGCTTTTCAAATGCAAGGTATTGAGAACCTTCTTGATAGCGGGGCTCCTGCTCATTATAGTAGTCGTAGTGTTTTTTTGTAAACTCTGTCTCTGAAAATGTCAGTGTCAGTTCAACGTCTTGGAGTCGGTTATCGGTTATGGCGTCTAAAGAGACACGGTTAAAAGTGTCAGACAAGGTTTGATATTCGACTTCGGTCTTTCGGCGTTGACGGTGAGCATCAGTTTGTAACAGGATGTACTCGGGTTTTGGTTTTGCGTCAGGGTCTGTGTTGTCATCGTTAAAGTGTGCCACTTTATAATCAATAGCATTCGCCTTGTCAAGACGTCTTAAAAAAGTGAGGCACTCTTTGTCAAGCGCATCGGGAACGTGGATGCCGAGTGTGGTCTTTAAACCTTCACAGTTCTCTTTTACAAGTGCGTATTGCTCTAATTCAGGTGAGAGCGGCACATTCGGTGTCGGTTGACACGCTGTAAGAAACAGAGAGATAAAGAGTGCGGTTAATAAGACACGAATCGTCATTGAAGCCCTTAAAATGCTTAATTTATGTAAGAACTATAACAAGAAATAGAAAAATCTTATATTAAACTCTCCCTCTGTGAACATATAATATTACAGAACTGTTTTAAGAGAGAATATCTTTGGCGATCTGGAAATGGTTGGCTGTCATAAGATGTATTTTTGGATGGACCGCTTTGATCTCATCAAAGAGCTTCTTGCTGAGTTCAAAACCCACTTTGTACTCCTCTTCCTCTGAAATAGCAGCTGCTTTTTTGAGTGCTTCTATCCAGTATGAGGGAACATGAATGCCGGGAACATGGGCATCAAGGAACTGTGCTGTACGCAGTTTTGTAATAGGGAAGAGGCCTAAGATGAGCGTAGCGTTCGTCTCTCTGTCACTTTCACGGTTCGCATTTTCCATTAACTCGACCAGGAGCTTGGCGTTGTCTATGCCATATACCGGCTGGGTAATGATCCCGACAGCCCCGTGGTTGATCTTTTTGAGCATCTTTTTTTGCAGGGACTTTGGGTTCTTAGCATGCGAATTGACCACGGCGAAAGGGTAGATCGGTTCAGGGGCGTCTTTAAGTGTTTTGCCCATCATATCTGTTCCGCTGTTCAAAGAGGTGATGATGTCGAGCAGCAGGGTGGAGTCCCCCTCGAAAACACCCTTGGCCTCTTTTTGATCAGAGATCTTGGCAGGATCGCCTGTCAGTGCCAAAAAGGCGCGAACGTCGGCTTCATTGGCGCCAAGCAGGTCGGATTGCAGGGCGATGCGGTTGCGGTCGCGCATACTCATTGTCGCAAGAACAGGCTTGTTGAAACGGTCTTGAAGAAGCTGGGATGCGAAAAGTGCGTTGTATTTAAGTTTGGCAAGCGGGTTGTCGGTTGTACTGAAGCCATCCACCATCTTGTCGAGCCCAAGTTCTGCGATGGTATCGATCACCGGTTTGAAACGCGCAGAGTGGGGCGGCGTCGTCTCAAGAGTGATGTATGTTGAGTTTTGCAGTTTATCGATTAATTGTTCAAACAAAAAGGGCTTCCTACGCTATAATTGCGAGATTATAACGAAACAAGAGTGAAAGAAGAGTAATTAATTATGAAATTATGTGTGTTTGATTTTGATTCGACCCTGATGGATGGCGAGACGATCGATTTTTTTGCGGAGGCTTTGGGTATCGGTGAACAGGTTTCTGAGATAACCGAGCGGGCGATGGCCGGCGAGTTGGACTTTTTTGAGTCGCTTCAAGAGAGAGTAGGCCTGTTGAAAGGGCTTGAGTTCTCAAAAGTCGAAGAGATCAGCCACTCACTGCCATACATGCCGGGTGCTGTCGAGACGATCGCTGAGCTTAAAAAACGCGGTATGACGGTGGTCTGTTTCAGCGGCGGGTTCAGAACAGCGACCACCTACGCCAAAGACATTCTGGGCTATGACGCGGACTTTTCAAATGCGCTTCACGTTAAAGATGGAAAGCTGACCGGCCTTGTCGGCGGGGACATGATGTTTAACTTCTCCAAAGGCGACATGCTGGTGCGTCTGCAGAACATCTTAGGCGTGAGCGAAGAGGAGACCATGGTCTGTGGTGACGGTGCCAACGACCTGAGTATGTTCGCACATGCAGGAACACGTGTCGCCTTTTGTGCACGAGAGGTCTTGAAAAAAGAGGCCAACATCATCATAGATGAAAAAGATCTGACACTGATCTTAGAAAAAATATAAGGAGAGATAGATGTTAGAAAACTCTATATGGTTTAAATATAACGGCGAGAAGTCGATCCGTGCAACATTGGCGGCATTTTATAAATGTGAGACCTCATTGATCGGCAACAATGAAGTCGAACTGTACAACATACTTAAAAAGAACATGACCAAACGTGAGCTGAAACTTTACGTCCTGGAAGTAGCAGGCTTTGATGATGAGGCTATTAAAAAAGAGATGAATATTGACGATGATAAAGTGATAGAGAAACTCAAACACACCAGCAATCGCAAGATGCGCCAGGACAAAATACGCCAGGCTGTCAAAAGGGCAGAAGGTGAAAATGAAGAGTTTGACGAGACGGGCGAATAGGTAACGAAATATAAAATGTCTTGATATTAATCAAGATTTTTAACTTTACTTTTCTTTATCCGTGATACACTGTCCCAAATTTATTACAAGGATTTATGGAATGAAAAAATCAACTTCAATTCTATTAGCGTCAGTAGTTGCACTAGGGATGTTCGCATCATCTGCAAATGCTGACATCAAAAAAGGTCAAAAAGCTTACCTTAAGCAGTGTAAGAAATGTCACGGTAACGGTACTAAAGGTGCTGCTATGAAAACTCAAGACGAGTGGACAGCTGCATTTTCAGATGACAACGCTGGTTTCATCGCATGGCACAAAGGTACTAAAGGCGAAAAATACGCTGAAGGTAAAAAATTCAAAAAATACTCTGAGCACCTTAAAGATTTCCTATTCGAGTATGCATCTGATTCAGGAAACGTTCCTTCTTGCGGCTAAAAAGTCTAGCTTCGGCGCATTTTGCGCTCGATGCTTGACAGCGTACTTTATGTACGCTTTTCAATCCTCAAACACAAACTACACCAAATCTAAACTTTTTTAAGTTAGCGACTTCTTTACTATTTAATACTTCAACAGATATAATAATTCATCTACATATTAGAGAACTTACATGAGAAAAGCCAAACTGCGTTCGTTATCGGTACTGTTGTCATTGGTGTTCGTGTCGCAGTTCCTTTATGCAGGCGTGGCGGTCGTACCCGGTGATGAGCAGTACTATAAAGCGGAACAAGACAATGTAGAGATGATCTTTACCGAGCAGAACCGGTATGCGGCTGAGCAGGCAATGGCGTTAGAGCCGATGATCAATGACGAGTATGAGAACTCTTTTGGTTTTCAACTTGACTCTACTCTGCATGTCGGTATTATCTCTCAGCAAAACCAGATCGCAAACGGTTTTTCAACGCAGTACCCTCTTAACATGCAGATAAACTACATCGGCGGCAGTGCGGCAAATGACTATTTTTCATCAACGTCATGGCTGAACACGCTTTTGTATCATGAAACGGCACATAATTATCAGCTTAATCCTAAGGCGAGTTCCGTCACACGAGGTTTGCATAGTGTTTTAGGCAACGCCTTTTTAACTGTAGGTGTCTTTCCTCTCTTTACGGTCCCGAATGTGGCCATAAGCTCAAACCTGCTGGAAGGAAATGCGGTCTTGAATGAGTCCTGGCATGGAAATGGGGGACGTCTCTACAGTGGGCGTTTTAAGGCTGAGACTCTGCTTCAGGCGAAAGCCGGCAATATCAATGCGCAGTTTCTTTACAACCAATCCATTTATACCTTCCCTTATTATGACCGGCACTATATTGTCGGCGGATTTTTTCAGCTCTATTTGGCCGAAAAATATGGACTGAAAAAGGTGAACAGTTTCTTCTATAATCACTCTAAATCGTGGTTATGGCCATTTCGTGTCAACCATATTTTTGAGATGACCTTTGATGAGAGTTATGAAGAGGCGCTGGCTGGATTTGAGAGATGGCTTTTGGAAGAGGCCCAGGGTTTTGTAGAAGCTGAAGGTGATCTGCTGGCAACGTCAAAAAAGTTCACTCCGCTTAATAACAGTTGTGACAAGATCTTCTTTTTGACCTCAGACTCTTACCGTGCTCCGGAACTTGTACGACTGTTCAAAAAAGACAGACATGTTGAAAAAGAGCGTAACAGCTATTTTCAGAGTAAGCTGATCAACAAACATGACCGGTATTTTACGCAAGCCAGCGGCTTTAGCGATCCAACCGGGATCTATATGGGTCTGTTTGATGAAGACGGACATATTAAAGAGGGTACGGAGTCTAAAATGATCCAGGGGTATCTAAAAGACGGCGTCCCCGTCTACTTCGACATTCCCGGCTCTTTTGATCAGGCGCAGCTGTATGTCGGTGAGCAGTTCTATGCACAGGTGAACTCATCTGTCTATATCGACAGTGAAGATAATCTCTACTATTTTGTGCAAAAAGGCAAAACACGCACGTTGTATAAAAACAGAGAGGCGATTTACGGTTTTGAAGGGTATTACGGTGTTGTCAGTGATGTAGACAGCAGGGGTAATGTCTATTTTGTTGCAAACAGCAAGAAGGGAAGTTCACTGTACCGTTTGAAGGAAAAGAGCGTTGAACGTGTCTCTAAAGCGGACAATGTCGTAGACGCCCGTCTTGTCAATGACGAAGAGGTCCTGATCGCTGCGATCGGCAGAGACGACTACTATTATGTCATCAACCGTTTAGAAGCTTCTGAACAGATGCCTTACGCGGTGAAGCTCTTTTTTGAGGAGGAGACCTATTTTGCCAGCGCGGGTATTGATAATGCAGAGGAGACAAAAGAGACAACGGCACTTTCTCTGGATGATCCCTATTATGAACCGCTCAATGTTCACTACGCGGGTACACAGGTTGCGATCGGTGCAGCAAGTAAAAATGATAGTACTATTATTAACTATTCCGTTTCTGCAGCCTTCATCGACCCTCTTTTGACAAACAGAGTCTCACTTTTTGCAGGCAGCGGTTTTGATGAGGTGGGGATCGTCGGTGCAGGGTATGAGAATATTGCACATCTTTTGAGTTTTGGTGCTTCGGTGTACGGTGTATACAGTGAAGGCGATGCCAGTACATACCATCTCTACAGTGAAGCGAACAACAGCTACAGCCCTTATGAACATGACATTGCCAAAGAGAGTCGTAACTACGGCTTGTCCGCTTTCCTGGCTCTGCCGGTTATTCAAAGCGGTTACAACAAAGCCGGTTTACAACTGCGTTATTATCAGGACTATGATGACAATGCCCGCTCTCCCCTGATATTCAGTGGGGATGTTTCACATGTCGAACACTATTTCCAGGCCATGGACAACAACTATATGCATGCTTTAGAGCTTTTTGGGTCTTACGACCGCTCTGATCTGGCTTACGGGTTTGATTATGCGCTTTCGCATGACCTTCCGCACCGGTTTTACGTCTCAATGGCGCTTAAAGGTGTCCGAAGCGATTTTGACAGAAATGCGACAACACCGCCTGATGCAGATTATACCCGCGGTGTAAAGTTCGCAAATTTTGCCAATACGCTTTTTAGCGATCCGACAACTGTTGTGATGCCCTCTCTGGAATATACCCGTTTTGTCAAACAGGCGGCGTACGGTGAGCTTGCCTTGAAGAAGCAGTTTAACGGGCGCATCTTGTTTTTCACCTTTCCGCTCTCTTTGACACGTGAACTCATCTATGCAAAACATCGTTATTATGATATTCAAGATTTTGGTCAAGCCGATTTCAGCCGTGATGTAGGCAGCGGCCACACTGTTTATAATGAGTCGACGTTTGGCGGTACTTTTGAGTTCCTACTGCTGAACCGCCTGCCTGTTCCCGTCTCACTGGAGTATATTCACAATACCAATACAAAAGAGGAGCATAACTTCAGACTCACTCTAGGCAGCATATTTTAAAAAGTTTCAGCTTCGGCGCAATTTGCACTTCAGTTCACCACTCGACGTACCAATGTACGCCTTCGGGATCACTTCAGCACAACTTACACCTGAGAGCCGTTAAGAAAAAGCCAACTGCTTGGCTTTTTTAGGATCGGAACCAAAGCAGATGTACGAAGTACCTGCGACGGATGACCTTCCATTTAAAATATTGAACTTTTTAAGATGAGCTTCGCCATCTTTTAAATTACGAATCAATCTTCTTTCGTTACCATCGCGCCGTATTCAAGAAGCAGGTCCACCATCTTAATGCGGTTATGCTCTTGCGCGATCTTGAGGGCGGTAAGGCCTTGCGGAGAGACTTGGTTGGGGTTAACGCCGTTCTCAAGCATAAAGGTGACAACATCGATGTGGTTGTAGTAGACCCCGAACATCAGAGCGCTCCAGCCAAAGTTGTCGATGGTGTCCTTGGCCGCATAGTTGTTCATCAACAACATAACGGAAGAGAGCCGACCCATAGAAGCGGCAAGCATCAGTGGGGTACGGCCGTTAATGTCAAGGTGGTTGACATCGGCGCCGAGTTGCAGCAGAAGACGTATATGGTCGCTGTTGGGCTTGTCCTGTGCTTTTGTCACTGTGGTACAAAGCGGTGTCCAGCCAAGGGAGTTCAGGTTGACATCGACTTTGGCCCCTTTACTTAAAAGAAGGGTCTCAAGATCCCTGTAGACTGGCGCATTTTCATGATACTGAAGCAGGGCAATATGGGTTAATGTCAAGGGGGTGTGGGCGTTGTCTGCGATATTGATGTTGGCACCGCGTTTGATCAAAAGTATTGCCCCTTCAGGGTTGTTGTTGCGTATGGCGACACTCAGGGCACTGTGACCGTTGCTTGAGACATGTTCGAGTGTTGCATGGCGGTCCAACAGCAAGATGGCGACATTGAGGTAACGTATGTGACTCATAGCGATGATAAGAGGTGTAAGACCGTCATTGTCTTCGGCATCAATGTAGAGGCCTTTGTTAAGCAGGTACAACACTGCTTTGATGTTGTTGCTTAAAACCGACAGGTGCAGCAGGGACTGTCCCTCTCTATTGGCCTGGAAAAGCTGTTCCTGTTTCTCGACGCTGTGGACAAGACGATTGAGGTCACCCAGGCGGGCCGTTTCAAAGATATTATGCGCTTTTGTATCTACTAATGAGACAGCCGTACTGATGATACCTCTTTCATCGTTTGAAGCAGTGTCGAAGGCTGATACGCCTTCATTGTTGGCAACAGTGGCATCTGCGCCATAGTGCAGCAGGGTCATCATCAGCTCATAATATTCAAACTTCAGTGCAAAATGCAGCGGGGTATTACCGTCTCTGTCCTTGATGTTGACATTAGCGCCATAGAGCAGCAGGGTCTCTATGATCTCTTTTTTGTTGTACTTTATGGCAAATATAAGGGGAGGGGTCTTGCCAAGTTCATGAAAGTCGACATCAAACCCCTCAATGATCATCTGTACCATCTGAGCACTCTTGTCATGAACGATGGTCTCATAAAAGATCTCATGAGTGTGTTCGATGATATGTGCTTCATTAGGGTGATACATGGGTGTTTTCAGTATCAATGCACTCTGCAGACGTTCCATGAAAGGCATTCTCTCTCCTTCTGTAACTATAGTAGCATAATAAAAGAGGGCTTGTAAAGATTGTACTTCGGATTTAGATTTTGGTTTACCATCTTTAGGCATAGATATCACAACACCTGTTCTAAGCCCCGCTACGCTAGAATGACCTACTGATCATAAAAAGTGAGCGTTCTCTAAGATGAGTAGTTAGGTGACAAGAGATAAAAGAGGTATAGGTATCACCTGACCCCGTTCCTAAGATGAGTAGTTAGGTGACAAGAGATAAAAGAGGTATAGGTATCACCTGACCCCGTTCCTTTTGTCCGAGGGAGTGTTAAAAACGTCACAACGGTTTACCCCTCTGTTAATGATGTGATGATAACCTGAAAGGTCTATTCTTGGACGTGTCGGCATACCTCTACCTTTTGATAAATAAAATATATTACAATATTTTAAAACGATTATGGCTATACTGTTTCGTTTTGACATCAATATTTAAAAGTGGAGATTCAACCCCTGGGGTGTAATTTCATAGGTTTCCTCCTGCAGCTGTAAAAGCAACTCAAAAAGCATGGAGATGTCGTCACTCTAGAGCATGTAAGGATGAGTGTAAAAAATGATTTATAATTTAGAAGAAGGCTTGTTTGATACTTTTGTATGGAAAGGGATGGAACTCAGTTCAATAAATGAGTTATACACCTATTTACATGATTCAGACTATAGAATTAGAACAATAGCTGCAAAGATAATTCAAGCAAAATATCCAACAAAAGATAGTTATGAAAAAGCATTAGGTTTAATCAAATCTAATCAGGCGAATGAAAGAGAAATAGGTGCATATGTTTTAGGTCAACTTGGTACACCTATAATGCCTTTTGCACTAGAAACATATCCATTATTAGAAGAACTTTTAGAAGATGAAGATATTGAAGTATTAGTTACATCGATAAGTTCTATAGGTCATTTGGCAACATATCAAAAGCCTGAAAATAGTAATACTATCGCTTCCAAATTGATAAAGTTAGCTAACCATAAAAATGCAGATGTTAGAAGTAGTGTAGCGATGGCATTGGCTTCACTTCAAACTACTGATGAAATTAGAGACACTATTAAAGTGCTAGAAGCTGATCAGGACATAGAAGTAATTGAGTGGGCAAAAATTGCACAAGAAATAATTGATGAAGAATACGGGACAGAAATACGGAATAGTTGATGAATATCCACTTTTTAAAACGGAGAAAAAACTTTGCGATTGCCGTCAAATGAGAGTATAAATTATCTTCTAAACAATTACGCCAACAATCAGCGAGTGACAAAACTCAAAAACGGTGTGGTGGTCGAGAAGTACTTGTGGAATGACCTGACAACTTTACTAGCAATTTACGATGGAAACGACAACTTCGTCCAGCGTTTCAATTACGCTGATGGTAGAATGCCGCTCGCTTATGAAGACGGTACAGGTAGTGTCTACTACATTGCTTACAACCATGTCGGTTCTCCAAAAGTTGTTGCCGGTGCGTCTGGAAAGAAGCTAAAAACCCTCTCTTATGATAGTTTCGGTAACATCATCAGTGACAGCAATCCAAGTCTGAAGATATTGTTCGGGTTTGCAGGCGGGTTGTATGTGAAAAGCGTTAAGCAAAC
>JBDLJE010000030.1:0-25637 GCA_039714575.1 Campylobacterota bacterium | reverse complement strand
CTGGACATCGTTCCAAATGCTGCACGTAAAGCAGAGCTTAACTGTGTAATGAGTAACTCGTTTGGATTTGGCGGCACTAACGGTGTTGTCATCTTCAAAAAGATATAAGCAAGGACATTAGTTTTGGCTACATACCTCGATTTTGAACAGAAGATCAAACAGATCCAAGAAGACATTATTTCAGCAGAAGTTCGTCATGACAAACACGCTGCAGAGATCCTTCAAGGCGATCTTGAAAAAGAGGTAGCCAAGACCTATAAAAACCTCTCTCCATATCAGGAACTTCAGCTTGCCCGTCATGCTGACCGTCCTTATGCTCTTGACTACATCAACCTTTTGATGACGGATAAAGTCGAACTTCACGGTGACCGTCACTTTGCCGATGATGCTGCGATCGTCTGTTACATGGGTTATATCGGTGGTCAACGCAGTGTTGTTATCGGAGAGCAGAAAGGTCGCGGTACGAAGAACAAGCTCAAGCGCAACTTCGGTATGCCAAACCCAGAAGGTTACCGTAAAGCCCTGCGTGTTGCCAAGCTGGCTGAGAAGTTCAACCTCCCGTTACTTATGCTTATCGATACTCCGGGTGCCTATCCGGGCCTTGGTGCGGAAGAGCGCAATCAGTCAGAAGCGATCGCACGCAACCTTCTTGAACTTGCACAACTTAAGACAACGACTGTTTCAGTCGTTATCGGTGAAGGCGGTTCAGGCGGAGCACTTGCTATCGGTGTCTCTGACAAGTTGGCGATGATGCGTTACTCTGTCTTCTCTGTTATCTCGCCAGAGGGGTGTTCAGCAATTCTTTGGAATGATCCCTCTAAGGTTGAAGCGGCGACTAAAGCGCTTAAGATCACGAGTGCAGACCTTAAAGGGCTAGACCTTATCGATGATGTTATTGATGAGCCGCTTATCGGTGCTCACCGTAACAAAGAGGGCGCTGCTGACGCTATCGGCGATTACTTCTTGAAGTCTATTGCCGAACTTGGTGCGCTTAGCGAAGATGACCGTATGGATCAACGTTATAACCGCTTGACAAGTATGGGTGCTTACGCAGAATAAGTCTCTGTTCACAACTTTTTCTTTCCCGTCATTCCTGCGAAAGCAGGGATCCACGAATTATTTTGTCTATTAAATTATTTTTCTAACTTGAACTTTATCTCCGTACTCTTTCCTTTTTTACTCCGCTAAAAAACGAAACCAAAAAACCTCCCGTGGACGGCTTCAGGGTCGGTAGCTACCGACTACCATCCTTACACTCGTTCCATCGCTAAAAATCCCTAACTCGCTGTCGCTCAGACAAAGTGATTTTTTAACGCTCATCTCTCCCTCCAGTCTGCCTTGCAGATGCCACGGAAAGAGCTCAAGAGGTAACGCATCTATTAATGTAAAAGCTTTGCTTTTATCCCTGTCTATATATTTTGAGTGCAAACAGTTTATTGTCCCGAAAAAGCTTAATTGATTGGAGTTACAGCAGATATTAGCGTCTAACCGCTAATTAGCCCGGAAGCCAGAGATTTGTTAGTATGAACAGTTCATAGTGCCAGAGGGTACCGCACTTTCTTCTTTTTCGTTAGTTTTTCTGCTTTGTGCGAGCAAAGAAGAAAAAGTGACATACTATCGATATGAAGTAATTAAAAAAGCTGGATAGCAAATAAGTACTTAATGAGCTGAAAAAGTACTAGATAAAATGTTAAGATTTTGTATTATCATCAAGCAAAGGATCAAACTTAGGCCTCTTAAACCGTTTCCCCTGCTTGGAAAACAGTATCAGATCCTCAACCGTCTCGATCTTCTCATCAACCAGCTCCAAAGAGATCAAAAACAGTTTGGCAGTCGTAATAGCATCAGACAAGGCGCGGTGATGTGTTGCAGTGTCGTGAAGCTCCAAGGAGTCATTGAGATAGTTTAGACCATAGCGGTACGAAGAGAAGGTACGTTCAGCAAGATCGATACTGCAAAGAGAACGGTTCATCATCGGCTGCATGTTCAGCTTTTGGTACATGGCCGAGATAAAGCTATAGTCAAACTTAACGGCATGGGCAACAAAGATGTCGGTGCCGATAAAGCTTTTGAACTCATTGAGCACACGCTGCAGAGGAGGTGCATCTTTTGTATCTTCTGCACGGATACCGGTCAGTTCAGTAATGTGTTTTGAGATCTCATCGCACTGAACCAGGCTCTCGTATTGACCGACGATCTTTCCGTTTCTGACTTTAACGGCTCCGATCTCGATGATCTGATGTTTTTCAGGTTTGGAACCGTTTGTCTCAATATCGACAATGCAGAAGTTCCCCTCTCTGATCTCTTGTGTATTGGTCTTAAAGTAGTAGCGATTATCTTTTACTACAATATCAAGGCCCTGTGCCGGAGCCATCTGGAGTTCTCGCTCAAGTGATTTCTCAAGAAAGGGGCGCAGTTCAGTGATGTCTGCCCCTTTTTTGGAGGCGAGCTTTAGAGAGGTCTTATGGTCAATAGGACGCATTAAGGGATGTTCTTTTTAGCATTGCTTATAAAGGATCTTACTTTGTCCGGATCTTTGATCCCCTTGGATGCTTCAACACTGGAGCTGACATCAACACCGTAAAAGCCGTACTCCAAGGCCTCATGAACGTTTTCAGGACTAAGCCCGCCTGCCAAGATGATGTGACTGTTGTCTTTGTCTTTGAACCACTCAAGGTTAAGGCGTTTTCCCATACCGCCATAAGCTTCGCAGTAGGCATCCACCAAGCGGTATTGCCCGTCAAGTTCGGAGATATCCTCTTCTTGTGCGGCTCTGGTGACTTGAACGTATGGGATGCAAAGTCCGTCCAATATCTCTTGTGGTGCTTCAAAATGGATCTGTGCAAGGGTAATGTCACTCTCTCTGCTCATTGCATTAATAGCTGCAGCGTTTTCGTTGACAAAGAGACCTACCTTCTCTACGAAGGGAGGAAGCTTCTCAATGATCTTTTTTGCATCCTGCGGTGTAATAAAACGAGGCGAAGGGGGGTAGAAGACAAAACCGAGTGCATCGGCACCGGCCGCTATCGCCATCATGGCATCTTCGTATGTTGTGATCCCACAGATCTTTACACGCACATCCACTCCTTAAGGGCGAAGGTTTTCAATAGCGGTCTTAAAGCTTTCATGCTTAAAGACATACGAGCCGGCAACAGAGACATCAACACCGGCTTCTTGAAGCATTTCGATGTTCTGGTCGGTTACCCCACCGTCAATTTCGATAAGACAGTCCGGGTTGATCCTGTCACGCAGTGCTTTTAGGCGTTTGATCTTCTCAACAACGGTAGGGATGAACTTCTGACCGCCAAAACCGGGGTTGACACTCATCACTAAGACCATGTCCAAGTCAGGAAGCAGGTACTCGATGGCTTCAGCCGGTGTATGCGGGTTCAAGACAACGCCCGGTTTAATACCTAAAGAACGAATGTACTGCACCAAGCGGTGAGGGTTTTTCTCCTCTTCGATGTGAAAAGTGATATACCCCGGTTTGAGCGGGGCAAACAGATCGACAAAGAAGGTGTTGTTCTCGACCATAAGGTGAATGTCCAGAGGCTTCGTCGCAGCTTTGGCAATAGCAGAGACGACAACCGGCCCTATGGTAAGGTTGGGGACAAAATGGCCGTCCATGACATCAACATGGACCAGATCACAGCCGGCATCACAGATCGCTTTGACATCACGTTCGAGGTTGCCGAAATCGGCAGAGAGTACACTTGGAGCTACTAACATATCAGACTACTTTAGTTTTTTATAATTTTAGCGAAATTTTCTTATTGATTACGCTATACTAACTCCATAACTGAAATGAAAAGTCTGTCCATTTGTTTGTTAAGCTCAGTTTTTGCTTTACATAGATATAATGCGCAACTTAAAAAATTACGCAAGGATACCCTATGGCAAGAAAATGTGCAATCAGTGGTAAAGGCCCAATGGCTGGAAATAATGTATCTCACGCAAAGAACAGAACTAAACGTCGTTTTTTGCCAAACCTTAGAACTGTACGTGTCACACTAGAAGACGGTACGACTAAGAAGATCAGAATTTCTGCTAAAGAGCTTCGCACACTTAAGAAGAACTCGTAACCGATAAGGTTATATTTTGAACCTGACAACCAGGATTCGAAACTTTCTACACTGGGAGGAATCTCCCAAACCAGACCCATCTATTCTACCCGATTTTTACACTAACCTACACGCATTTCGTCTACCGATAATCTTCACTGTTGTTACCATGTTAATTGGAACTATGGGCTATATTGTTATTGATGATTTCTCTCTTATGGACGCGATCTATCAGACCGGAGTGACGTTTACAACTGTAGGGTTTGGTGAGATCGCACCGATCTCGAATGCGGGACGGATCTTTACGATCACGCTTATCATCATGGGTTTTGCTGTCTTTTCGATGGCAGTAGGTATTATGGTCACTGAGATCAATCGCGGCCATCTTATAAATACATTGAAGGAGCGCAGTATGTTGTACAAAATCGCGCGGCTTAAAAAACATTTTGTCGTCTGTTACCATAACGACTACACCATTGAGGTGACACAGCAACTGCGTGCCAACCACATCCCTTTTGTCGTGATCGATCCGCGTGAAGATATGGAAGAGATCGCGGAGAAGTACAAGTATCCGTACTTCATTCAGGCGGAACCGCATACCGAGCATTCTATGCTGAAATCACACCTGAGTTCAGCGGACGGTCTGATCACACTCTCTAACTCGATCGCAGACAATATTGCGATTATCGCTTCGGTGCGTCTTTTTGAAAAAGAGCACTTTATCCCGAAGCCGTATAATGTCATCTCTGCAGCAGAGACAGAGAGCGATGTCAGTAAACTTAAAAAGCTGGGTGCAGACACCGTTGTCTCTGCAACCAAGCTTACAGCGCAGCGTATTACAGCCATGGCGGCACGCCCTGACATGGAGAACCTCTTAGAAGAGTTCCTGTATCAGACCGATACGCCGCTGGACATGGAAGAGGTCTTTGTTCCTAAATACAGCTGGATGGTTCTGCGTAAACTCAAAGAGACCCATCTCCGTCAGATCGCCAATGTTGCCGTTGTCGGTATGACAAAAAAAGATGGAAAGTTTGTGCCGATGCCGGATGGGAACAAGCTGGTGACAAGTGAGTCAAAACTGCTTGTTATCGGAACGCAAAAAGGGATCAATATTACTAAAGGTATCGTCCAGAAACGTCAAAAACCAGAGGAACTGAAATATGTATAAGATCACCAGCAACAGCGAAGGGGTTTGTGCCCCGCTTGGCTTCTATGCTGACGGTATCGCGGCCGGATTGAAACCGGACGGTGCAAAAGATATGGCCTTTGTCTACAGCGACCAGGTCTGTGCATTAGCCTCTGTCTTGACAACCAACAAGATGGCGGCAGCGCCGATCTATCATGCAAAAGGTGCCAAACAGACCAACTTTGTGATGATCAACTCGAAAAATGCCAATGCGATGACAGGCAAGCCGGGTATGGCAGACCTTGAGGAGATCCTGGAGAGTGTGAAACAGGAAAAAAGCGGTCTTATCAACCCTTTGATGAGTTCTACGGGTGTCATAGGTGTGCGTCTTCCCAAAGAGAAGATCGTAGAGGGGACAAGAAAGTTTGACCTGAGTGTAAAAAACCCGCATGCCGCTGCAGAGGCGATCATGACAACAGACCGTTTCTCAAAAGAGATCGCAGTCGATGTTGAACTTGAAGACGGCAAGATCTTTACCATCGGTGCAATGGCCAAAGGTGCCGGAATGATCAATCCTGCGATGGCAACGATGCTCTGTTACATCACGACGGATGCACAGATAAACTACATCACGATGCAGGAGATCTTGGAACGTGTCAATGCCAAGACTTTCAATGCAGCAAGTGTTGACGGCGATACATCAACAAATGATACGGTCTTTTTGATGTCAAATGCCCGTGCAGTCTGTCATAACGATGACGCTTTTGAAGAGGCACTTTTCATCGTGATGGACTTTTTGGCTAAAGAGCTGGTCCGTGACGGCGAAGGGGCGACAAAACTCGTCACCTACCATGTCACAGGTGCCTACAGCAACAAGGAAGCGGAGAAGGTAGCCAAGACCCTCTCCAACTCACTTCTGATCAAGACGGCGCTCTTTGGCGAAGACCCAAACTGGGGCCGTATTGCGATGTCCGTCGGTGCCAGCGGTGCTGTCTGTGATGAAGAGAAATTGACTATTGCTTATGAAGATGTTGTTCTCTTTGAGAATGGGGTGAACCTTTTTGACGATGCTGTTGAAGAGAGAGCATCAGAGATCATGAAGCGCGATGAATTTACTATCAATGTAGACCTGGGTGTCGGCGGCGGGAACTTTAAAGCCTATGGCTGTGATCTAGGAAACGAATATATCTCAATAAACGCCGACTACCGCACTTAAAAAGTTTCAGCTTCAGCGCATCTTGCACGAAAGTTTTCCACTCCACGTGCACTAGCACGCTATCGGGAAAACATTTCGCACAACCTACACTAAATCTGAAACTTTTTCCTGCAGAAGAACTTTTTTAGATGAGCTTCGCCATCTTTTCCTATTTCCTACTCACCCATCTTTGGAAGATGCCACTGCTGTTTATACGCTACAAGACGCAGCAGTATGGTTGCAACTGCAACACCCATGACTGCAAGGTCAGACATCAGGTTCAGATAGTTTAAGGCGGCAAGCATCAGTGCTACGATCAGGGCGATCGAGCCGTAGAAGTCGCTTACCAGCACTGCGGGAACTTTGTTGATCATGATGTCACGGGTCACTCCGCCTCCAACAGCGGTTAAGAAACTTAAGATGATGATGCCAAAGACATTGTAGTCAGCACTGATGGCTAAGAGGGCACCGGTGGTGCTGAATGCGACCAGACCGACGGTGTCACTGACGACGAAGAGCCATTTGTGTTCGATCTTGTCTGAACGCAGTGACTGAAATGCAAAGGCGATCAGAACAACGATGACAAGAGTTGTGGCAGGGTAGTATTCACTAAAGGCAAAAGGGGTGCGGTGAAGCAGGGCATCACGTAAGATACCGCCGCCCAAGGCAGTAAGCGAGGCTGCAATAGCAATACCAAGCAGGTCAAGTCTATTACGTACACCGACGAGAAAACCGCTTAGACTAAAAGCGATGATACCGAGTATGTCAGTGAGTAAAAAGATATCCATGGTTTAGATATCTGAATAATCTTTTTTAAACTCGACATAACGTGCAGCAGAGGCATAAAGCTCTTTGACTTCATCATCGTTTAGTTCGCGTACTAGCTTTGCCGGGCTTCCCATGATGAGTGAACGCGGTGGAAAGACCTTGTTCTTAGTGACTAACGATCCGGCACCGACGATAGACTCTCTACCGATGACGGCCCCGTCTAAAATAGTAGCACTCATACCGACAAGACAGGCGTCTTCGATAGTACAGCCATGCATCATCACCCGGTGGCCGATGGTGACGTCAGAGCCGATAATGGTCGGATTGCCGTCGGACATATCCTCTTTTTTATAGTGCGTGACGTGGATCATGCTCAAGTCCTGAATGTTGGTACGTTCGCCAATGGTGATGTAGTGAACATCGCCACGAACGACGCAGCCGAACCAGATGGAACACTCTTTGCCCATCGTGACATTGCCGACAACATCAGCAGAGGGAGCAACCCAGCTGTTCGTGCCTAGTTCCGGTCCCCATTGTTTAAATTTATAGACCATTGGCTCTAGCTCTCTTTTAAAAGTCTAGTTGCCAGTTTTTGAACATAGTTCGGTATCTCTTTTTTAAGTGCTTTATAGACTTTATTGGTATGGCTCTCAAAAAGCTTTTGGTTGTTAATGATCTTACTCTGTTCATGAGTAACCTTGTGGTAACTGCCGTCACTCTGCAGTTCGTGGGCAAGTACGTTGTCTGAGACTTGCAGCTGAAGGATGTGGAGAAGTTTTTCAGCACTCTCCCGGTCTTCAATACCGCTCAAAAGTTCAATACGGCGAACAAGGTTACGCGGCATCCAGTCGGCACTTGAGATAAAGAGCTGCGGCGTCGTGTGCTTAAAGTAGAAGACACGGGCATGCTCAAGGTATTTACCGATGACTGAGATGACACGGATGTTCTCGCTAACACCTTCAAGACCCGGTTTAAGGCAGCAGATACCACGGACGATCAGGTCGACCTTGACACCTGCTTGAGATGCTTTATAGAGACCGCGGATAACATCTTCGTCGACTAATGAGTTGACTTTAGCGATGATGTGACCTTCGCTCCCTTTTTTTGCTTCGTTCTGGATCATCGAGAGGATCTTTGGCTTGATCTGTGTCGGTGACATATAAAGCTTATTGAGCTTGCCTTTTTTACTGAACCCGGTCAAAAAGTGGAAGAAACGTGTCAGATCGCTTGTGACCTCTTCGTTACAGGTCATGTACGAGGTGTCTGTATAGACTTTTGCCGTCTGAGGATTATAGTTACCTGTGGCAAGGTGGGCATACTGTTTGAGCTTGCCGTCGACACGCCGTGTGATCAGCGTTGCCTTGGCGTGGACTTTGAACCCTGGAATACCATAGATGACATGAGCACCTGCATTTTCAAGTGCTTTAGCCCAAATAAGGTTGTTCTCTTCATCAAAACGGGCTTTCAGCTCAACCATTGTGGTGACCTGTTTGCCGAATTCAGCTGCCTGCATCAGCGCCTGAACGATCGGCGAGTTGGTACCTGAACGGTAAAGGGTCATCTTGATGGAGACAACGTCAGGGTCTTTGGCCGCTGTCTGGATCAGTTTGACTACCGGTTCAAAGCTCTCATAAGGGTGATACATCAAAGCATCTTGTTTATCCATGACATTAAAGATGTTCTCTGTAGTGTCGAATGGCGGCAAAAGCCGAGGTTTAAAAGGTGTCGCTGTTAAGTGTGCAAAGTTCTTATTGCCTACGATCTGCCAGAGACTGCCCAGGTTCAAGATACTTGAAAAACGGTAGATGTCATCTTTATAGACATTGGTGTGGCGGTTGAAAAAGTTAAGCAGGTCGGGGCTCTCCTCTTGACCGAGTTCAAGACGGACCAACTCTCCCTTTTTACGAAGACGAAGCCCCTCTTCAAGGATCTCCATAAAGTCATCAGCCTCCTCTTCTTCAATGGTGATGTCGGCATTACGTGTGACACGGAAGGTGATGTGGTTCTTCAGCTTGTAGCCTGGGAAAAGCTCACTGACATGTTCGGTAACAACACTTTCGATAGGTATATAGCAGCCATCGTCCAGCTCAACAAAACGGGGCAGAACGCGGGGGATCCGGACGATTCCGTTTCGCTCGACCGATTCGTTGTCCAGGTCCTGGAGTTTTACGATCAGTCCGAAACTGAGGTTGTTGAGGTGTGGAAAGGGGTGGGTGGCATCAACAGCGATGGGAACGATGACCGGATAGATCTGTTCTGTGAAGTAACGGTTGAGTTGGTACTTCTGCTGCTGGTTGACCTCGTCGTAGGACTTGACAGAGATGCCCTCTTTTTCCAGTTTCTTAAAGATCTCAGTAAGGGTATACTCCACGACCTGAAGCTCTTGGTGCAGGTACTTCCTGATCTCGCGCAGCTGCTGCATCGGAGTCAGACGGTCCGCGCCGGAGACCATGACGCCGGCAGAGAAGAGTTTTTTAAGACCGGCAACGCGGATCATGTAGAACTCATCCAGGTTTGTACCGTAGATGGCAAGGAATTTCAGACGCTCAAGCAGAGGTTGGCTCTCATCTTGTGCCTGTTTCAGAACACGGGTGTTGAACTGCAGCCATGAAAGCTCACGGTTGTTATAAAGTTTTGGGTCTTTTAGATTGATCATTCGGTGCTCGTTTGTACATAGTAGTTTTTATGATTATACCATAACGGGGTACAGCGGCTATTTTAGGGAGATATAACAGCTTCTATGTTCTGAGAGAAGGTTCTGCATGGCAGTTTTTTCCATTGAGAATAATCCCGTAGGGGGTACAGGTGCTGACATGTGTAGTAAAGAAATAGAAGAGATAAAGTGTAATGGCCCCAATAGTGTAGCGGCCGAAAATATTATGGGCCCATTCAAAGCTTTCAGGGTAAACGATGACCAGCAGTGTAATGAGCATGATGCGAACCATGTTGAGCGAAAGTAAGACAACAATGCCTCCTATAAACCACTTTGTCTTATCCGTATAACGGGTAGGATAAGCAAGGATAGCCGCAAGATAGAGCAAGCAGGGGGGTAAACCATTGCATGAATCTACGAACAAAAGTCGAAGACCGTGTTCAAAGACCATCAAGTCGCCTTCCATTCTAACGGGAATATTGACATTTTGAATCCACAGGTTGGTCATAAAGACAGTCGCATCAGTCTGAAGCGTGTTGATAAAGTACAGAGGTGAATAGTCTTTAAAGGAGATCAGCCCAAATAAGAGAAGAGACCAGATCGCAAAACGCAGTACAAACCAAAACATCCGAACTCTCTCCTTAGGTAACATAGATTTTAAAATGTTATATATTATCACTGTTTTTTTATCTTTGTATCACCCTTTTGGGCTAGATATCTGTAAAACCTGCTATTATACTCGCAAACAGATCTATTAGGGAGTTACAAAGTGCATATTGACCAAATCAGATTATTAGAAAAGATTATTGCTATTCAGTCATCGATTATTGAAGGTGGTAATATAAGATCCATATTGCATCAAGAGAGCTCTTTTTTTCTGGCTGAAAGCGGGGCGGACGTTATTGCCGTATGTCTGGAAAACGAAGATGGGGTGGAGATTGAGCTGATCCTGGAGAAGAGACAGCATTTTCTCTCACTGCTGAACAAGTATAAGCTGCTGCCGAGACATATGGAGCTCAGCAAGTTTATACAACAGTGTAATTCACATTTTTCATTATCACAGGAGAAGGTCTATCTTGAGAGTCTGCATGCTGTTTTTGACGGGCACCTCTCAAAGAAAAAAACGGCCGAGTTCGAAGAAGAGATCGACTTTGATCACGCGCTGCTCTACCCGATGTGCAACAAAACCGGAAAAAAGATCGGTTTGATCATCTACCTGTTTTCTAAAAACGGGGAAGGAGCGAGTGATAAACTGCTACAGCTGACCCAGATGATAGAACATGTCATTAGCCCTTTTTATGACGAAAAAAGACAGACGCTGCATGTAAAGTGTATACAGATCGATGAAAAGATGCAGCGCCTGACGGAGAAAGAGAAGTTGATTACCCAGCGTGTTCTGCTCGCCAAACCTTACAAGGTGATCGCCGAAGAGCTGAACATATCGATGAACACCTTGAAAACGCATATGAAAAACATCTTTAGTAAATATGGCGTCAGTTCTAAAATAGAGCTGCACCATAAATTGACGGGGAATAGTTTGTAAAGAGAGAAAAGGTGCCGTCAGGAAAAGACCCCGACAACATAAAATGGTTTAACGACCTTTGCCGCCGCCACCGCCACTACGGCCGCCGCCACCTGATTTTCCTTGTCCTGAACCACCGCCGCTGCGGCCGCCTGCCTTAGCTGCTTTGCCGCCGCCTTGACCAGAGGCTTTACCGTTTCCTTGACCTTTGCCCTCACCGCCGCCTTGTCCAGCGCCTTGGCCTTTTCCGGCACCACTGCCTTGACCATTGGTGCCTTTATACTGGTTTTGGTGTTTGTATTGATGTCTGATCTGTTTTTTACCTTGACCACCGCCACCGTTAGCACTCTTTTGTTGGGTCATTAGTTTCTGCTGTAACTGCGTTGATGTCTGATCTGCACCATGTGCGCCAACCGTTAGAAGCAACCCTGCTGAAACCGTAAGTAAAAATTTGTTCATCTGTAACCCTTTATGTTTTAAGTTCTATATTGTAACACAGCAAGTGTTAGTTGAGTGTAAGCAGAAACGGGGATGTTTTTGCTCTATAGAAGTGTTAAAAGGCGATGACAGCGGAGAGATATAGTTCATAAAAGTCGTCTATATCGGATGCAGTCGGATAGTTGTGACTGTATTGAAGATCGATATTGAAGTTTTGACGGAAGAGGTAGCTCACACCTACCGACGGTGTATTGTAGTCAAAGTTTCGGATAAACGCTCCACCGACCGTGTCGTTGCTGTTGTAGGTCAAATAGGCGATCTTAAGGCCTAGCGGCGCGACAGGGTTGATCTGAAACTCCACCGAAGCCGCTCGATTGTCTGTTTTCTGAAGATTTGCAGAGCTAAGGTTTGCATCGGTGTTGACGGTGTTTTTCAACACAATATTGATGGTTGTCATCGTCATCATTTCCGCAATACTCCCCGAGGCCTCAAGATCAAAGCCATACCCCTCTTTTTTGACATCAACAAGGTTGGCGTGAGAGTCGATCACACCACCATCCAGACTTTGATCACTGGCTTTCACAGTGCCGGAGAACCCATAGGCTCCTATCATGAGGTTCCACTCTCCAATGGGTTGGTTGTACGCGATGCGTCCGAATGGAATAAGACTGCTTCCAGCATCGATCCCTTCACTGTTCTGAGAAGGGATGGTCGCCCCTATTGTTACAAGGAGGTGATCATCACCGTAATATGCCTGAAGTCCGGTTGCCGGACCTCGGCCAAGGGCTGTTGCCTGGGCAGCATTGGTGGCATTTGCATTTTCAAACTGTTTTAATGGACTGTAGAGACCGGTGTTGTAGTTTTCCATACCTGAGAAAATCCCATTAGTCTGTGTGGAGTAGAGAGAGAGACCGCTAAAGCCGTTCAATGTCTCGTAGGCTAACAGCGCTTTTCCGCCAAAGACAACATCCCGATCTTCAGAGGGGTCGCCGGTCAAGGAGATCAGTGCACCGGCGTTGTCAGCAACACGTCCTCCAAAATAGAGGCCGGAACCTTCCAGGACATTGACTTCGCCACGTGTTTGATCGACTTTGGTATAACGAGCTTTTAAGACAGCAGAGACATTCAAGACTGCTGGAAGACCCAGTGTAATATCGCTTCCTTCTAGCAGTGATTGTGTCTCATTTTCCGCATCGTAAAGTGTGTAGCCGGAGAGGGCAAAGTGGCGGCCGTACGCATTGAGTTTCGGCATGTTCTGCGTGTGGCAGGCGCTGCAGCTTTTTCCTGTCTGGCGGGAAAATCCAGACAGGGCGTTGGCAGTCTCGGGAATAGTCAAAAGTAAAACTGTTGAGAGTAAAAGTAAATTTCTAGTTATTCTTTTCATTATACACTCCAATTAAAATGAGATTGTTAAAACAGACAAGAGGTCGGTGTAATCTTCGACCGTATCTTTTTTTGCATTGACCATGGAGTACTCCATGGTAAACATGATGTTCTGATGAAACGAGTAGTCAAAACCAAGAGAGAGAGCTTCTTTGTCTTTGACATCGATTTTATCTGTCTCAAAAATATGCGGACCGCTGTCATCAACGGTCATATAGGCCAGTTTGACCCCAAAAGATGGCCATGGATAGAGTGAGAGGTCAATGGAGTAAGCTTCCATGTCGGCATCTTCCGGTTCGCCGATGACCACGGGATTATTGGGGTCATCTACCATTAGAGCAGGATCACTCAAGGTCGTTTTATTTTTAAGGACAGCGTTCATAGTCACTAAAGTGTCTATCTCCAGAAGTGTTCCCTCCAGTTGCAGGTCAAACCCGTAAGACTCTTTTTTTATTCCTACGAGCTCTTGGGGAATGAGCCCGGAGAGCGCAGGGTATAAGGTGGTGTTACTGGCTTTCGCTGTCCCGTTGATACCATAGGCCCCTACGATGAGTGTTAGATCTCCTATAGGTTGTTCATAGGCCAATCGGGCAAAAGGGATCATATTGCGTCCAATGTCGATACCGTCGCTGTTATGGACAGGAACATAAGCGCCCAGTGTTATAAAGAGACGCTCTCCCCCATAGTAGAGCTGAAGTCCTGTTGCCGGTCCGCTTCCAAGGTCTGAGGCTTGGGCAGCATTGGTGAGTTTGTGGTTTTCAAACTGGCGAAGGGGTTTGTAGAGGCCTGTGTTGTAACTCTCTATGCCCGAAAAGGGGCCATAGTTGTTGGTGGAGTAGACGGCAAGACCGGTATACCCTTGAGCTGTCTCAAAAGCCGTTGCAACTTTTCCGCCGAGGATCGCTTTTCCCTCTTTTTCGCGGAATTCGATGAGCGTACCGACATTGTTGGCTACGCGTCCCGCAAAGTTGACGGTCGAAGCTTTAAAAACTTCATACATACCGCGGTTGCTCTCGGTGGGTTCACCTTCATCTGTCTCGAGGACATTACCTTTACCATTGACGGAGCCGTCGCTTTTGTCATATCTGGCTTTTAACATCAGCGACACGTTAAGAACCATAGGGATGCCGAGTCCGATCTCCTCGCCGTCGATCAGTGACTGTGAACCGTACTCTGCACTCATGGTGTAGGCTGAACGGGCAAACTCCCGTCCAAAACGGTTAAGCTTTGTCTGGTTTTGAACATGACACATCATACACTCAAGTCCTGCTTGCCGTGCAAAAGCAGGAACGGCTTGCGCCTTTTGGGAGAGGCCGCTCAACAAGAGGAGTGTCAATAAGAAAAAAGAGAAAGATATCTGTTTCACTGCCACCCTTGTATGTCTTTTTATAATTGTTAATTATTATACTGGAGATAAATGGTAATATAATCACCTTAAAGGGTGATGAATCAAAGTTATTTAATTGTATATTATGCAACATTCGATTACTGAACGGCTTATATTACAGCAGGAGGAAAAAAGATGAGAAAAACGGTTTTACTTTTAATGGCAGGGTCATTGGCCCTATCTGCATTTGACGGTGCCAGTGCATATAAAAAGTGCGCAATGTGTCATGGAAAAAAAGGTGAAAAAGTGGCACTGAAAACATCACCTGTACTTAATACGCTGAGTGAAGATCAGTTGACAACAAGTGTCAAAGCGATTATTGACGGTTCCAGCAGAGTCTCTAAAAAGTATCTTGGTATGCATCAAAAGAAACTCAAAGGTGTCGGTATTGACGATGCGCAGAAGTTGGCAGACCATATTGTCAAGTTAAAGTAGTTTTACGGGTTAAAATCGTGAAAATAGATGAGAGAGTCATGCTCAGATAAAAGATCTGAGCATGGTAAAACGGGTGTTATTTAGCCAGTTTTCTGCGGGCGATCAGTGCGCCGATAGCAAGCAGTCCAGCGATCAGTGCGAACAGACTGACATTGTCCATTGTCGAGAAGAACCCGTCAGCACTGTCATTGTTGCCTGGCGGTGGCGCAGTAGGTGTAGTAGCAGCTGTAGTCGTTGCTGTAACGACAGCTTCACCTGTTGAACCGTTGTCAGCGTCTGTGTAAGCTACGGTTACTACTGACCCTTCCATAACGGTGATATTGCTGTCTGTGATAGCCGGCGTCGCTCCGGCGATTGTGGCTAAAGCAGCAGTGAATATTGAACGACCGGCGACTTCATCGAGTGTGATCATCTTCCATGTACCGTCTACACTTACATTAACATCAAGTGTTACACTGTTGTTTAGATCCAAGTCGGCAACAACCAGGTTCAGCGTATCTCCAATAGTAAATTCAGGCGACGGGGAGACGGCGACCGAACCTTCACTTGTAATATATTCAGAGAGTGGCGGCGGCGTGTTGGTAACGTAACCAGGTTCTGTCTGATCAGCAGCGACATGCGGTGTGATACGAATAGTGAACTTGGAAACCGGGAAGGTCGAGATGTCGCCGACTTCTACGATATAGTTAAGACCAAGGTTAAGTACGTCTTCGATCTCTCCGACCGTATAGACCGGATCGCTTGCCCACCCAAACAGTTCAGCAACAGTCGCTTCCTGGAAAGCGTCATTGTTTCCTTTCATCCATGTGTAGTTGCCATCACCGAGGTCTCCCCAAAATGCCATCAGCATTGCATCGGTTAGAGGATCATTGTCGTCATCCCAAAAGATTCCATGCGGTGCCCACTCCTCAGTCAACCAGCTGCCGAATTGGCCATCAACAGCACCGAGCGGTACAGGTAGTGAGACATAATTGCTTCCCAGAGTGCCGGTAGATGTTATAGTATCGTTTGTATCTGCCAAGACAACGGTGAAACCGGCTGCTTTTTTGTCAAAAAAACCATCAGTCAAGAAGTGATCACCGTCTGCCGGGCCGAATAGACCGTGAGAGAAGGTTGCCAGCTCATTCTCCTCCCATATGTTCGCACCATCGGTGCCTTCACCCGTTCCGATTGACAGGCGGATATCTGCACCGGCTGCAGAAGCTGTTGTAAAGTTGCCGTCTACATCGAGAAATCCGACTTCAACTTTATACCCATCCAGACGTTTTCCGGTATAGTTGTTGACCTTTTGGAGGATCATGTAGCGCCATGTGTCAGCATCTGCCTCTACGTTGAAAGAGAGGTTTACCCCTTCGCCATACTCACCGGCAGCAGCGGTGTCGATCATTGTCGGCAGCATATTGAGTTTGAAACGCTTATGTGTCTGAAACGGGCTCCAGCAGAGTGTCTCTGTCGGTGTGACTTCATCAAGCATACCTTCACCGTCATCTTCTACAAGATCAACAAACGAGGTCGTCATGATACAGCTGGCAGGTTTGTTATGTGAAAGTGTATGGTCTGCACTGTTACCGTGGATGACCTTGATACCTCCAGGCTCACCGACCGGCCAATCCTTACCGTGGAGCTTGACGATGACCTCGCCGCTTTGATCGACACTGTCATAGATGTCGCCTTCAAACGAGTCGCCATACGTCATTGCATCGTATGAGCCGTCTGTAGTGTCAAATGCTTTGGGAATCTCATTATAGTCAAGATCCGTGATCTTGATATCAATATTGCTATAGTCAAAACCACCGAATCCGCTCGAGTGACTCGGCGCCGCCTGGTCAGCAACGGGACCGATCTTGCCGGCTTCCAGAGAAGATACCAACCCTAGACATGCGATCAAGCTCAAACCTATCATCTTACTTCTATTGTATATTGCCATGTAAAGCTCCTTGTAATGTCATATAGAAAAGCAAATTCCATATAAATGTGTTTTATTATAGACGAATTATTATAAATTATTATCACCCACTCGGGTGATTTTAGTACAAGTTTTAATATTTAATGATCAAATATATTAAATTTTATATATTTTTTACGGGGTAGTATTTTATTAGCCTTTGCTCTGTATACTTTCTAGATCATATAGGGTAATTAGAGATACCCATAAGGAATATCAATGACCATAATGCAGATCATTTTATTGGCGGCTTCGGCTTTTTTTGCTTTTAAGATCTATGAACATATGCAGGGTTTGCAAGACCCGGACGGTAGCGAAGAGGCTAATGAAGCGATAGAAGAGCGGGTTAATATCGACGCTTTAGTCGAAGAAGCAGACAGAGCATACGATGCAGGGCGTCTGCTTGAAGCGAGAGAACTGCTTCAAAAAGCGCATGACCATGACAGCAGTATCCCTGAACTTGCCAACCGTTTAGGCTTTGTTTTAAGCGCGATGGGTAACCATGAAGAGGCTCTGAAACTTTATAACCATGCACTCTTGCTGAAAGAGGAGGATGTGACACATCTGGCCATCGCCTCACAACTGCGTACGCTGGGTCGTCTGGATGAGTCACAGGAGCATTATAAACGTGCCATTGCGCTTGACCCTGATTATGAGGTGACCTACTTTAACTACGCCAATCTTTTGGTTGAGATGAAACGTATTGCCGAGGCGAAGATGATGTATGAAAAAGCCTTGGAGATCGAACCGGAACTAGAAGCGGCCAAAGAGGAGCTGGAGAAGTTAAATGGGTGACAGACAGGCGCGTTTAGCAGTCTTGATCGATGCAGACAATGCACAGGCAAGCATCATCGAAGGGCTGCTTGACGAGATCGCCCAGTATGGTGTTGCAAGTGTCAAACGGATCTACGGTGACTGGACGGACACCCGCCTGAAAGGGTGGAAAAGTGCCTTGCTCGAACACGGCATCAACCCCGTGCAGCAGTTCGCCTACACTACCGGTAAAAATGCGACCGATTCAGCACTCATCATCGACGCGATGGACCTGCTCTACAGCGAAAGGCTTGACGGCTTCTGCATCATCTCAAGCGACAGTGACTTTACAAGGCTTGCAAGTCGTATCCGTGAGGCAGGTCTGAAGGTCTACGGTTTTGGCGAGAAGAAGACACCCAAAGCATTTATGAGTGCCTGTGACAAGTTCATCTATACCGAGATACTGCGTAAAGGTGATGATACCAGCGGACCTAAACTGAAAAAGCCGGCGCAGAAAACACAGAAGCTGGACCTTCGTATTTTAAACACACTCCGTCATGCGGTTGACGATACAGCGGACGAAGCAGGTTGGTCACACCTAGGCTCGGTCGGACAAAATGTTCTGAACAAATCTCCTGAGTTTGACTCCAGAAACTACGGCTTTAAAAAACTGCGGGACCTTCTGGAAGAGAGCAGGCTTTTTGAGTTCAGAGATGTCGATCCGCTGGCTAAAAACAGCGGCGTGCAGGTACGTGTCAAACGAAAAAGGAGTTACGAATGAGAGTAGAAGCGATCTACAATGTGTTAAATGAGCTTTCCCCTTTTGAGATGCAGGCCTCCTGGGACAACTCCGGATTGATCCTCGGCAGTTACGATCTAGAGGTCACTGATGTCGTCTTAAGTATTGACATAGATGAAGAGCTTTTAGAGAGTGTCGAAGAGGGGAGCTTGATCATCACACACCACCCGCTTATCTTCAGCGGTATCAAGTCGATGGACTTTGCGACCTATCCCAGTAAACTGCTTGCAAAGATGATCGAAAAGAAGATCGCCAACATCGCGATGCACACCAATTTCGACTTGACACATCTAAATACTTACGTAGCTGAAAAGGTCTTGGGTAAAACAGTTCTGAACAGGGATGAATACCTGGTCTATTTTGATGTGAAGAGCAGCATGGAGGAGTTTAGTGCAGAGGTGTCCAAGGTCTTTGGCCTCACTCATATTAAAAGTGTTGTCGCGCATGACAGAGAGATCAGACGTGTGGCCTTGTGTACGGGTTCAGGTGCTTCGATGATAGGCGAGATCGATGCAGACCTTTTCTTGACAGGTGATATCAAGTACCACGATGCGATGGAAGCGAAGATGCTGGGTCTGAACATGATCGATATCGGACACTTTGAGAGTGAGCGCTTTTTTGGCGAGATATTGGCGGAAGATTTGAAAAATTTAGGATTAACGGTTATAATTTCATCATCAAAAAACCCATTTACTTATTTGTAGATGAGAAGTGCCCTGAACATGGGCGCTCTTACCACTTTTTAGCAGTATGATCTATACAGTAACTGCACTATTTTAAGGAAAAAGATTGAACAAGCACCTAGAACAACTCATCGACCTATCTAAAGTTGACAAAGAGATCGATGCCTTTGAGCCACAGATCGAAGAAGCAAACATCAAGTATGAAGCAGCCTTGGCTAAAAAAGAGAACCTAAGCGCTGAGATCGCATCACTGGACGAAGAGTCTAAAGCAGAACAGGTCAAAAAACAGAAAAACGAGCTTCATATCGCTGAACTCTCTGCAAAACTTGAAGAGAACAGCAAAAAAAGCGGTGACGTTAAGACGGAACGCGAGATGAAGTCACTTCAACTTGAAGAGGAGATCGCAAAAGAGCAGGTCTCTTTTGCCAACGAAGAGATCGAGCGTTTAGAAAAAGTGATCGAGAACAAACAAGAGAAGATGGCTGAACTTCAAGGGCAGATGGAAGAGATCGATGCGAACCTCGCTTCTGTTAAAGAAGAGGTAGACGCTAAGCTTGCAGAGATCAACACTGAACGTCAAAAAGTGTTCGAAGCAAAAGAGAAGCTTGTCTCCAAGATGAACCAAAAAGGTCTTTCGTTCTACCAGAAGATCCGTCGCTGGGCTAAAAACACAACAGCTGTTGAAGTTAAGAACCAGGCTTGTATGGGTTGTTACATGGTCATCAATGACAAGGTATATGCTGAAGTCATCAAAGGCGAAGAGATCACGAACTGCCCGCATTGCGGCCGTATCCTTTACATCGAGCCATCTACAGAGGCAGCTGAAGCGTAATCACACTTCAGTTAAAGAGGTGTAATTATGATAAGACCATTTACACTTCTTTACTTTCTTTTAGCGACAATACTTCATCTTGTCGCCTTACCTTTTTTACTTCTTCTTTCAACTAAAACAAAATACAGAGAGTCGATCCCTGCACGTTTTTTCCTGAAAAAGAATCCACGATTTAAAAAAGATGATATCTGGTTTCATGTCTGCTCATTGGGTGAGGCCAGAGCATTGACACCGGTTCTGGAGAAGTTGGAGAAGAGAGATGTCTCTATCTCAACGATCACCCATACCGGTCATGCTGAAGCGTCAAAGTACAGGGCTGAAGTACGCTACCTCCCTTTTGAGTCGCTGTTGCCGTTTTGGATCAAAAAACATCAGGTCCTGGTGGTGTTAGAGGCGGAGTTCTGGTATCTGCTTTTTGCCGTTGCTCGTGCAAAAGGGGCTAAGGTCGTTCTGCTCAATGCCCGTATGACAGAACGAAGTTTCCCAAAATACATGAAGCTTCGTTGGTTGTACGTTCAGATGTTCAGACGGGTTGACAAGATCTTTTGTCAGAGTGAAACCGACAAACAGCGTTTTGAAGCCTTGGGTGCAACAAACATTGAAGTAGTCGGAAACATCAAGCTGGCACAGAAGATAGCGGCATCGAAGATATACACAAAGCCGCATAGTGAAGTGATAGTTGCAGCAAGTACCCATGAAGATGAAGAAGAGCTCATTGTCGAAGCGTATTTAGAGTATGTAAAAATGCATAATGCCAAACTGCTCGTTGTTCCAAGACATCCGGAACGGTTTGAAAAGGTGTGGACGCTTCTTAATGAGATGAAAAGTGCTGATCTTAGCCTCTCACGATGGAGCGAAGCCAATGATTTTGAAGCAGACATCGTCTTGATCGATGCTATGGGTGAGCTTAACAACATCTACGCGATCAGTGATATAGCGATCATAGGCGGTGCCTTCAAAGAGGATGTAGGGGGTCATAACCCATTAGAGCCGGCACACTTTGGCTGTAAGATCATTACAGGGCAACACGCCTTTATGCAGCAGGAACTTTTCAAGTATGTGCATAACGTCCAAGAGGTTGAAAAGAGTGCTGTTTTAGAGGCACTTCAGAAAGCTGAGAAGATGGAAAACTCTTATGTCGATGAAAAGATCGATTTAGAGAGTATAATTAGGTATTTAAACAGATAAATATTGAGAATTTGAGGATAAATTATGGACTATAGCAAGAAAAAAAGAGCATCTGACCAACGTGCTAAGAATAAAAAAGAAGAGGGCAAGGCGAAGGTAAGGGCTAAAGCCTTTGCCAAAGCGGATGCAAAACGTCCTGCAAGAGGCAAAAAGAAGACTGGCACTGATGCTGATGAGTTTATGGTCGAAGGTGAAGCACGAGGGCAAAGAGGCAGCGGTGAGATGGAAAAGGCCTATAAACTTTTAGCGATTCAGGAGTCGATCTCCAACTCTCAGGCAAAAGCATTGATCGACCGCGGTCTGGTCTATGTAGCGAACCGCAAGGTAACCGTTGCCCGCGGCGAGCTTCCGGTGAAGACCTCGTTCAATGTCCAGGAGATCGCAAAAGCCAAGATCATCTATGAAGACAGTGACCTTTTAGTGGTCGATAAACCTGCCTTTCTTAATACCGATGAAGTTGAACGCCAATACCCGGATGCCCAGCTGCTTCACCGTCTTGACCGTGAGACAAGCGGGGTGCTGATCTTGGTCAAAGATGAAGAGTACCGCCTTAAAGCGATCGGTGAGTTCAAACGCAACAAGGTCTACAAAGAGTACACGGCGTGGGTCGAGGGGATGTTTATCGATGAGACTGAGATCGACAAGCCGATCTTGACAGAGAAACGTCACAACAAAGCGTTCTCCAAGATCTCGCCTAAAGGCAAACCAGCCCACTCAACCGTTACCCCGGTAGAGGTCGTCGGTAAGTATTCAAAAGTCAAAGTAGTCATTCGTGAAGGCCGTACACACCAGATCCGCTGTCACCTGCGCTCTATAGGTTTTCCAATTGCCGGTGATGAGCAGTACGGCGGACGACGTGCCAAGCGTGTGATGCTGCATGCCCGTAAAGTTGAACTGCTTGGTAAGACCTTTATAGCAGACGAACCAAAGATATTTGCACACTACTCATCGTAATATAGTAGCTTCTGTCGGGTTTTAGCGTTTCCTTAAGTTACCTGAAAAAAGAGTGTGTTAAGATTGGTTCTTAATAATTATGAGGCACTTTCAGATCCATTGTGGATTAGTCAAAGTGGTCCTGTATCGAAAGTGAGCCATGAAGCTTTTTCTGTTACTGTATTCTCTACTCCTGTCATCTACTCTTTTCGCTGCCCAGCAAACCTTGCAAGAGGCAAGGGTAGAAGAGAACCTTTTTATCTTGAAGATCATTGGTGTTGTCATCTTGATCTTGATCATCATGCCTATTATATTACGTCAATTAAGAGCTCTTGCACCCAAACCTGAGCGGCATAAACCTCTTCCTGCTGAGCAAGAGACAAAACCGAAAAAAAAGATCAAGCCTGAAGCACCGGAAGAAGATGAAGAAGAGGTGCAGAGAGATCCCCTGGATGTGGCCTTGGAAAATCTCTTTAATGAGCGTATGATCCCACAAGAAAAAAGAGAAAGTTTTACCCCTTTGTACAGACAGTATCTAGAATTAAAGATGGGGAAAGTGGATATCAAGACCGGCTCTTTCGATTTTAATACCGCCCTGGATGCCGTGATGACAAAAGTGCACACCCTTGCAAGTGACCGCAATTTTGAGATCGTCTTTGATATTGACGCCAATGTTCCTTCACAGCTTATCGGTGATGCTGAACGTATGGAAGATACGCTCTTTTATCTCATCCAAAATGTTGTGTTTAAAAGCCGGTCATATCTTATTGAGATCAAGGTCAAACGCTTAAACCTGGGTGACGGTGCTTTACATTTGGAATTTTATATTTCGTATGACAAAGACAACTTCGAAGAAGAGAAACTTGACATCTTTACACCTTTTTTAGAAGGTAAAACACAGACAGGTCTTGAACTTTACCTGGCAAAAGAGTATGCCCGTCTGATGCATGGGGATGTGACGTTCGAACCTGAAAACGAAAACGACAGCGCCTTTATGGTCACACTGAAACTTTACATGCCAAACCCGAATGAGATGCGACACTACCGTCTACCGTCGAAAACGATGACAGGGCACTCTGTTTTGATCGTTGACGATCATAATGCGTCAGCTCTGGCGATACAGAAGATGTTCGAGTATTTCAAGAACGAGGTGGATGTCCTCTCATCCAAAGAGCTCTTTTCGGCTTTGGAGATGTTGGAAGACTATGACATCTTGGTCATTCAAGAACGCTACTTTGCAAAACATTTGAATGCAAAACTTGAAGCGATCAAGTCGAAAAGAGCTGTGAAAGCAGTCTCTTTGAATAAAAATGAATCCTTTGAACATAGTGATGCAGAGACGATAGCACTGTTAGACGGTGAGTTGTCGAAGCCTGTTACGGTTCAAAAAGTCTTTGATCTTCTTGTGTCGCTTTACCAAGAGAAAAAAGAAGTCTAAATGATGAGGTCTTACTAATGGTCGAAATATTTGAAGAATACCTGAGGATGGATGTTATTGATTTCATCTATGCATTTTTATTAACATCGTTTATATTTATATCGGTCCACTTTTATAAGAGGTATCGTGAGAGCGGTCATTCGGTAAAGACACTTACCTCCTCTTTGGAAGAGGCAGAACTTGACAAGGCCAGTCTGATAGCAGACAGTACAGCGGCGGACAGTGTGCAGGAGATGTTCAGAATGGAGGCCGATTCCAAGAACACCAGACTACAGCAAGAGCTGGAAAATTATCTTGTCAAAGAGGACGAAAACGCACAGGAAGCAGCCCAGAATTTTGTTGAGATAAGCGCTGACTTTGTCGACTTTTTGAAAGTGAAGTCGGGCAAGATAAAACTTGAAGAGAGTGCCTTTACAGTTAACGACATGCTTGATGATCTGGCAAAAAGTCTGCGTTCACAGATGGCACGTACAAAGGTTGAATTGATCTTCGACATCGATACGAAGGTACCGCCTAAACTCATAGGGGACAAACGCCATATCCGTCTGCTGCTTTTTAATGTGCTCTCCAACATCATTCATCATCAGTCTGATACACAGGTCATCCTGCACGCTAAAAGCATTAAAGAAGAGAAGGGTCTTAAACTGCTTTTTAGTGTACAAGAGTGTATATTAGAAGAGGGATTCAGCAGCTCGGATGCTCTCTTTGTTCCTTTTTCAGACAGTGACTTTGACGAGAGTATGAAGATCGAACTCTATATTGCCAGAGAACTTTCCAGAATGATGCAGGGTGACATAACGTTAGGTGAAGATGAGACGGGTAAAAACGAATTCAAGATCGAACTTGTTCTGACGGAATCAGATCCTGAAGACAAGCGGTTCTACCGGCTTCCGTCACTCAGTATGACAGGTCGTAAGATATTGATCGTCAACAGCAACAAGAAGCTGGCAAAGTCGATTCAAAGTATGTATGAATATTTTAAGAACGAGGTGACAGTTGTTTTCACTTTGGACCTTGTGTCAAATCCGGAGATCATTCGTGAATACCATACGGTGCTCATAGAAAAAGATGCGTTAGACCTCTCTCTCGTAGAGAAGGTCCGTGCTATTAAAAGAGCTCACCAGGTCAACGTCGTCGCACTTTTACAGGCTAAAGACGAAATAGACTATCAGGTTCCTCTGGGCGCGGTAGACCGGCTTTTGATCAAACCGGTGAACATACAGAGTGTCTTTAACACGATCATCACCCTTGAAGAGAATAAAGAGGCGTCAGGTACGGCTAAAGCCAGTGGCGAAGAACAGCCTGCCGGTAAGATCGATAAAAAAGTATTTGAAGATTATAGCGGCAGCCGTATTTTAGTGATAGAAAACGAACGCGATAATCAAAAGGCGATCTTTTCACTTTTACGGCGTTCGGGCGTGAACCTTACCTTAGCGAAAAGCTCCCAAGAGAGTCTATGGATGTTTGAAAAGATGCCGGTCTTTGACCTTATCTTGATCGGTGTGGAAATTGACAGAGAGACCAGTCTGCACCTGTCGCAAAAGATACGCAATTTTGGCCGATACAAAGGGGTTCCGATCATCATCATGTCAAAAGAGAAGATCGCTGATGACGGTTTGGGTATGGACCAATATATGCGTAAACCTGTTCAGGCTACAGAGCTCAATACGTTTTTCAATCATTATCTCAGTAAGGAGATTGTTTCACCTGAGGAGAGTGAAAGATGCAGGCCTAAAGCCGCCTTTATCAATACCGTCTCATTGGCAGCGCGTGACGGGTTTGAGATGGCAAGTTCCGATGAAGAGCTTTACGGTGAGATCTTACGGGAGTTTATGACGCTCTACAGCGGTTCATCTCAACAGATGAGCAGTGTTATGGTCAAGGATGATCTGCAGGAGCTTAAACAGCTCTGTTTGGACATTAAAGGGGTTACTGCCAATATCGGGGCACTTAGACTTGCCAGCATTACGACACAGATCCATGCGGCTATCTCTAAAGGCAAATCGAAATATCTGATGTCTTTGATGAACCAGTATCAGCCGGAGTTGGAGAGAGTGAAAAAAGAGATTCAGGCTTATTTGAAACAGTAAGTGTTTTT